>NZ_JBDJMT010000007.1:10000-154328 GCF_039674045.1 Stenotrophomonas sp. TWI602
TTGATGGGGTCAGCCGCAAGGCGAAGCTCTTGATCGAAGCCCCAGTAAACGGCGGCCGTAACTATAACGGTCCTAAGGTAGCGAAATTCCTTGTCGGGTAAGTTCCGACCTGCACGAATGGCGTAACGACAGCGGCGCTGTCTCCACCCGAGACTCAGTGAAATTGAAATCGCTGTGAAGATGCAGCGTTCCCGTGGCAAGACGGAAAGACCCCGTGAACCTTTACTATAGCTTTACACTGAACGTTGAGTTCGTCTGTGTAGGATAGGTGGGAGGCTATGAAACTGTGGCGCTAGCTGCAGTGGAGCCATCCTTGAAATACCACCCTGTCGTGCTTGACGTTCTAACCTAGGTCCATAATCTGGATCGGGGACCGTGTATGGTGGGTAGTTTGACTGGGGCGGTCTCCTCCTAAAGAGTAACGGAGGAGCTCGAAGGTACGCTCAGCGCGGTCGGACATCGCGCACTGTGTGCAAAGGCATAAGCGTGCTTGACTGCAAGATCGACGGATCAAGCAGGTAGGAAACTAGGACTTAGTGATCCGGTGGTTCTGTATGGAAGGGCCATCGCTCAACGGATAAAAGGTACTCCGGGGATAACAGGCTGATACCGCCCAAGAGTTCATATCGACGGCGGTGTTTGGCACCTCGATGTCGGCTCATCACATCCTGGGGCTGTAGTCGGTCCCAAGGGTATGGCTGTTCGCCATTTAAAGTGGTACGCGAGCTGGGTTCAGAACGTCGTGAGACAGTTCGGTCCCTATCTGCCATGGGCGTTGGAGATTTGAGAGGGGCTGCTCCTAGTACGAGAGGACCGGAGTGGACGAACCTCTGGTGTTCCGGTTGTCACGCCAGTGGCATTGCCGGGTAGCTATGTTCGGAAGCGATAACCGCTGAAAGCATCTAAGCGGGAAGCGCGCCTCAAGATGAGATCTCCCGGGGCACAAGCCCCCTGAAGGAACCATATAGACTATGTGGTTGATAGGTCAGGTGTGTAAGTACAGCAATGTATTGAGCTAACTGATACTAATGATCCGTGTGGCTTGACCATATAACCTCAAGTTGCCTTGGCCGACATGACATGTCGATAGATCCCAAGTGCACGCTACGTCACAAGACTTACGAGAGGCAGGCGCCTTATCCGTTTCTTTAGGATGGCGACGCTCCAACTGTCTCCCTGGTGAAATTAGCGCTGTGGAACCACCCGATCCCATCCCGAACTCGGAAGTGAAACGCAGCTGCGCCGATGGTAGTGTGGCCTAAGCCATGCGAGAGTAGGTCATCGCCAGGGTTTTTACCCCGAAAACCCCGCTGCTCACGCAGCGGGGTTTTCTTTTTGTCTGCGTTTCAGCCCCTCCCACCACGGACGCACGGGTCGCCGCGCTCGGCGATGCCGACATCCTGGTGGCCATGCGCGAACGCACACCGATCACCGCGGCACTGTTGGCCCGCCGGCCCTGTCTACGCCTGCTGATCACCAGCGGCATGCGCCATGCGGCCATCGATGTCGCGGCAGCGAAAGCGCAGGGCGTCATCGTCTGCGGCACCGACAGCCATCCCGAGCCTGCCGTGGAGATCACCTGGGCGCTGATCCTCGGCCTGATGCGCCACCTGGTGCCTGAGGCCAATGCATTGCGCAGCGACGGGCCGTGGCAGCAGACGGTCGGCCGTGACCTGCATGGTGCGCGGTTGGGACTGCTGGGAGTGGGGAAGATCGGTCAGCGCGTGGCGCAGATCGGCCAGGCGTTCGGGATGCAGGTCAGTGCAGGGCGTCCGAATCTCGACGCGCCACGTGCGGCGGCGGTGCAATGGGCTACATCGCAGCAGGCCCTGTTCGCTGGCAGCGAGGTGGTGTCGCTGCACCGGGTCCTGGGCGAACGCAGCCCCGCGATCGTGGATGCCGACACGCTGGCCTGCATGCCGGCACACGCATGTCTGATCAATACCGCACGCGCGGGCCGGATCGATCAGCAGGCGTTGATCGACGCCCTGACTGACAAGCGCATCGCCGGTGCTGGCCTGGATGTCTTCGACATCGAACCCCTCCCGGCCGGGCATCCGCTGCGCACATTGCCCAACGTATTGGCGACGCCCCCTCTGGGCTACGTCACCGCGCGCAATTACCGGGACTATTTCGGCCAGGGGGTGGAGACTATCGCCGCTTGGCTGCAGGGCGCGCCGAAACGCGTGCTGGACTGACGCCGGTCAGGCCACCGCGGCCGGGCGGTACGCCTGTTCCTGATGACGGAACACGGCCACTGCCTGGGTCAGGTCGGCAGCCTGCGCCTCCAACAGGCGTGCCGCTGCACTCGCCTCTTCGACCAACGCCGCATTCTGCTGGGTGGCATCGTCCATCTGCGCCACCGTCCGGTTGACCTGATCGATGCCGGCGGCCTGCTCCTGCGAGGCCGAAGAGATCTCGGCCATGATGCCGCTGACACCGGCCACGCTGCTCACAATCTCGCCCATGGTCTGCCCGGCGTCCTGGACCAGGCGCGCGCCGTCGGCAACCTGTACCACGGAGGCATCGATCAGGCCCTTGATCTCCTTGGCGGCCTCGGCCGAACGCTGGGCCAGGCTGCGTACCTCGCTGGCCACCACCGCGAAGCCGCGGCCCTGCTCGCCTGCACGTGCTGCTTCCACGGCGGCGTTGAGGGCAAGAATATTGGTCTGGAAGGCGATCCCGTCGATGACGCGCGTGATGTCGCCGATGCGGTGAGAGGCGGTCTGGATGGCGTCCATGGTGGTCACCACCTCGCTCACCACCCGACTGCCGCGGGTGGCGACGTCATGTGCGCCGTGCGCCAAGGCACTGGCCTGGCGCGCGTGTTCGGCATTCTGTCGCACGGTGGAGGTCAGCTCCTCCATCGAGGCGGCGGTTTCCTCCAGATGGGCAGCCTGGCGTTCGGTACGCTCGGACAGATCATCGTTGCCACTGGCGATCTCACTGGCGGCCAGCGAAATCGAGCCGGTGCACTGCTTGATCCGTTCGACCATCGCGGTCAGTTGCTCCGCCGTCGCATTGGCATCGCGCTGCATGGCCTGGAACGACCCGTGGAAGTCGCCCCGCATGCGCTGGTCCAGATCGCCATCGGCCAGTGCCGAGAGCATGCGGCGAATCTCACCGACCGTACCACCCACGCTGTCCAGCAGCTGATTGATGCCGCCGGTCAGGCCGTTGAGGAAGCTCGCGCCTCCGTCCGTGGCCTGCAGCCGGCGATCAAGATCGCCCTTGCTGGCGGCCTCGACGATATCGGCCACGGCATGTTCCAGCAGCAGTTCGTGGGTGCGGTCATGCCATTCCACCGCGAAGCCCTGGCGCTGGCCCTTCGCATCGAATACCGGCGTGACAACCTGGGCGAAGTGCACCGGGCCGATCCGCACACGCCCGTGATGGGTGACCATCAGCGTATTGAGGATGGCGCGGATGCGGTCCGGATTGGCATGGAAACGGTGGATGCTGCTGCCGACCAGGCGCTCTGCGTCGAAGTCGGGGAAGGCCTCACGCAGGCTGGTCTGCTGGTTGCGCAGCAAGCTCACCACCGACTGGTTCACGTAGCGGATCACGTGGTCGTTGTCGGCGATCATCATTGCGGTGCGGGAGACATCCAGTGCCTGCCGGACCTGGGCATCGTGCGTATGTTCGACACTGTCGCGCGCCTGCGCGCGGGCTGCCTCCGCGGCCAGCGAGACCGACCGCATCTCTGCCTGCCGCAACGCCTGGCCCTGCTGCCGCACGCGCAGTGCTACCACGCCCAGCAGCAGCGCCGCGACTGCCACGGGAAGCAGCGCCCAAGGCTGCCGCTGCCAGATCGCGGCGGTTACCGCGGCGGCAAGCAGCACCCCGGCCGAGATCAGATAGGCGGCATCCGTGGACGGCCGGGACGTGCGCGTGCGCAGCAGATCGGGTGGGCGGGAGGTGGCATCGGGCATGGCGGACATGAGGGCTCCAGAATCAGCAGAAAACGGAAAGCCCGCGGCGTGATCGCGCGCAGGCGGATGCCACACCCGTCACCGGCGAAGCGGTGGGTGCAGCAGCGGAAGGAAGCAGGGGGGCACGCGCAGAGCAGGTGACGGCAGGTGCCGTGTCGGCGGTGGCGATCACCGCCGGCATGGCCCGGTCCTGTGGGCGATGGCACGGCCAATCCGGCATTGCGACGACGTTCCCTGGAAGCCTGGGTGATGCGCGGCTTCGCAACGGCGGAGCAAGCGACGACAGTGCGGCCGACGAAGATCGGCCTGCATCATCGGTATCGGTCGTTGCCGGGATAAGTTGAGTGCGACCGTGTGTCGCACCGTGCAGGGCTTACCCGGCGAGGAAGCCCTGGATCACCTCAGCGACCACCTGCGGATGCTCCATGTGCAGATGATGCGTGCCCGGGAACACCGCCAAGCGGCCTTCGCGCAGCAACGAGATGCGCTGGCTGCGCAACGGCTCCGGGTAATACGACTGCGCTGGCGTGGCGTAGATCACCTGGGTCGGGCATTCGATCGCGGCGAGCAGGTCGTCGATCTGCGCTTCGCTCAGGCGCATCGCGGTGGGCAGCATCAGGCGCTGATCGCTGCACCAGCTGAAACCCCCTTCAACCGGCTTGACGCCGCGTTCGACCAGCAGGCGCGCGCACGGCTCGCTGAGCTGGTTGGCCATCATGCGGGCGCGGATCGGTGCGGCCAGATCGGGGAACACGCGCAGTCTGCGGGTGGGCAGCGCCCGCGCGGCACGCACATGCTCACGCAGGCGCTGTGCGGTTTCATTCTCCGGGCCCCGCAGACCGCCGAGGGCCTCGATCGCGATCAGGCGTTCGACGCGTTCGGGTGCGGCCGCCGCGGTAAGGCTGGCAATGCCGGCGCCCATCGAGTGGCCGAGCAGCACGAAGCGGTCCCAGCCCAGCGCATCAGCGACGTCGAGCACGTGGCAGATCGCACCGGGCGTGTTGTATTGCGTGCCGGGCGGCAGATGCGCGCTGTGGCCGTGGCCGGGCAGATCGATCGCGACCAGCGCCAGATCCGGTAGTTGCGCGGCCAACGGTACGAAGCTGGCCGCGTTGTCGAGCCAGCCATGCAGCGCCAGGACGCGCGTGCCGCCGGTCTCACCCGACCGCAGGCCGGCCACGGTGCTGCCGGCCACCGGCAGCGAGAACGGCTGCAGCGTCATGCCAGCGCCGCGATGCTCAGCCGCGACAGGGCCAGTGCATGCGCGTGCGCGTCGTTGAGGCAGGGGATGTAGCGCATTGTCGCGCCGCGCTCGGCCACGGTCTCGGTAAAGCCCATCGCCACTTCTTCCAGGGTTTCCAGGCAGTCGGTGGCAAAGCCGGGGCAGACCACGTCCATGCTGCGCACGCCCTTCTCGGCCATCGCCCACAGGGTGGGTTCGGCGTAGGGCTGGAGCCACTTCTCACGGCCGAAACGCGATTGGTAGGTCAGCTGCCAGGCATCGTCGGCCAGCTCCAGCGCGTGGGCGATCGCGTGGGCGCTGGCTTCGCAGCGCTGCGGATACGGATCGCCGGCGTCGGCCAGGCGCTGTGGAATGCCGTGGAAGGAAAACACCAGTTTCTCGCCGCGCCCATGCTGCTCCCACCACTGGCGGATGCTGCCGGCGACGGCGGCGACCCAGTCCGGATCGACCGCGTAATCGCGCACCAGGGTCACGGTGACGCCGGGATGCTTCGGCTGCCACTCGCGCACCTGGTCCTCGATCGAGGCCGTGGTGGTGGTCGAATACTGCGGGTACAACGGCAGTACCACGATCCGTTTCATGCCTTCGGCGGCCAGCCGGTCCAGCTCGGCCGGCAGCGCCGGGGCGCCATAACGCATCGCATGGCGCACCCGCAGATCGGGCATCAGGCCCTGCATGGCCTCGGCCAGCCGGCGCGTGTAGACCATCAGCGGGGAGCCCTCCGGCAGCCAGACCTGGGCGTACTTGGCGGCCGAGCGACCACTGCGCAATGGCAGGATCAGCCCGAACAGCAAGGGTTTCCAGAACAGCGGCGGAATCGCGACCACGCGCGGATCGCTGAGGAACTCAGCCAGGTAGCGACGCACCGCCGGGGCGGTTGGCGTCTCGGGCGTGCCTAGATTGACCGCCAGCACGGCGGTGTCGGGTGCGTCGAGCATGCCGCCATTCTCGCAGGTCTGCGCGATTGGCGGGATGGATTTGGATGATGAACGCGATCCAGCGTGCATATCGATAGCCGGGAATACTCATTGCCGATTCATCGCCGGCCTTCTAACGTCGAGAAGCGTATCGACCACCGTCGTACCTGCCGCTATCTTGTATGAATCGACTTTCTGGAGCCCACCCATGCGCCGCCTCAGCCTTGTTCTGCTGATCTCCGCCAGCCTGCTGTCGACCCAGGCCATGGCCGGGCCACAGGAGGACCAGCGCGCCCGCAATGCCGTGCGCGTCCTGAATGAAATCCAGGACATCCCCGAGCAGGGGATTCCCGACAAGCTGCTCGACGAAGGCCGAGCGGTCATCGTCATTCCCGATACGATCAAGGCCGGCCTGGTGATCGGCGGCCGTCGCGGCCATGGCTTGATGTCCGTCAAGACGCCCGATGGCAGCTGGTCCAACCCGGTGTTCGTGAAGCTCACCGGCGGCAGCATCGGCTTCCAGGCCGGCGTGCAGTCCTCCGATGTGGTGCTGGTGTTCCGCAACGACCGCAGCCTGGACAATCTCGTCAACGGCAAGTTCACCCTGGGCGCCGATGCCGGCGTCGCCGCCGGACCGGTCGGTCGCAACGCCGCCGCCGCCACCGATGGCCAGCTGAAGGCTGAGATCTGGTCCTGGTCGCGCGCCCGTGGCCTGTTCGCCGGTGTGGCGCTGGATGGCGCCGTGCTGCAGATCGACGATGCCGCCAACCTGGACGCCTACGGCAGCAACACCACGCCGCGCATGGTGTTCGAAGGCCGTGTCGGCGAGCCGCCTTCGGTGGACGTGGTCGCCTTCCGTGATCGCCTGGAGGAAGCCACCTATACCGCCCGCGAGAAGCGCGGCACTGCGGGCAATGCCCCAGCGCCGGCCGCTGCGCCGCGCGCCGCCGCCGTACCGGTTCGACCTGAACAGGCACCTGCCCCGGCCCCTGCTGGCGCGACCACGGCCCCGCTGCAGTCCGTGCCGGCGCAACCGGCCCCGCAGCAGGGCTTCCAGCCGGTTGGCGACGGTGAAGTCCGTACCGAATCGCTGGACGGCAACTGACTTTTGTCACGCGCGCCGGCTTACCGCCGGTGCGCTATGCTCAACCGTCTGATCACTACGTAACGCGAGCGAGTCATGGGCAGTTTCAGCATCTGGCATTGGTTGGTCGTGCTGGTCATCGTTCTGCTGGTGTTCGGCACCAAGAAACTGACCAGCGGCGCCAAGGACCTTGGCAGCGCCGTCAAGGAATTCAAGAAGGGCATGCGCGACGAGGACAAGCCGAACGCGCAGCTCAGCGACAGTTCGCGTCCGCAGGACTCGACGACGACGTCGCAGACCGAGCACGACCGCGACCCGCGCTGATCCGGGCGGCTTGGCGTGTTCGATATCGGTTTCAGTGAACTGCTGGTCATCGCGGTGGTGGCCCTGGTCGTCCTCGGCCCCGAGCGGCTGCCCAAGGCGGCCCGCTTTGCCGGGCTGTGGGTGCGCCGTGCCCGCAACCAGTGGGATTCGGTGAAGCAGGAGCTCGAGCGTGAACTGCACGCCGAAGAGATCAAGCGGCAGTTCGATGATGTGAAAACCTCGATGCGCGATACCGAGTCGCAGCTGCGCGCCAGTGGCGAAGCGGTGCGCCGCGAGGCCGAGCAGATGCGCCAGGACGTGGCACGGCAGGGCGATGACGTCGCCGCGGCTGCGGACGACGAACCGGTGATGACCGGCCCCGCACCAGGTTCCCCGGCCAGCGTGGCCCAGCATGTGGTGGCCCCCGAGGAGGCCGAGCCGCCGCGCGATGCGATGGCGCCGCCGGGCATCGATGGCAGCGCACCGCGTGCAGATCCGCCGGCGGCCCTGCCGCCGTCGACTGACACCGCGCCGCTTACGCCTGTGCCCACGCCGCCGAACGACGAGGCACCGCGATGAGCGAGCATGAAAGCAACGAGAGTTCGCTGGTCGAACACCTGATCGAGCTGCGTGCGCGCCTGGTGCGCGCGTTGATCGGCCTGGGCGTGGTGCTGCTGGGGTTGATGCCGTTCTCGCGGCAGATCTACACGATGATCGCCGAACCGCTGATCTCGCAGCTGCCGAACGGGCAGACGATGATCGCGACCAATCCGGCCGGCGCGTTCTTCGCGCCGTTGAAACTGACCTTCTTCGTGGCGGTGTTCATCGCCGTGCCGTGGCTGCTGTTCCAGCTGTGGTCGTTCGTGGCACCGGGCCTGTATGCCCGCGAAAAACGCCTGGCGGTACCGTTGCTGGCCTCGTCGGTACTGCTGTTCTATCTGGGCTGCGCGTTCGCGTACTTCCTGGTGCTGCCGGCGGTGTTCCACTTCCTCACCACGTTCCGCCCGGAGGTGATTGCGATCACACCGGATGCGACGGCGTACCTGGATTTCGTGCTGGCGATCTTCTTCGCCTTCGGCACCAGCTTCGAGCTGCCGGTGGCGATGGTGATCCTGGTGCTGCTGGGCTGGATCACGCCGCAGCAGTTCAAGGAAGGTCGCGGCTATGCGATCGTCGGGATCTTCGTGCTGGCCGCGGTGCTGACGCCGCCGGACGTGGTCTCGCAGCTGATGCTGGCCATTCCGATGTGCCTGCTCTACGAACTGGGCATCCACGCCGCGCGCTGGCTGGTGCCCCGCCCGGGCGGAAAAGAGCAGCCGGAGTAAGGCACAAACAAAAACCCCGGCCAAGGCCGGGGTTTTTGTTGATCAGGCGGCGAACACGTTGTTCGGGCCCGGCATCGGCGGCGGGGTCTGCGGCCCCTGCTGGCCGAACATCTGCTTCCACGCCGTGTAGATGGCACCGGCGAAGACCGGCATCACCACGCCCATCAGCAGCAGCTGCGCAACGAACAGCGCGAGCATCGTGCCGCCGATCAGCTGCGCGATCAGGGCCACCAGCATCACGCCGAAATAGATCGCAAACACCGCCACGAAGGCGAGCAGGAAGAACACCAGCATCGCCAGCACGTTGTGCAGGCAGGCGCGCAGGCTCAGGCGCATCGCCTGTAGGCCGTTGCGATGCTCGAACATCACCTGCGGCGGCAGGGTGAACAGCGCCAGCGCCATGGCCAGGAAGGTGACCACCACCAGTGCCAGCCAGAGCAGGATGCGCATCGCCGGCAGGCTCGCCATCAGCTCTTCGATCTGCGCCGGGTCCGGCTGCGCGCCGGACTGGCTGATCGCGTTGAGCTGCACCATCACCTCGCTCAGGTGCTGCAGGCCACTGCTGCCGATCAGCACCAGCAACAACACGCCCAGGAACAGGCCGGCCACCAGCTGCGGCAGCAGCGAGGCGAGCAGGTTCAAGGCGCGGCCTTCCTGCAGGCCCTGCAGCAGGTGCGCAGGCTGCGCCACGCGACCCTGGTCGACTTCGCGCACGGCCCACACCAGGCCGCCGAAGAACAGCGGGCCGGCCAGCGCCATCAACAGCTGCGCCAGGGTACTCAGCGCCGGGCTGACCATCGCCAGCGACATCACCAGCAACGCGGCCACGGCCCAGATCACGCCGAGCAGGCCCAGCGCCAACGGCGCCTTGCGCAGCAGGGTGAAACCCGACACCAGCCATTCCGCGCCGGCGGAGGCCGGCAGCTTGCGAATCTCGCTCATAACATTCCGGGACAGGGGAGAAGGCGCGAACGCCCGATTGCGGTCGATTATCCCTGTTTTCCCGGCGCGTGACCTGAAGGCCGCCCTGCGCGGCGCGGACGCTGCGTTGCGTCCGGGGGCATGCCGGTGCAGCCCTCAGGCGTTGCGTGCCTGGCGGACGAAACGGCGCAGCAGCTGGCGGGCCAGCGGCGCGGCGCTGACGTCGCGGGCGACACTGCGCGCGCAACCGCCGTGCTGGCGGATGCACTCGGCGCGGGCGCGGACGTAGCCGCGCATGTGGTGGGTGGCGAACTCCGGATGGAACTGCACGCCCCAGGCATGTGCGCCCCAGCGGAAGGCGTGGCAGTTGTCCTGCGCCGAGCGTGCCAGGATCGCCGCGCCCTCGGGCGCGCGCAGCACGGTCTGCAGGTGGGTGGCATGGGCCGGGAAGCGCGCCGGCAGGCCGCCGAACAGCGGGTCGTCCACCGCCGAAGGATCCAGCGCCAGCTCGATCGTGCCGGACTCGCGGCCGGCCGGGTTGTAGGCCACTTCGCCGCCCAGCGCGTGGGCGAGCAGCTGGTGGCCATAGCAGATGCCGAACACCGGCCGGTCGTCGTGGGCGGCAGCGCGCAGCCACTGCGCGCTGCGTTCGCTCCACTCGGCGCGGTCGGTGACGTAGGCGGCCGAACCGCTGACGATCACCCCGGCAAAATCGCGGTGGCTGGGCAGGGTGCCGCCCTGCTCGACATCGACCACCACGGTCTCGTCGGCGTCCAGCCCGGCCGCGACCCGGATCCAGTGCGAAAACCGCCCGTAACGGCGCAGCGAGGCGACGGGTTGGCCGGTTTCAAGAATCAGGAATGGGGCGGAATTCATCCGGGGGAGGCAGGACCGAGAGGACTTCCTCGATTGTAGTCAGCCCTGCCGCTACCTTTTCAAGCCCCGCGCGACGCAGGGTTCGTACCCCTTCAGCACGTGCGGCACGGTTGAAGGCGGCCAGATCCATGTCCGCGCGGATGTGTCGGCGCAGGCTGGAACCCAATGGCAGCAACTCATACAGGCCCACGCGGCCCAGGAAACCGGTGCGTCGGCAGTCGATGCAGCCGACCGGTGCATATGGCGTGGGCGCCTCAGGTAATGCCGCATCGGCATCAGTCAGCACCGCCCATTGCTCGGCCGAGAGCACCGTGGGCACCTTGCAACTGCTGCACAGGGTGCGCACCAGCCGCTGGGCCAGCACCCCGTTGAGGGTGGAGGCGAGCAGGTAATGCGGCACGCCCAGATCGAGCAGACGGGTGATCGCCGAGGGCGCATCGTTGGTGTGCAGGGTGGACAGCACCAGGTGGCCGGTGAGCGAGGCCTGGACCGCCATCTGCGCGGTCTCCAGATCGCGGATCTCGCCGATCATGATGATGTCCGGGTCCTGCCGCAGCAGGGTGCGCACGCCGCTGGCGAAATCCAGGTCGATGTTGGTCTGCACCTGCATCTGGTTGAACTCCGGTGCGATCATTTCGATCGGGTCTTCCACCGTGCAGACATTCACGTCCGGGGTGGCCAGCCGCTTCAGCGTGGAATACAGGGTGGTGGTCTTGCCCGAGCCGGTCGGCCCGGTGACCAGCACGATGCCGTGCGGGCGCTCGACCAGGGCGGTCCAGCCGGCCGCTTCCTGCGGGCTGAAGCCGAGCTGGTCGATGCTCTTGAAGGCGGCATCCGGGTCGAAGATGCGCATCACGCACTTTTCGCCGAACGCGGTGGGCATGGTCGACAGGCGCATTTCCACTTCGCGCCCGCCCGGGGAGCGGGTCTTGATGCGGCCGTCCTGCGGGCGCCGGCGCTCGGCCAGGTCCATCCGGCCCAGCACCTTGATCCGGCTGACCACGGCGGTCATCACCGCCGGCGGCACCTCGAACACCTTGTGCAGCACGCCATCGATGCGGAAGCGCATGCGGCCCATGTCGCGGCGTGGCTCCAGATGAATGTCCGAGGCGCGCTGCTCGTAGGCGTACTGCAGCAGCCAATCCACGATGTGCACGATGTGCTGGTCGTCGGCGTTGACGTCGCCGGCGCGGCCCAGTTCCACCAGCTGCTCGAAGCTGGGCAGGGTGCTGCTGGTCTCGCCGCGGACATCGCCACGGGCGCCGCGCACCGAGCGCGTCACCCCGTAGAACTCCATGGTGTAGCGGTGCAGATCGAGCGGGTTCACCATCGCCAGCTCGATCCGGCGGCGGCTCAGGTGTTGCAGGTCGCGCAACCATTCCTGGGCCAGCGGCTCGCTGGTGGCGACCAGCACGCGCTCGCTGTCCACCGCCAGCGGCAGGAAGCGGTGGCGGCGGGCATAGGCATGGGAAACCAGGGCGGTGACCGCCGAGACGTCGACCCGGGTCGGGTCCACCCGCAGGTAGCGCACGCCCGCGCGCTGGGCCAGCCACTCGCTCAGGCGCTCCAGGCCGAGCTCACCGCCTGCGCTGGCGCCCAGTTTAAGGTTGGCCAGCAGCACCAGCGGGTGGACCTCGCTGGCATTGCGTGCGCCCGGGGCGGAAAAGCGGATGCGCTCCAGATCGGCGGCGGCGACCAGGCCGTCGGCAACCAGGGCCGCGGCGACCTGGTCGAAATCCAGCCGCCCGTGCGGCAGGGGCACGCCCCCGGCAGGGACGCTGGCATAAGCCGCTGGCAGGCGTGGATCCATCCTCCATTTCCCCAGGCACGGAAGGCCCGTGCGGTCGGTCGCTATACTAGCGCACCCCTTCTGCAGGCAAGAATCCGCCGCATGTCCGCGATCCCGAACGTTCCGATCACTTTCCAGGGCCTGATCCAGACCCTCAACCAGTATTGGGCGCAGCAGGGCTGCGTGCTGATCCAGCCGCTGGACCTGGAGGTCGGTGCGGGCACCTTCCACCCGGCCACGTTCCTGCGCTCGATCGGTCCGGAAAGCTGGAATGCCGCGTACGTGCAGCCTTCACGCCGCCCGACCGACGGCCGCTACGGCGAGAACCCCAACCGCCTGCAGCGCTACTACCAGTACCAGGTGGCGATGAAGCCGAGTCCGGACAACATCCAGCAGCTGTACCTGGATTCGCTCAAGGCGCTGGGCATCGATCCGCTGGTGCATGACCTGCGCTTCGTCGAGGACAACTGGGAATCGCCGACCCTCGGCGCCTGGGGCCTGGGCTGGGAAGTGTGGTTGAACGGGATGGAAGTCACCCAGTTCACCTATTTCCAGCAGGCCGGCGGCCTGGAGTGCAAGCCGGTGCTCGGCGAGATCACCTACGGTCTGGAGCGCCTGTGCATGTACCTGCAGAACTGCGACAACGTCTATGACCTGATCTGGACCTATGGTCCGGATGGCACCCCGGTGACCTACGGCGATGTGTACCTGCAGAACGAGATCGAGCAGAGCACCTACAACTTCGAATACGCCGACGTGGACGAAATGTTCCATCGCTTCGATGCCTGCGAAAAAGAGGCGCAGAAGCTGGTCGATGTCGGCCTGCCGCTGCCGGCCTATGAGCAGGTCTGCAAGGCCAGCCATGCCTTCAACCTGCTGGATGCGCGCCGCGCGATCAGCGTGACCGAGCGCCAGCGCTACATCCTGCGCGTGCGCGCGCTGGCCCAGGCCGTGGCCAGGCTCTACGAGGCCAAACGCCTGGAAGCCGTGGCCGCCAAGGAGGTGCAGGCATGAGCACGATGCAGCCGCTGCTGATTGAACTGGGTACCGAAGAACTGCCGGTCAAGGCGCTGCCGGGCCTGGCCCAGGCCTTCTTCGATGGCGTCGTGGACGGCCTGACCAAGCGGGGCGTGACCATTGAACGCGGCGATGCCAAGCCGCTGTCGACCCCGCGTCGCCTGGCCGTGCTGCTGCCCGGCGTGGCCGTTGAGCAGCCGGAACAGCATTCCGAAGTGCTCGGCCCTTACCTGAACATCGCGCTCGACGCCGAGGGTCAGCCGACCAAGGCGCTGCAGGGTTTCGCCGCCAAGGCCGGGATCGACTGGACCGCGCTGGAGCGTACCAGCGACGCCAAGGGCGAGCGCTTCGTACACCGCTCCACCACGCCGGGCGCGCGCACCGCGACGCTGCTGCCGGAGATCCTGCGCGAGGCGATCGCCGCGATGCCGATCCCCAAGCCGATGCGCTGGGGCAGCCACACCTATGGCTTCGCCCGCCCGGTGCATTGGCTGGTGCTGCTGCACGGCCCGGACATCATCGAGGCCGAGGTGCTGGGCCTGAAGGCTGACCGCATGAGCCGCGGCCATCGCTTCATGCATGACAAGACCGTGTGGCTGAGCGCGCCGGAGGACTACGTCGCCTCGCTGCAGGCCGCCTACGTGCTGGTCGATGCCGACGCGCGCCGTACCCGCATCGTCGAGCAGGTCAACGCGGCGGCCGCGCAGGCCGGCGGTCAGGCGCGCATCACTCCGGACAATCTCGAGCAGGTGGTCAACCTGGTCGAATGGCCGGCGCCGGTGCTGTGCAGTTTCGAGCGCGAGTTCCTGGCGGTGCCGCAGGAAGCGCTGATCGAGACGATGGAGATCAACCAGAAGTTCTTCCCGGTGCTCGATGCCAGCGGCAAGCTGACCGAGAAGTTCATCGGCATCGCCAACATCGACTCCAAGGACGTGGCCGAAGTGGCCAAGGGCTACGAGCGCGTGATCCGTCCGCGCTTCTCCGATGCCAAGTTCTTCTTCGACGAAGATCTGAAGCAGGGTCTGGAATCGATGGGCGATGGCCTGAAGACCGTCACCTACCAGGCCAAGCTGGGCTCGGTCGCCGACAAAGTGACCCGTGTGGCCGCCCTCGCCGAGGCCATCGCGCCGCAGGTGGGCGTCGAGCCGGTGCTGGCCAAGCGCGCCGCGGTGCTGGCCAAGAACGACCTGCAGTCGCGCATGGTCAACGAATTCCCGGAGTTGCAGGGCATAGCCGGCCGGCATTACGCCGTGGTCGGCGGGGAGTCGCCCGAGGTCGCGCTGGCCATCGACGAGGCCTACCAGCCGCGCTTCGGTGGGGATGACATCGCGCTGTCGCCGCTGGGCAAGGTGCTGGCCATCGCCGAGCGTCTGGATACGCTGGCCGGTGGTTTTGCCGCAGGCCTGAAGCCGACCGGCAACAAGGATCCGTTCGCGCTGCGCCGCAATGCGCTGGGCCTGGCCCGCACGGTGATCGAGAGCGGATTCGACCTGGATCTGCGCGCGCTGATCGCGACCGCCGTGGCGGGCCTGCCGGCGGGCGTGCAGCCCAGTGCCGAACGCAAGACCGAGGCGCTGCCGCAGGAGCTGTATGACTTCATCATCGACCGCCTGCGCGGCTACTACGCCGACAAGGGCGTGCCGGCCACGCATTTCAACGCGGTGGCCGAGCTGAAGCCGGCCTCGCTGTACGATTTCGACCGCCGCATCGATGCCATCGGCACCTTCGCCGCGCTGCCGGAAGCCGAAGCGCTGGCCGCGGCCAACAAGCGCATCCGCAACATCCTGCGCAAGGCCGAGGGCGAGATCCCGGGCATGATCGACCCGGCGCTGCTGGCCGAGCCGGCCGAAAGCGAACTGGCCGAAGCCGTGGAAGCGGCCATCGATGACAGCAACGCCAGCCTGCACCAGAAGGACTACGTGAGCGTGTTGAACCGGCTGGCGCGCCTGCGCCCGCAGGTGGACGCGTTCTTCGATGCGGTGATGGTCAATGCCGAGGATCCCGCGCTGCGGGCCAATCGCCTGGCCCTGCTCAAGCGCCTGGGCGACCGCCTGGGCAGCGTGGCGGCGATCGAACACCTGTCCAACTGACGCGGCGGGGCCGCGCGCCCCACGGTGGACCGGAAGGCGCGACGGCTTCGGCTGTTCGCGCCTTCTGCGTTTCCGGGAGGGCGGCGCGCTCCGATACTCGTGCCGGAAGCGTCATATGGTGTCGCCCCGGTGTCGCGGACGCTTCTGTCCGATGACGTGTTGTCATCGATCTCGCCACGTGTGATGCAAGCGACTTTCTCGCGGAATTTAACGGCTTCTTCACCGCCGTTCTGAAACAGCCACGCCGATTTCGCATGCTCGCGATGGCCCGTTATGCTGTCGCCATGCAGCCAACGAAATTCGCCCTTCCGCTGATGTTCCTGTCCCTTGCCACCGCCTCGGTGGCACATGCACGGGGGACCATCGAGAAAGTGGACATCAAAGGATTGGACAAGGGCGACGATGCCGAGATGATCGAGAACATCGAGGTCTCGCTGTCCCTGTACGACACCATCGGCAAGGTCCAGGGCGAGTCGCGGCTGGAATATCTGTTGTCCCAGGCAGAGCGCCAGACCCGCGAGGCGCTGGAGCCGTTCGGGTACTACAACCCGACCATCACCGTGGAAAGCCCGCGCGAAGGCGAGAACCTGCGCGTGGTGATCCAGGTCGAGAAAGGGCCGCCGACCCTGGTCCGCCGCGAGCACATCGACATCACCGGCCCGGCCCAGCTGGACCAGTACCTCCAGGAAGACCTCGAGAAATTCAAGCCGCGCAAGGGCCAGCGGTTCGAGCACACCGAGTACGAAGCCAGCAAGATCCGGGTCACCCGGCGCCTGGCCGAGCGTGGTTATTTCGATGCCGACTTCACCCAGCGCCAGGTGCAGATCACCCGCGCCGAGAACGCGGCCGATGTCGATCTGACCTGGGACAGTGGCCGCCGCTACAACATGGGCGAGATCCGCTTCCATCAGGATTACTTCGTCGACAAGCTGTTCGACCCGCTGGTGTACTGGGACGAAGGCAGTTACTTCCACGAAGGCAAACTGGACCGCCTGCGCGAATCGCTGACCAAGCTCGATTACTTCAGCGTGATCGACATCCAGCCGCGCCCGGACCAGGCCGATGACAACGGCGATGTGCCGGTGGACGTCAACCTGACCCGCGCCAAGCGCACGATCTACACCGCCGGCCTGAGCTACGGCAGCGAGAGTGGCGCCGGTGTGCGTGGGGGCCTGGAGCGGCGGTTCCTCAACAGCCGCGGCCACAAGATGAACACCCAGCTCGACTACGCGCAGAAGCGCAAGAGCCTGGTCACCAGCTACCGCATCCCGGGCTTTGCCTGGCTCGATGGCTGGTATGCGTTTACCGCCAGCGCCTATGACGAGCAGACCGATTACATCGACCTGCGCAACTTCAAACTGTCGGCCAGCCGCAGCGGCGAGATCAACGAGTACTGGACCGCGATCGCCTCGATCAACGCCCTGCGTGAGCGCTGGCGCTACGCCTCGGGCACCGAGTTCACCGATGCGGTCTACAACACCTCCACGCTGGTCTACCCGCAGCTGGTCGCCGACTACGTCAACGTGGACGATGAGATGTTCCCGCGCCGTGGCCTCAGCGGCAGTGCCACCCTGCGTGGCGGCGTCGAAGGTGCGGGCTCGGACACCAGCTTCGTGCAGGCCAACATGGTGCTGCGCTGGTATGTGCCGATCGGCGACAGCGACCGCCTGATCCTGCGCGGCGAAGGTGGCACCACCTGGACCAGCGATCTGGTGGCGATGCCGCCGAGCCTGCGCTTCTTCGCCGGTGGCGACCGCAGCATCCGCGGCTATGCCTTCCGCGAAGTCGGCCCGCGCACCGCACCACCGGACAAGTACGCGCTCGGCGCGAAGAACCTGGTGGTCGGCTCGGCCGAGTATGAGCATTACTTCAAGGGCGGGCCGTGGGGCGCGGCGGTATTCGTCGATACCGGCAGCGCGTTCGACAACACCATCGACCTGCACACCGGCGTGGGCTTCGGCGTGCGCTGGAAATCGCCGGTGGGCCCGGTGCGCGTGGATATCGCGCACGGCCTGAACAACCCGGATTCGCAGTTCCAGCTGTACCTGAACATCGGAGCGGACCTGTGAGCACGCCGACGCCTTCCGCCCCCGCCACCCCGCCGCCCCCGCGCGTGCGTTTCTACCGCAAGCGCCGCTTCTGGGCGTGGTCCGGTTTCACCGTGCTCGGCCTGGTGCTGTTGGCCTTGCTGCTGGTGTACTGGCTGCTGCAGACCGTGGCAGGCCGCGATGTGCTGCTGGCCCAGGTGGTCGCGCGGTTGCCGGTCGGCGCCTCGCTCACCTGGAGCAAGGTCGATGGCCCGGTCGCCGGGCCGCTGGTGCTGCACGATCTGGACTTCCGCTACGACGACATCCATTTCACCGCCGAACGGGCGTACCTGGATCCGGACATCCGGCCGCTGCTGGGCCGCAAGCTGCAGCTCGATGCACTGCAGATCAAGAACGCCACGTTGAACCTGGCCAAGAGCGATGAGCCGTTCGAGCTGCCCTCGTGGCCGGACTCGCTGCCGCAGATTGAAATGCCGCTGGCGATCCAGGCCGACACCATCATCATCGATGGCTTCCGGATCACCCAGGCGCAGCAGCCGCTGATCGACATCGCCAAGGTGCGCGGTGGGCTGGAGATCGCCAATGGCGAATTCCGCGCGCGCCAGCTGATCGTGGACAGCAGCTACGGCGATTTCCGCGTGGACGGGCATTACCTGCCGCGCAGCGATTACGACACCGACATCACCCTCGGCGCGCTGATGCCGGCGCCGCGCGGGCGTACCCCGGCGCGCCTGGGCCTGGTCGCCCGCGGTGACCTGGGCCATATGGAAGTGGCGATCGCCGGCAATGCACCGGCACCGCTGCAGGCCAGCCTCGTGTTCGATGGCCGCACCGACCCGGTGTGGAAACTCGCTGCGCGCAGCAAGGAACTGGACCTGGCGCTGCTGGTGCCGGGGATGGACGCGAGCACCAGCACGCCGATGGCGCTGGAGGTGCAGGCCGACGGCAAGGGTGGCCAGGCCAATCTGCAGGGCAGCTTCAAGCAGGGCGACATCGCGGTGGAACTGGCACCGTCCAAGGTCGGCCTGGCCGACCAGGTACTGACCGTGTCGCCGCTGCAGGTGAAGGGCTTTGGTGGGCAGGCGCGGCTGGAAGGCATCGCTGATTTCACCGACAAGGAAAACGCCAGCCTGCGCTTCTCCATCGTCGCCAACGACCTCACCTTCGTGCCCGCCGCCGATACCACCACCCCGGGCGCGGCTGCGCCGGTGCCGGTGACGTTGAAAGAAGCGCGCATGGGCCTGGCCGGCACGCTCAAGGCGTGGGCGGCCGTCGGCCGTGCCTCGGTGGAACGCGAGAAGCAGGTGGCCGATCTGCAGTTCGACGTGCGCGGCAATGACCAGGCCGCCGTGATCAAACAGCTGCAGGCCAGCACGCCGGGCGGTTCGCTCGACGTGACCGGGCAGGTGGCCTGGGCGCCGCAGTTGGATTGGGACGTGGCCGCCAAACTGGCCGGCTTCGATCCGGGCTACTTCGCGCCGGGCTGGGACGGCAAGCTGTCCGGTTCGTTTGCCTCGAAGGGCCGCCAGTTGCCGCCGCCCGCCGGCAGTCCGGCCGGTACCGCTGGCAGCTACGAAGCCACCGTCGATGTGCCCGGCATCAAGGGCACGCTGCGCAAGCGCGCGCTGGATGCACAGGGCAAGTTCGCGCTGCGCGGCGAGCAGGGCGAGGGCAACCTCCGGCTGGCGCTGGGCAACAGCCGCCTGACCGCCAAGGGCTCGGTCGGTGACCGCCTGGATATCGATGCGCAGCTGGATCCGGTGCAGCTGGCCGACCTGCTGCCCAACAGCAGCGGCAGCCTGCGTGGCCACGTGCTGATCAAGGGCGCGCGTACCGCGCCGGACATCACCGCCGATCTGGTCGGCAGCGGCCTGCGCTGGGACGACTGGAGCGCCGAGGCGATCAGCATCAAGGGGCGCCTGCCGTGGCAGGGCGACAGTGGCACGCTGGCGGTGCAGGGCAGCAAGGTCCAGGTCGGCATGCTGCTGGACACGCTCAACGTCAATGCACGCGGCAGCCTCTCCAATCTGCGCCTGGATGCACAGACGAAGAACGAGCTGGGTGCTGTCGCGCTGGAAGGCGGCGTGCGCCAGCAGGGCCAGACCTGGCGTGGCGATCTGACCGCGCTGCGCATCGCACCGATGAAGGGCGATGCCTGGAGCCTGCGCGCACCGGCCACCTTCAGCGTGCAGGGCAGCAACTTCACCCTGAGCGATGCCTGCCTGGGTGCCGCCACCGGCGGCGCGCTGTGCGCCAGCGCGAACTGGCCGCGCGAAGGGCTGCTGGTGCGGGGCGATGCCTTGCCGTTGTCGCTGGTGCAGCCGTGGCTGCCGCCGCAGTCCGGAAGGCGCATCTTCCTGCGCGGTGAAGTGAATCTGGATGGGCGCATCCGCCCCCGCGGCAACGCGTGGGAAGGCAGTGCCTCGGTCACCTCGCGCGAAGGCGGGGTACGCCTGGGCGACAACGCGCGTGGCGAGCTGGTGCGTTACGACCAGTTCTCGGTGAACCTGGAGATGACCCCGCAGCAGATCAACGCCAAGCTCGGTGTCGGTTTCCAGGGCGACGGCTTCGTCGATGCCAAGGTGCAGACCGGCTGGGATGCCAACGCGCCGCTGACCGGCGAGCTGTACATGAACATCGCGCGGCTGTACTGGCTGGAACTGTTCTCGCCCGACATCGTGCGCCCAACCGGCCTGATCGAAGGCCACGTGAGTCTGCGCGGCACCCGTGGTACGCCGTCATTGGGCGGTGAGGCCACGCTGAGCAAGTTCAATGGCGAGTTCCCTGCGCTCGGCCTGACCTTCGCCGAAGGCAAGGGCAGCTTCACCGCGCAGCCGGACGGCTCGGCCAAGATCACCGCGCAGGCCAACTCCGGCAAGGGCACGCTGTACGTGGATGGCGGGCTGTCGTGGTTCGGCGATGCACAGCCGCTGCAGCTGCATATCCACGGCGAAAACGTGCTGCTGGCCAACACCAGCGAGCTGCGCGTGATCGCCAACCCGAACCTGGACTTCACGTTGGCCGGCAGCGCGATGCAGCTGCGTGGCACCGTGCACGTCCCCGAAGCGGATCTGGACCTGGAGCGCCTGGATCGTGGCACCTCGGTCTCCGAAGATGTGGTGGTGCTGGACCCGGTCGATCCGGAAGAGGGGCCCAGCTCGCCGCTGGACATGGACCTGACCGTGAGCCTGGGCGACAAGGTCAAGATGGCCGGGTTCGGCCTGAAGGGTGCGCTGACCGGCAAGATGCAGGTATGGGCGCGCCCCGGGCGCGAGATGACCGCCAACGGCGGGCTGGAAGTCAGTGGCCGCTACAAGGCCTACGGACAGGACCTGACCATCACCCGCGGCAACTTGAACTGGAACTACAACGCGGTCTCCGATCCGCGCATCAACATCCGGGCCCAGCGCGCCGTCGGCGATGTCACCGCCGGCATCGACGTGACCGGGCGGGCGCAGTCGCCGCGCGTGGATGTGTGGTCGGAACCGGCGATGTCGCAGTCCGAAGCACTGGCCTACCTGGTGCTGGGACGCAGCCTCACCGGTGCCAGCAGCGATCAGGCCCAGCAGGTCAACGCGGCCTCGGCGGCGCTGTCGGCCGGCAGCGGCCTGCTCGCCTCGCAGCTGGGCGCCAAGCTTGGCCTGGACGACGCCGGCGTGAGCCAGTCGCGCGCGCTGGGTGGCTCGGTGATCGGCTTCGGCAAGTACATCTCGCCCAAGCTGTACATCGGCTACGGCGTCTCGCTGGTCGGCAGTGGCTCGGTGCTGACGCTGAAGTACCTGCTGCGCCGTGGCTTCGATGCGGAGCTGGAATCGAGCACGGTGGAGAACCGTGGGTCGTTGAACTGGCGAAAAGAAAAGTAGATCACGACCGTTGGTCGTGATGCGGGTGCTTGCCCAACCATCGGCCGTTGCCCCTGCCGGGCGCAGCGGCTAAGGTCTCGGGCTGTTCTGACGTACCGGATGTGCCCATGTCTTCACGCAAACCCCTCACCGCCGCGCTGGCGCTTGGCCTGACCCTCGCTGCCGGCGCCCATGCCGACGAAGGCATGTGGATGCCGACCCAGCTGCCGGACCTGGCCAAACCGCTGAAGGCGGCCGGCTTCAAGGGCAACCCGGGCGACCTGGCCAACGTCACCGCGCCGCCGCTGAGTGCGGTGGTGCGTGCCGGTGGCGGGACCGGTTCGTTCGTCTCCGACGACGGCCTGCTGCTGACCAACCACCATGTGGCCATGGGCGTGATCCAGTACAACACCTCGCCCGAGCACAACCTGATCAACGACGGCTTCATCGCCAAGGGCCGCAGCGATGAGCGCGCGGCCAATCCGGATTTCCGCGTGCTGGTCACGGTCGGGTTCGACAAGGTCACCGATGAAGTGCTGCGCGATGCGCGCGGCAAGACCGGACGGGCGTATTTCGATGCGGTCGACCGCGCCAGCAAGCAGCTGGTGGCCGACTGTGAGAAAGAAGGCAACATCCGCTGCAGCGTGGCGGACATGTACTACGGCACCGATTTCTATCGCATCCGCCAGCTTGAGCTGAGCGATGTGCGCCTGGTCTACGCGCCGCCGCGCGCGATTGGCAATTATGGCGATGAGATCGACAACTTCATGTGGCCGCGCCACACCGGTGATTTCACCCTGCTGCGTGCCTACGTGGGCAAGGACGGCAAGCCCGCGCCGTACAGCGTGGACAACGTGCCGTACCACCCGCCGGCGCACCTGAAGATGGCGATCGACGGCCCGAAGACCGGCGACTACGCGATGCTGGCCGGTTACCCGGGCATCACCTACCGCCATCGCACCGCCGCGGAATTCGCCGGCCAGATCGATGCCGTGCTGCCACGCCGCGTGGCGGTGTTCCAGCAGATGATCGACACCATCGAAGCGGCCAGTGCGAAGGATGCGCAGGCACGCACCCGTTACGCCTCGCAGCTGCAGTCGCTGAAGAACAACCGCAAGCGCGCCGCTGGCGAGCTGGAAGGCCTGCTGCGCAGCGATGCCAAGGCGCAGCGTGCCGCCGATGAGGCAGCGATGCTGCAGGCCACCGACGCGACGTACCGGGGCGACATCCAGTCCCTGCTGAGCTCGCTGTCCAGCGGCGCATCAGTGGGCGAGCGCGATCTGCTGCTCGATCTGCTCGCGGCGCAGAGCCAGCTGCTGCGCTCGGCACTGACCCTGGAGCGCCTGCGCATCGAATCGGCCAAGCCCGATGCCGAGCGTGACACGGGCTACCAGCAGCGCGATCTGGCCTTGATCGAGGGCGTGCTCAAGCAGGTCCAGCGCCGCTACGATCCGGCCATCGAAAAAGCGCTGTTGACCACGCTGCTGACCCGCTACCAGCAGCTGCCCGACGCGCAGCGCGTGCCCGCGTTCGACGCGGCCTTCGGCCGCACCCCGGCCGCGCTGGCCAAGACCCTGGATACGCTGTACGCCACCACGCGCCTGGGCGACGAAGCCGAGCGGCTGTCGCGCTTTGCCGCGGCGAAAGAGGGCAAGGCGCTGGCACGCGATCCGCTGATCGATCTGGCCGGCCCGCTGGTCGCCGCGCAACTGCGCCTGGATGACGAGCGCAAGACCCGCGAAGGCGAGCAGCTGCGCCTGCGCCCGGCGTACATGCAGGCGCTGTTCGCCTGGCGTGCCAAGCAGGGCCGCGCGGTCTACCCGGATGCGAACCGTACCCTGCGCATCAGCTACGGCAAGGTCGAGGCGCTGTCGCCGCGCGATGCGGTGCATTTCGACCCGGTGACCACTGTGGCCGGCATCGTCGAGAAGAACACCAACGCCTACCCGTTCGATGCGCCCAAGCCGCTGCTGGACGCGATCGCCAAGGGTGATTTCGGCTCCACCGCCGATCCGGTGCTGAAGACCCAGACGGTCAACTTCCTGACCAACCTGGACACCACCGGCGGCAACTCCGGTTCGCCGGTGCTCAACGCACAGGGCGAACTGATCGGCCTGAACTTCGACAGCAATTGGGAGTCGGTCAGCGCCAGCTGGTGGTTCGATCCGCGCTTCAAGCGCGCGGTGCACGTGGACATGCGCTACCTGCGCTGGCTGCTGGCCAAGGTCTACCCGGCACCCGAACTGCTGAAGGAAATGGGCGTTCCGGCCGAATAAGGCACGGCGGCCCGCCCTGGAACGCCACGACCAACGGTCGTGGCCTACACTGCGGGCTGCTCTCACGGAAGCACCCGCGTGGTCTCCAGCTGGATCCTGCTGTTGGTGTCAGTGGCCTATGCCGCGCTGCTGTTCGGCGTGGCGTGGTGGGGTGACCGTCGCCCGATGTACCCGGATCGACCGTGGTTGCGCCCGGTGGTCTACAGCCTGGCGCTGGCGGTGTACTGCTCGTCATGGACGTTCTACGGTGCGGTCGGCACGGCGGTGCGCAATGGCATCGGCTACCTGCCGATCTACCTGGGGCCCCTGCTGCTGTGGGTGTTCGGCTGGCGGATCATCGAGCGCCTGGCGCTGATCGCACGCAGCCAGAACGTGGTCTCCATCGCCGATTTCATCTCCTCGCGGTTCGGCCGCTCGCGCCGCCTGGCCGCACTGGTGGCGGTGATCGCGTTGATCGGCATCGTGCCGTACCTGGCCCTGCAGTACAAAGCCGTCGCGATGAGCCTGCAGGTGCTGACCGGCAACGTCGGCCCGACTGGCTTCTTCACGGATCCCGCGTTGTACGTGGCGTTGCTGATGGCGCTGTTCGCCACGCTGTTCGGTACCCGCCAGGTGGATGCCACCGAGCACCACCACGGCATGATGCTGGCGATCGCGCTGGAATCGATGATCAAGCTGATCGCGATGGTCGCGCTGGGCCTGTTCGCCTACCTGTGGCTCAACGACCGCACCGATGCGGTGATCGAGTCGGCGCATACGCTGTTCACCGGCTTGCCACCGGTCGGGTTCATTTCCCAGACGCTGCTGAGTTTCCTGGCCATCATCTGCCTGCCGCGCCAGTTCCATGTGGCGGTGGTCGAGTGTGGCGATGTGCGTGATATCCGCCGCGCGCGCTGGATGTTCGGGGCCTACCTGGTGATCATCTCGGCGATGGTGATTCCGATCGCCACCGCCGGCGTGACCCTGTTCGGCACCGGTGGCAGCGTCGCCGACGACAGCATGGTGCTGGCCCTGCCGCTCGCCGAAGGCCGCAAGTTCCTGGCGCTGGTCGCCTATGTCGGCGGCTTCTCGGCCGCGACCGGCATGGTCATCGTGGCCTCCATCGCGCTGGCGACCATGGTCAGCAACGATCTGGTGATGCCGGTCCTGCTGCGCCGCAGTGGCGATCATCAAGAGGCGGCGGATGTCGCTTCGCGCGTGTTGTGGATTCGCCGCACCGCGATCCTGCTGCTGGCGCTGGTGGCCTACAGCTATTACCGCGGCAGCAGCAACGACAGTACCCTGGCTTCCTACGGCCTGATGGCCTTCGCCGCAGTCGCGCAGTTCGCCCCGGGGCTGATCGGCGGGCTGTACTGGCGCGGCGCCAGCCGCCGCGGCGTCGAAGTCGGCATGCTGCTCGGCTTCGGCACCTGGGTATACACGCTGCTGTTGCCGGCGCTGACCCAGGCCGGCTGGATGTCGTCGGCCTGGCTGGTGCAGGGCCCGTTCGGGATCGGCTGGCTGCAGCCGCAGCACCTGTTCGGCATGAGCGGCTGGGACCCGCTGACGCACGGCACGTTCTGGTCGCTGCTGGTCAATGTCGCGGCGATGGTGCTGGTCTCGGTGCGCTGGCGCCCGGGCGTGGATGAACGCCTGCGTGCGGCGCCGTTCCTGGATCCCTACGCGCAGCGCCCATCGGTGGCCGGTGCATGGCCGGGCAACGTGCATGTCGGTGACCTGTTGGCGCTGGCCTCGCGCGTGGTGGGCGACCGTCATGCCCGTCGATCGTTCTTCGAGCAGGCGCAGTCCATGGACCGCGAGCTGCAGGCCTCCGCGCCGGCGGACCGTGCCTGGGTGCAGTTCACCGAGCGCCTGCTGGCGGCCTCGATCGGCGCGGCGTCGGCCCGCCTGCTGCTGACCAGTCTGCTGCGCGGTTCGGGCATGGACCTGGGCGAAGTGGTGGCGGTGCTCGACGAGGCAGGCCAGGAACTGCGCTTCAACCGCGAGATTCTCTCCACCACCCTGGAGAACATCAGCGCGGGGGTCAGCGTGGTCGATCCGGACATGCGCCTGACCGCCTGGAACCGCCGCTACCAGCAGATGTTCGGGTACCCCGACGGGATGCTCTACGTGGGCCGGCCGGTCGCCGACCTGATCCGCTACAACGCCGAGCGCGGTGAGCTCGGCGAGGGTGACATCGAGCTGCAGATCAACCGCCGCATCGGCTACATGCGAGCCGGCTCGCCGCACATCTTCGAGCGCACCCGCAGCGACGGCAAGGTGATCGAGATGCGCGGGCAGGCGCTGCCCGGCGGTGGCTACGTCACCAGTTACAACGACATCACCGACTACAAGCACGCCGAGCGCGCGCTGCTGGAAGCCAACGAAACGCTGGAGCAGCGCGTGGCCGAGCGCTCGCATGAAGCCGAAGTGGCCCAGCAGTCCAAGACGCGCTTCCTGGCCGCGATCAGCCACGACGTGCTGCAGCCGCTCAATGCTGCCCGTCTGTTCGCTTCAGCGCTGCGTGAGAGCCACCACAACAACGAAGAGCAACGGCATCTGGCCGAGCGCGTGGATGCCTCGTTGCGTGCAGCCGAGGAACTGCTGGATGGCCTGCTGGATGTCTCCCGTCTGGATGCCGGTGGCCTGCATCCGGTGATCGGCGATTTCGATGTCAGCCTGCTGATGCGCGAGCTGGCGGCGCAGTACTCGCCCGTCGCAGCCGGCCGTGGGTTGCGCATGGATCTGTTCGCGCGGCCGGCCTGGGTGCGCAGCGATCGCCGCCTGCTGCGCCGCGTGCTGCAGAACTTCCTGGCCAATGCGCTGCGCTACACGCGCCAGGGCCGCATCGTGCTGGCGGTGCGCCATCGCGGGCCGGAAGTGGAACTGCAGGTATGGGATACCGGCCCGGGCATTCCCGAACACCACATGCAGCAGATCTTCGATGAGTTCCATCGCTACCAGCAGCCGTTCGACTGGGGCGAGCAGGGCCTGGGGCTGGGCCTGTCGATCTGCCAGCGTATCTCGCGCCTGCTCGATCACCGCCTCAACGCCCGCAGCCGGGTCGGCAGCGGCAGCATGTTCTCGATCCTGCTGCCCCTCGTGGCGGCCCCGGCCTTGCCGACCGCAGAAGCACCGCCGGCACCGAGCCCGGTCACCCGCGCCGATTCCCTGGCCGGCATGCGCGTGCTGTGCGTGGATAACGATCAGGAAATCCTGGATGGCATGCGGGCGCTGCTGGGCCGTTGGCAGGTGCAGGTGATCACCGCCAGCACCGTCGACCAGGCACTGGAGAAAGTGGTCGAACGGCCGGACGTGATGTTGGTGGATTACCACCTGCATGACCGCCTGGACGGGCTGGATACCTTGGTGGCGCTGGGCCAGAAGGCCGGGCGTGCGATTCCGGGGGCGCTGCTCACCGCCGACGGCCGCGACGAGCTCAAGCGGATGGCGCGTGACCGCGGCTATCGGTTGTTGACCAAACCGATCAAGCCGGCCTCCCTGCGGGCCTTCCTGGCCGCCTTCCACGACACCCGCGGCGATCTCTAGCCGTGGGGCGGGCGTGACCGCCGGTCAGGCCACGGCGCCGCTGAGATGTTCGTACAGGATGGTCGAGCCGATGATGATCAGGATCAGGCCGCCGATGATCTCGGCGCGCTTGCCGACCATGCCGCCCAGCACGCGGCCGAGCATGATGCCGGCGGTCACCATCGTGAGCGTGCACAGGCCGATGATCAGCGCCATCACACCGATATGCACGTCGAGGAAGGCCAGGCCGATGCCGACTGCCATCGCATCGATGCTGGTGGCGAAGCCGGTCATTGCCAGGCGCCAGAAGCCATGGTGCTTGCTGGTGTCTTCCTCGTCGCCGCCCTCGTCGGGGCGCAGGCCGTTGATGATCATGTGCACGCCCAGCGCACCGAGCAGGCCGAACGCGATCCAGTGATCGAAGGCCTCCACATACGCCAGCGCAGCGCGGCCGAGCAGCCAGCCGATCACCGGCGTGATGCCTTCGATGACACCGAAAATCAGGCCGGCGCGCAAGGCGTCGGAAAAGCGTGGCTTGCGCATGGCCGCGCCCTTGCCGATGGCAGCAGCGAAGGCATCGGTGGACATGGCAAAGCCGATCAGCAGGATCGAAATGGGGGACATTGGGATACGCGACAGGTCGGGCGAGAGCGAGCAACGGACCGCGGACGCGCCCAACCTGTCGTTGCGCACGCGGACCGCTGGTCTCGCCAACCAAGATGGTTGCCCGCACCACGGCGCACTGGCCGAGTATGTTGATACGGGCGATTCCTTCAGCAGGAATCCGGCTACTCCCCAAGGGGACGCGAAGCTTAGCACCGGGCCCGCGGCGTGGAGCGTTTGCCGCGAATTGCGCAGGTCACGCTGGAATTCATAGCTCCGGCTATAACGCCTACTCTTCTTCCGGCGGCAACACGATCTGTTCGTCGTCGATGGCCAGCTTGCCGGCCATCAGCACCGCCTGGGTGCGGTTGGTGACACCGAGCTTGCGCAGGATCGCGGTGACGTGGGCTTTGATCGTCGCTTCGGAGACATTGAGGTCGTAGGCGATCTGCTTGTTGAGGCGGCCGGCGCCGAGCATCTGCAATACCCGGAACTGCTGCGGGGTCAGCTCGCGCAGGCGCTGGCCGATCTCGCGTTCCTCGCGCCCGGTCTGGGGCACGTTGTGCGCTTCCGGCGGTGCCCAGGTCTCACCATCCAGGATGGTGCCCAGTGCATGGCCGATCGTGTCCGAATCGGCGGATTTGGGGATGAAGCCGAAGGCGCCATGGTCGAGCGCGCGGCGCATCACCGTCGGCTCTTCGCGTGCGGACACCACCACCACCGGCAGCTGCGGGTGCAGGGCACGCATATGCACGAGCGCGTTGAAGCCCTGCGCACCGGGCATGTTGAGGTCCATCAGGACCAGGTCGGCGTCGGTGTGCTGGTCGGCCAGCTGGTACAGCGCTTCCACGCTGTCCGCTTCGTACAGCTGCACGCCGGGGATGACGCGTTGCACGGCCCCGCGAAGGGCTTCGCGGAACAGCGGATGGTCATCGGCAATCAGGAGGGTCGTCATGGTGGGGGCCATGTTGCGGAGGCGTGCAGCGACGCAACGAAAAGGTCTATCGAGATGACAGCCCCCTGAGTCAGGGGGCGGCCGCGAAGCGGCGGGGTGTGGGTGCTGGTGAGGCGGGGCCCACGATCCGCTTGCGGATCGTGGGAGCGACAGCGCGAAGGCGATGACGCGGCCCCATCCTGCGCCTGCACGGTGAAGGGTTACTTCACTTCACTTTGCGTTCTTCCACCAGCGAGGCCACGACCGACGGATCGGCCAGGGTCGAGGTGTCGCCGAGCTGGTCCGGGGCGTTCTCGGCGATCTTGCGCAGGATGCGGCGCATGATCTTGCCCGAGCGCGTCTTGGGCAGGCCCGGTGCCCACTGCAGATGGTCGGGCGCGGCGATCGGACCGATCTCCTTGCGCACCCAGGCCACCAGCTCCTTGTGCAGTGCATCGCTCGGCGTCTCGTCGGCGATCAGGGTCACGTAGGCATAGATGCCCTGGCCCTTGATGTCGTGCGGGAAGCCGACCACGGCCGCTTCGGCCACCTTCGGGTGCGAGACCAGCGCGCTTTCCACCTCGGCGGTGCCGATGCGGTGGCCGGAAACGTTGATCACATCGTCCACGCGGCCGGTGATCCAGTAGTAGCCATCCTCGTCACGACGGCAGCCGTCGCCGGTGAAGTAGCTGCCCGGGTAGGTGCGGAAGTAGGTATCGATGAAGCGCTGATGGTCGCCGTAGACGGTGCGCATCTGGCCCGGCCACGAATCGCGGATGATCAGGTTGCCTTCGGTGGCCCCCTCCTGGATCTCGCCATCGGCATTGACCAGCGCCGGCTGCACGCCGAAGAAGGGCAGGGTGGCCGAGCCCGGCTTGAGATCGACCGCGCCCGGCAGCGGGGAAATCAGGATGCCGCCGGTTTCGGTCTGCCACCAGGTATCCACGATCGGGCAGCGACTGTCGCCGACCACTTCGTAGTACCAGCGCCACGCTTCCGGATTGATCGGCTCGCCGACACTGCCGAGCAGGCGCAGCGAACTGCGCGAGGTACGCTTGACCGGTGCATCGCCTTCGCGCATCAACGCGCGGATCGCGGTGGGGGCGGTGTAGAAGATGGTGACCTGGTGCTTGTCGATCACTTCCCAGAACCGCGAGGTGTTCGGGAAGTTCGGCACGCCTTCGAACATCACCGAGGTCGCGCCATTGGCCAGCGGACCGTACACGATGTAGCTGTGGCCGGTGACCCAGCCGACATCGGCGGTGCACCAGTAGATGTCGTCCTCGCGCAGGTCGAACACCGCTTCATGGGTGTAGGCCGCGTACAGCAGGTAACCGCCGGTGGTGTGCAGCACGCCCTTGGGCTTGCCGGTGGAGCCGGAGGTGTAGAGGATGAACAGCGGATCCTCGGCGTTCATGCGCTCGGGCTCGCACTGCGTCGGCTGCGGATCCACCACGTCGTGGAACCAGCGGTCGCGCGGGGCCTGCATGTCCACCGCGCCGCCGGTGTGGCGGACCACCAGCACCGTTTCCACGGTGGTGGTGCCGGGCAGCTTCAGCGCCGCATCGACGTTGGCCTTGAGCGGAATCTTCTTGCCACCGCGCAGACCTTCGTCGGCGGTGATGATCAGCTTGCTGCCGCAGTCGATGACGCGGTCGGCGATCGAGTTCGGGGCAAAGCCGCCGAACACCACCGAGTGGATCGCACCGATACGCGCGCAGGCCAGCATGGCCACCGCGGCGTCGACGATCATCGGCAGGTAGATGGTGACCCGGTCGCCCTTCTTGACGCCGAGGTTGCGCAGCGCGTTGCCGAGGCGGCAGGTGCGCTCATACAGCTCGCGATAGGTGACACCCTGGGACGGTGCATCGGGGCTGTCCGGTTCGAACAGCAGGGCGATCTTGTCGCCGCGTTTGTCGAGCTGGCGATCCAGGCAGTTGACGCTGGCGTTGAGTTCGCCGTCTTCGAACCACTTGATGCGGAAATCGTCGAGCTGGTAGCTGACGTTCTTGATGCGGGTCGGTTTCTTGAACCAGTCCAGGCGCTCGGCGGCCTTGCCCCAGAAGGCATCCGGATGCTCCACCGATTCGCGGTAGAGCTGCTGGTACGTGTTCTTGTCGATCCGCGATGCCGCGGCGAACGCGGCGTCGACGGGGTAAAGATCAGCCATGGCACCCTCACTTGCACGTTGACTTGGGGTTGTGCGGTCGCAACATAAGTGGCGACCTCTCCCCCTCAGTTTGCCGCATCCACCCGTCTGCGCGGTATCGGGGTGGTTAGACCATGGTCGAACGCCGACCACCCCGATATGACATGGCCGTTGACCCCGGTAGCCCACGACCGCTGGTCGTGAGGCTCACGGCCATTCGCCCCGGTAGCCCACGACCGTTGGTCGTGAGGCACACGGCCGTTCGCCCCGGTAGCTCACGACCGTTGGTCGTGAGGCTCACGGCCATTCGCCCCGGTAGCTCACGACCGTTGGTCGTGAGGCACTGCGTACCGACCAACGGTCGGTACCTACACGGTGCCTTCGGCACCTGCCGGCCGCCTGCCGGCGCCCGGGTCGTACTCGCCCCGCTGGGGCGAGTACGACTAATGGCCAATAGCTTCGGTGCGTCAACCCGCCGCACCCTCGGCTCGACCGTGCCCCATGCGCGGCATCACCTTGCCACCCGGGAGAGAGGGCAACATGAGCCACCGTTTGCTGAGGACGACACGCCGGCCGTTGGCCGCCGCCATGTTCGTCGCATTGATCGCGCCAGGCATGGCGTTCGCCGAAACCGCAAAAGAGAAAGCACTGGAAGCCCGCGTCGTGGAACTGGAGCGCCAGGTCCAGCTGCTGCTGAACAACCAGCAGCAACAGCAGGTCCAGATCAGCCAGGCCCAGACCGATGTCACCGCGGTGCGCACCGTGCAGGCGCAGCAACCGGTGGCGGCCACCGTGCCGGCCGGCAAGCAGCCGATCCAGGTCACCACCATCACCCCGGGCGCCGCGCCGGGGACCACGGTCAAGATCGGCGGCTTCATCAAGGCCGATTTCCTCGCCACCCAGACCGGCGACGGTCAGCTGGCCGACGATGCCACCGGTCGCGCGCTGTACCTGCCGGGCCAGACCCCGGTGGCCGGTGCCGGCGGCAGCGGCAAGCGTTCGGACGTGGACTACAACGCCCACGCCAAGTTCTCGCGCTTCAATCTTGGCATCGACAATGTCAGCGAGGCCGGCAACAAGTCCGGTGCGTTCTTCGAGATGGACTTCTTCGGCAACTCACTGGGCAACCAGACCGCGACCAATACCTACGGTGCGACCCTGCGTCACGCCTACATGTACTGGAACAACTGGATGGCCGGCCAGACCTGGTCGAACTTCATGGACGCCGCGTCGCTGCCGGAAGCGGCGGACTTCGTCGGCCCGACCGATGGTGTGATCTTCGTGCGCCAGGCACAGATCCGCTACACCCAGGGCGGCTTCAGCGTCGCGCTGGAAAACCCGGAAACCACGCTGCTCACCGGCACCCGCAACCCGGTCACCGGCGCGTGGACCAACGTGGCCAGCAACTCCGATCGCGGCGCGCTGCCGGATCTGACCCTGCGTTATGGCTGGAAGGGTGACTGGGGCACCTTCGGCGTGGGCGGCGTGGTCCGTCAGCTGAAGGTCGACAACCAGACCACCGGCGCCGATGTGGACAAGATCGCCGGCGGCCTGACCCTGGGCGGCAAGTGGGTGATGGGCCCGACCGATACGCTGCACTACCAGGTCACCGGCGGTGAAGGCATCGCGCGCTACATCGGCCTGGGCGTCACCGCCGATACCGCGTATGACATCGCCCGCGACGAACTCAACCCGACCGGCGTGCTGGCCGGCTACGTCGGCTGGCGCCACGCCTTCACTCCGAAGCTGCGCACCAACCTGATCTATGCGCGCAGCGATTACGACAACGACGGCAGCCTCGGCCCGCTGGTCACCAAGAGCGTGCAGAGCATCCGCGGCAACGTGTTCTATACGCCGATGCCCAAGGTCGATGTCGGCGCCGAGCTGATGTACGGCGTGCGCGAGATCGAGGATGGCCGCAAGGGCGATATCAGCCGCCTGCAGTTCACCACGAAGTACAGCTTCTAAAAGAAAAAACGATTGCCGGTGAACAGCCGGCACAACACCACGATTGCTTCGGAGGGGAAGCGTCCCATGTCAACAACACCTGCACCGGCGAAAGCCCAACTTACCCAGGGACACAAGAAGGTCATCTTCGCGTCCAGCCTGGGTACCGTCTTCGAGTGGTACGACTTCTTCCTGTACGGCTCGCTCGCCGCGATCATTGCCAAGCAGTTCTTCAGCGGTGTCAATGAAACCACCGGCATGATCTTCGCCCTGCTGGCGTTCGCGGCCGGCTTCTTCGTGCGCCCGTTCGGCGCGGCCTTCTTCGGCAGCCTCGGCGACCGTATCGGCCGCAAGTACACCTTCCTGGTCACGATCCTGATCATGGGCATCTCGACCTTCCTGGTCGGCGTGCTGCCCAACTACGCCTCGATCGGCTTCGCCGCCCCGGTGATCCTGATCATCCTGCGTCTGGCCCAGGGCCTGGCGATGGGTGGCGAATACGGTGGCGCGGCAACCTACGTCGCCGAGCATGCACCGGCCGACAAGCGTGGCCTGTACACCAGCTTCATCCAGTGCACCGCGACGCTCGGCCTGTTCATGTCGCTGCTGATCATCCTGGCCTGCCGCTACTTCCTGGGCAATGAAGCGTTCGAAGCCTGGGGCTGGCGTATTCCGTTCCTGGTCTCGATCGTGCTGCTGGGCATTTCGGTGTGGATCCGCCTGCAGCTGAGCGAATCCCCGCTGTTCCAGCAGATGAAGGCCGAAGGCAAGGGCTCCAAGACCCCGTTCCGTGACAGCCTCAAGGACGGCAACCTCAAGCTGATGCTGCTGGTCCTGCTCGGCGCCGCAGCCGGCCAGGCCGTGGTGTGGTACGGCGGCCAGTTCTACGCGCTGTTCTTCCTGAGCAGCATGCTCAAGGTCGACGCCACCACCTCCTACCTGCTGATCGCCGCAGCGCTGGCGCTGGGCGTGCCGTTCTTCATCTTCTTCGGCTGGCTGTCCGACCGTATCGGCCGCAAGAAGATCATCCTGGCCGGCTGTCTGTTGGCCGCCATCACCTACATCCCGATCTTCAAGGGCCTGACCCACTTCGCCAACCCGGCCATCGAAGAAGCCCGCACCAACTCGCCGGCGCTGGTCAATGCCGACCCGAACACCTGCTCGTTCCAGTTCGATCCGGTCGGCCTGCGCAAGTTCACCAGCTCCTGCGACGTGGCCACCGCGGCCCTGACCAAAGCCGGTGTGCCCTATGAAGTGAAGCCGGCACCGGCCGGTACACTGGCGACGGTCAACGTCGGGGCCACCGCCGTGACCTCCTACGAGGCTGCAGGCCTGACCAAGGAAGAACTCAAGGCCAAGGGCGATGCCTTCGGCGGAGAGCTCAAGGGTGCGTTGGGTGCCGCCGGTTACCCGGCCAAGGCTGACAATGCGCGCATCAACATCCCCGGCACGATCTTCATGCTGTGGCTGCTGGTGCTGTACGTGACGATGGTCTACGGCCCGATCGCCGCCTACCTGGTCGAGCTGTTCCCGACGCGTATCCGCTACACCTCGATGTCGCTGCCGTACCACATCGGCAACGGCTGGTTCGGTGGCTTCCTGCCGGCGATTTCCTTCGCGCTGGTGGCCGGTACCGGCAACCTCTACTACGGCCTGTGGTACCCGATCATCATCGCGTTGATGACGGTCGTGGTCGGCGGCCTGTTCCTGCATGAAACCAAGGATGTGGACATCACCAAGTAACGGTGCGCCACACGGTATGACCAAGGGGCCGCGATGCGAATCGCGGCCCTTTTTTGTGTCCTGGGTAGTGCCGGCCGCTGGCCGGCTCCCGATCAATCGACGGGCACGCGTGCGAGCCTGCCGGCCAGCGGCCGGCACTACCCTGACCCGCGCTCACGCTGCGTCCCGCTATAGTCGGCCCATGAGCGATGCCCACACCGATCCCGCCGCGCTTCCCGCGATCCTGCAGACCCTGCGTACCGCCTGGCAGGCCAACCGCCCGACGCTGGAACAGCGCCGCGACGACCTGCAGCGCCTGCGCGCCGCCCTCAAGGCACGTCTGCCGGACATGGCCGCGGCGATCTCGGCCGATTTCGGCCACCGCTCCACCCACGAATCACTGATCGCCGATGGCATGACCGTGCTCGGCGACATCGACCACCTGTGCGGCCATCTGCGCGGCTGGATGCGGCCGCGCCGGGTCGGTGTCGGCTGGCGGTTCTGGCCGGCGCGCGCACAGACCCGCCCGGTGCCGCTGGGCGTGGTCGGGGTGATCTCGCCTTGGAACTACCCGGTCAACCTGGCGCTGATTCCGCTGGCCACCGCGATCGCCGCCGGCAACCACGTGATCCTCAAGCCGTCCGAGCACACGCCCCGCACCAGCGCATTCCTGTACTCGCTGTTGGCTGACGTGTTCCCTTCCGATCGCGTGGCGGTCGTGCAGGGCGATGGAAACCTCGCCAGCGCCCTGGCCGGCTCGCCGCTGGACCATCTGGTGTTCACCGGCTCCACCACCGTCGGCCGCAAGGTCATGGCGGCCGCCGCCGAGCACCTGACCCCGCTCACGCTGGAGCTGGGCGGCAAATCCCCGGCCATTGTCTGCAGCGACTACCCGCTGGAGAAGGCCGCCGCGCGCCTGGCCACCGGCAAGTTCTTCAATGCCGGCCAGACCTGCATCGCGCCGGACTACGTGCTGATCGACGGCCATCGCCAGCGCGAGCTGGTGCAGCAGCTGCAGACCCAGGTGCAGGCGCGCTACGGCGATTTCAGTGACACCGCCGATTACACCCGGATCATCCACGACGGCCAGTACCAGCGCCTGCGTGGCTATCTCGATGAAGCCCGCGCGCGGGGCGTGCCGGTGATCGAACTGGCGACGGTCGATCCCGAGCGTGCGCAGCGCGAGCGGCTGATCGTGCCGACCATCGTGCTCGATCCGCCGGCGGACCTGGCGCTGATGCGCGAAGAGATCTTCGGTCCGATCCTGCCGGTCTGCGCGTATCCGGATCTGGATGCCGCCATCGCAGAGGTGCAGTCCCGTGACCGCCCGTTGGCGCTGTACGTTTTCAGTCACGAACGTGCGCAGGTGGAACGGGTGCTGGTGCAGGTCGTGGCCGGCGGCGTCACCGTCAACGACACCCTGCTGCATTTCGCGGTCAATGGCCTGCCGTTCGGCGGGGTCGGCCCGAGTGGCATGGGCGCGTACCACGCGCGCGCCGGTTTCGATGCGATGAGCAAGCAGCTGCCGATCCTGTGGCAGTCACGTTGGGCGGCCAGCGATCTGCTCAAGCCGCCGTATTCGAAGATCGCCGGGATGTTGAAGGCGATGGTGCGGTGAGGGCCGCCGGCATGGACGCCCGCTACAGACGCCTGAGCGCGGCCAGGAACGCGTCGGGATCCTCCGGGGATACCAGCAGCGTGTAACCGGCCGTCGTCGGCAGGATCACCACCTTCGCTGGATCGGTCACTGCTGCGAATGCCTTCCCCTTGCCGGTGCGGAACCACCCCAATGAAAGGCCTGGCATGCCGATGCCATGGGTGCGTAGACCCAACGCAGTGTCATCGCTGCCGGGCAGCCGCCGTCGTGCACCGGCATGATCGATCTGTGCCATCGGAACTGAAACGGAATACGCGCCGCCGCCGACGGTCAGGGTCGTGGCGTCCGCGGTCAGTCGGATCGCGCTGAGTTGCCAGACGCCAAGCAGGCCGATGATGACGGCCAGAGAGGTGGCGCCGAGCGCGGCCAACCGGGACATTCTGTCCTTCCCGAGGAAGTAGACCGCCATGCCGACCAACAGCAGCGGGACGACCCCGATCAGCAGCACCGCAGCGAGTGTCTTGTAATTCAACGCGTGGATCGCGAATTCAGTGGGCATGGGGCGTCGGAGCTCCTGCAGGTATAGGCGGTAGTCACGGGGCGACATGTCGAGAATCTTCCTCCAGTCGACAGCGATGCAAGTGGGGAAGCTCCTCGCTTTCATGTGCGAAAGCACCTACAGAACTCCGAGTCATCGGCAACAATTGCAGCGTGATATCCCCTTGCCCACTGGACAATGTGTTGCGCCGCTGGCCCCGGCGCCTCCGCTGGCGAGTGGCGCTGCGGATCAATCACGTCATGTGGCGCAAAGCACCCTCAACGCCCCGGCTGCGACGATGGGCCTTCGTGGAACCACGCATAGGCCGCAGCTTCAAGATCGCCTTCCTTGGCAATCACCGAACCGTCCTCGTCCAGCAGGGTGTAGTGGCGCTGGTCGCCGCCCAGCGCGGCGCTGCCATCCAACCCGAGCAGCAGGGTGTAGAGGGTGTCGGTGGTGAAGACGTCGAGCATCTCCCGCAACAGCTGGGTCTGCTCGGACGACAGGTCCATCGCGGCAATCCTTGCTGCGCACGCCGTGCCTGGGGTCCATGCCATGGCGAGCAGGTTCGCTTTCTCCGCGTACCATTTTGCTACGAAGGCATCTGCGTTCATGGGATATCTGCGCTAGCGGGGGTGGGCCAGAGCCTAGCGGGAGACGCAGGCGTGCGGCAAAAATCTGCGTGCCCGGATGCGAGAGGCTGCCGGCCAGCGGCCGGCACTACCGGCTCCACCGACCAACGGTCGGTGGCTACCGGTAGAATGGCGCGCATGAAAATCGCCTCCTGGAACGTCAACTCGCTCAACGTGCGCCTGCCGCACCTGGAACAATGGCTCACGGCGTTCGCGCCGGACGTGGTCGGCATCCAGGAAACCAAGATGGAGGACCACAAGTTCCCCGACGCGGTGCTGGCCGGGCTGGGCTACCGCAGCGTGTTTGCCGGGCAGAAGACCTACAACGGCGTCGCGCTGCTCTCGCGGGAACCGGCGCAGGACGTGCAGATCGGCATCCCCGGCTTCGAGGATGAGCAGAAGCGCGCCATCGCCGGCACCGTCAACGGCGTGCGCATCATCAACCTGTACGTGGTCAACGGCCAGGACGTGGGCACCGACAAGTACGCCTACAAGCTGCGCTGGCTGGAGGCCGTGCATGCCTGGGTCGAAGCCGAGCTGGCGAAGTACCCGGAGCTGGTGGTGATGGGTGACTTCAACATCGCGCCCGATGCCCGCGACGTGCACGACCCGCTGGTCTGGAACGAGAACCACATCCTGACCTCCACCGCCGAGCGCGGCGCCCTGAACAAGCTGCTGCAGCTCGGCCTGCACGATGCCTTCCGCCTGCACAGCGAGGAAGAGGGCGTGTTCAGCTGGTGGGACTACCGGGCGGCCGGCTTCCGGCGCAACCTGGGCCTGCGCATCGACCTGACCCTGGTCTCCGACGCGCTCAAGGCGCGCGCGCTGGCCTCGGGCATCGACCGTGAGCCGCGCACCTGGGAGCGCCCCAGCGACCATGCCCCGGCCTGGGTGCAGTTGGGCTGACCGCGGAAACAACAAGGCCCGGCAGTGCCGGGCCTTGTCGATCAAACCTTGTACGTGCGTTCGTTACCGCACGTTCCTGCGCGTAAACAGATTCACGATCGCGAGCAGGATCACTGCGCCGATCAACGAGAACAGGAACGTGCGGATGGTGATCGCTTCATTGATGCCACCGCCGAACAGCCAACCGGCCAGCAATGCGCCGACGATGCCGACCACGATGTTGAGGATGATGCCTTGCTGCGCGTCCCGCTTCATGATGATGCTGGCAAGCCAGCCCACGATGCCGCCGACGATCAACCAGATGATGATGCCCATAACGTTGACTCCCTCTGTGCGGTTGCAACCCCTGCAGTGGACGGCACACCCTGTGAAATCGTCGTGCAGCCGCGATGGCGGAGCCGTGGCATGACCCTGCCGGCGACGCTGGACGGCCCTTGGCGCTTCGGCCCGGTCACGGTCTGGCGCCTGCCGCATGTGCCGGGCACCCGGGGCGAGCCCCAGGCCCGGGTGCTGCTGGCCGAGCAGCTGGGCGGGGCGCCGGAGGACGTGCCGTTGCAGCGCGACCCGCGCGGCCGGCCAGAGCTGCATGGCCCGTTGGCGCATATCGGGACCGGCTGGAGCCACAGCCATGGGCAGCTGCTGGTCGCCCTCGGTGAAGGCGTCCGCCTCGGCGTGGACCTGGAGCCGCTGCGCCCGAGGCCACGGATGCTGGACATCGTGCAGCGCTTCTTCCACCCGGCCGAGATCGCCTGGCTGGAATCGCTGGACGAGAACGCCCGCAACCATTGGTTCTTCCGCGTGTGGTGCGCCAAGGAAGCGCTGTTGAAGGCGCAGGGGCAGGGCATCTCCTTCGGTCTGCACCGGCTGCAGCTCGCGCCCGGCATCGACGGTGGCCTGCATCTGGCCTGGTGCGATCCGGAACTGGGGCCGGCCGAGCGCTGGCACCTGCATGAGTGGCAGGCAGCCGATGATTTCCGGGCGGCGCTGGCCTGGCATGCGATGTGAGATGGGGCGCCGACCAACGGTCGGCTCTACCGACCTGCGATAATGGTGCCATGACAGAACACACCCTCCCCGCTGGCGTGGCCGACGCGCTTGAGCGCGGCCTGGCCGCCATGCAGCTGGACGCCGCGCTGGCACCGCCGCTGCTGACCTACCTGACCCTGCTCGACCGCTGGAACCGGACGTACAACCTGACGGCCATCCGCGATCCGCTGGAGATGGTGACCCGCCATCTGCTCGATTCGCTGGCGATGCAGCCGTTCCTGGAGACCGGCAACCTTGCCGATCTGGGCACCGGCCCCGGGCTGCCGGGCATCCCGCTGGCCATCGCACGCCCGCAGCTGCAGGTGACCCTGGTCGAAAGCAATGGCAAGAAGGCCCGCTTCATGCGCGAGGCCGTGCGCCAGCTGGGCCTGGGCAACGCCCGCGTAGCCGAGTCGCGCGCCGAGGCGCTGGCCGAACCGGCCGCCTATGACCATCTGACCGCGCGCGCGATGGACACCCTGGCCGGGATCATCCGGGTCGGTGGGCACCTGTTGCGCCCGGGCGGCCGCCTGCTGGCGATGAAAGGCGTGTACCCGCACGACGAGATCGCGCAGCTGCCGGCCGGTTGGTCGGTCGAACAGGTGCTGCCGTTGAGCGTCCCTGGATTGACCGGCGAGCGCCATCTGGTGGTGGTCACCGGCCCGTGAGCCGGTGACTCCCGCGCCCGCATCGCCCGCCCCAGCGTCGTCCCGGCGCCCTCCCGCGGTGGCCCCACGCGGCGCCATCGGCATGCCCGTGGGCGTCGCTGCGGTATTGCGGCGCGTGCCTTCCGCGCATCTCACAGTGCATGACACGCCCCATATACGCATAATGACCAGTCCCACTCCCTGCCGATGAGGCTCACCCGCATGGCCCGCATCATCGCCATCGCCAACCAGAAAGGTGGCGTCGGCAAGACCACGACAGCCGTCAATCTGGCCGCCTCCCTGGCTGCTGCACCCAAGCGCGTGCTTCTTGTCGACCTCGATTCCCAAGGCAATGCGACCATGGGCAGCGGCGTGGACAAGCGTGAAGTCGCCGCGTCCACCTGTGATCTGCTGCTGGGCGAAAGCACTGCGGCCGAGGTCCGGGTCAAGACCCCGGAAGGCTTCGACCTGCTCCCGGGCAACATCGACCTGACCGCCGCCGAGATCCAGCTGATGGACCAGAGCGAGCGCGAGCAGCGCCTCAAGCGCGCGCTGGCCCCTATCCGCGACGAATACGACTACATCCTGATCGACTGCCCGCCGGCGCTGTCGCTGCTGACGCTCAACGCACTGGCCGCCGCCGATTCGGTGATCGTGCCGATGCAGTGCGAGTACTACGCGCTGGAAGGCCTGAGCGCGCTGGTGGAAACCATCGAAGCACTGCGTGCCAACCTCAATCCCGCGCTGGAGATCGAGGGCGTGCTGCGGACCATGTTCGATGTGCGCAACAACCTGGCCAATGCCGTGTCGGCCGAGCTGACCGAGCACTTCGGCGAGCAGGTGTTCCGCACCATCGTGCCGCGCAACGTGCGCCTGGCCGAGGCACCCAGCCATGGCCAGAGCATCGTCGGGTACGACCGTGCCTCGCGCGGTGGCGTTGCCTATCTCGGCCTGGCCGGCGAGATCATCCGTCGCAACAACCAACGCAAGAAGGCCGACAAGGCCATGGAGACCGCCTGATGAGCACCAAGCCTGCCCTCGGCAAGAAACGCGGCCTCGGCCGCGGCCTCGACGCGCTGTTGGGGCCCAAGGGGGCGGTGACACAGGTGCAGGCGGCGGCCGTGGTCGAACCGCTGCCGGGCGAACGCCTGCGCAAGCTGCCGGTCGGCCATCTGCAGCCGGGCAAGTACCAGCCGCGCCGCGACATGGACGAGACCAAGCTTGCCGAGCTGGCCGAGTCGATCAAGGCGCAGGGCGTGATCCAGCCGATCCTGGTCCGCCAGCTGGGCCCGGACAGTTTCGAGATCGTGGCCGGCGAACGCCGTTGGCGCGCTTCGCAGCTGGCCGGCCTGGACGAAGTGCCGGTGGTGGTGCGCGAGCTGGAAGACCGCACCGTCATCGCGATGGCGCTGATCGAGAACATCCAGCGCGAAGACCTCAACCCGCTTGAGGAAGCCGAAGCGCTGCAGCGGCTGATCAGCGAGTTCGCCCTGACCCATGCCGAGGCCGCCCAGGCCGTTGGCCGCTCGCGTGCGGCGGTGTCCAACCTGCTGCGCCTGCTGGAGCTGCCGATCGCGATCCGCCTGCTGCTGGAAACCCGCCGGCTGGAAATGGGCCATGCCCGCGCGCTGCTCACCCTGGCGCCGGAACTGGCCAGCAAGCTGGCCCAGGAAGCGGCCGACCAGGGCTGGTCGGTGCGCGAAGTGGAACACCGCGCGCAGCAGTTCGCTGCTGGCAAAGTGCCCGGCGCGCTGCGCAAGAAGCCCACCGCCGCCGCGCCGCAGGCCGATATCGCGTCGCTGGAAACCGAGTTGTCCGAGTCGCTGGGCGCCCGCGTGGCGATTGCCCATGGCCGTGGCGGCAAGGGCAAGCTGATCATCCATTACACCGACCTGGACACGCTGGATGGCGTGCTCGACCGACTTCGCGCACAGAAGGGCTGAGTCCCCCGCAGGCGTCAGAGGATTTCCCCCAACCAATGAACCCCACCAAGGTCGACCGCAACCATCTGTTGCGTCTGACCGACCTGCCGAATGTCGGGCCGGCCTGTGAGAAAGATCTCCGTCTGATCGGCATCCGCGTGCCAGCGCATCTGCGCGGCCGCGATGCCTACGACATGTACGCGCAGCTGTGTCTGCGCACCGGGGTGATGCACGACCCCTGTGTGATCGATGTATTTCTGTCGGTGCTGCGTTTCATGCAGGGCGAAGCGCCGCGACCGTGGTGGGATTTCAGCAAGGAACGCAAGGCCACCCTGGCCAAGGAAGCGCCGCTCAGCCTCTGGTGAAGCGGACCATCGGGACGTGTGCAACGCCACGCGGGCGTCCCGGGAAAGCACTGTATTGATACGTGGCAAGTATGACGGACGGACCCCATGACGATTCTCGTGACCGGCGCAGCCGGTTTCATCGGTGCCAACACCTGCAAGGCCCTGCTCGCGCGCGGTGAGCGCGTCGTCGGCCTGGACAACTACAACGACTACTACGATCCGCAGATCAAGCGCGATCGCGTGGCCGCGCTGTGCCCGGACGCCGACATCCGCGTGCTCGACCTGACCGACCGCGACGGCCTGGCCGCGCTGTTCGACGAGGTCCAGCCGACCCGGGTCATCCATCTGGCCGCACAGGCCGGCGTGCGTTACTCGCTGGAGAACCCGCATGCCTACGTCGACAGCAACCTGACCGGCTTCGTCAACATGCTGGAGCTGTGCCGCCATCGCGGCGTGGCCCATCTGGTGTATGCCTCGAGCAGCTCGGTGTACGGCGATTCGGCGACCCCGCCGTTCTCCGAAGACCAGCGCATCGACAAGCCGCGCTCGCTGTACGCCGCGACCAAGGCCGCCAACGAGCTGATGGCCTACACCTACGCCCAGCTGTTCGGCCTGCATGCCACCGGCCTGCGCTTCTTCACCGTGTATGGCCCGTGGGGCCGCCCGGACATGGCACCGCTGCTGTTCTCGCGCGCGGTGCTGGCCGGCCGCCCGATCGACGTGTTCAACGACGGAAAAATGCAGCGCGACTTCACACATGTCTCCGACATCGTGGACGGTATCCTCGGCGCGCTGGCGCATCCGTCCAGCGAGGTCGTTCCGCATCGCGTCTTCAATCTCGGCAATCACACGCCGATCGAGCTGGAGCACTTCATCGGTGTCATCGAGGCCGCCGCCGGACGTCCAGCGCAGAAGGTCTACAAGCCGATGCAGCCGGGCGACATGGTCCGCACCATGGCCGATACCACGCGGGCGCATGACGCGTTCGGCTACGCGCCGGCCATGCCGATCGAGCGCGGTCTGCCGCCGGTGGTGGCCTGGTGCCGCGATTATTTCGGTGCTCACGCCTGACACACGCGGACCCATTCATCTTCGGATAACCTCGGGTGCGGAAAATGCGCGCTCTTTTTCGATCCTGGCCATTCGCAGAGTCCGACCATGAGCCAACCCCAGTTGTCGGTCGTCGTCCCGGTCTTCAATGAACGCGACAACGTCACGCCCCTGATCCACGAGATCACCACCGCGCTGCGCGGACGGATCGAGTTCGAAATCGTCTATGTCGACGACCATTCGCGCGACGACACCCTGGCGGTGCTGCAGGCCCTGAAGGCCACCACCTCGGAACTGCGGGTGCTGCACCATGTCACCCAGAGCGGGCAGAGCACCGCGGTGCGCAACGGCGTCAAGCACGCGCGCGCGCCGTGGATCGCCACCCTGGACGGTGACGGCCAGAACGATCCGGCCGACATCCCCGGGCTGCTCGCCGCGCGCGCTGCCGCCGCCAGCGAGGTAAAGCTGTTCGCTGGGTGGCGCGTCAATCGCCAGGATTCGGGCAGCAAGCGCTGGGCCAGCAAGTGGGCCAACGCGATCCGCGCGCGCATGCTGCGCGACGACACGCCCGATACCGGCTGCGGCATCAAGCTGTTCGAGCGTGCCGCGTTCATGGACCTGCCGTATTTCGACCACATGCACCGCTACCTGCCGGCGCTGATGCAGCGTGCCGGCTGGAAGACCATCAGCGTGCCGGTCAATCATCGGCATCGCACCGCGGGCGTATCCAAGTACAACAACCTCGGCCGCGCCCTGGTCGGCATCCGCGACCTGCGCGGGGTCGCCTGGCTGATCACGCGCAGCAAGCGCACCGCCGTGGAAGAACGCTGATGGAACTGCACTGGCTCGACCAGCCGTTGACCTGGCTGTACTGGACCGGCCTGCACGTCACCGGCTGGAAGCTGATCGGCTACACCGGCGCACTGATGTTCGGCGGGCGCTGGCTGGTCCAGTTCGTGGCCTCGCGCCGCGCCGGCAAGCCGGTGATCCCGCGCCTGTTCTGGTACATGAGCGTGGTCGGCAGCCTGATGACGCTGAGCTACTTCCTGTTCTCGGCCAAGCAGGACTCGGTGGGCGTGCTGCAGAACCTGTTTCCGGCCTTCACCGCGTTGTACAGCCTGAAGCTGGATATCGCGCACCGTGGTTGGAAGCGGGACAAGGCGGCGCATTGAGGGCGTGCCCACCGACCCACGGTCGCTGGCTACCTCGCGCCTTCGGCGCTGGGGTCCCAGCCTGCGGCCGGTCCCCGGTCCTGCCCGCGACGCGGGCAGGACCTTTGATCCATGCGCGGCCCCTTCGCCGGGTGCCATGATCGGGGTTTGCCGTCCCTCGGGAACCCTTGACCGTGAAATCACCGCTCGTTGCTGCGCTGCTGCTCGCCCTGGCCCTTCCCGCCGGCACTGCCCTGGCTGCGCCTCCGGCCGCCCCGGCTGCCGCCCCGGCCAGCCTGGCCACTGAAAGCCCTGCCGACGCGCAGTTCCGTGCCATCTACGAGAAGGAATGGGCCTGGCGCGAAGCCGGCGGCGGTGAGGCCAGCGAAGACGGTGACGGCCCGGCCAACGCCACCCGCATGCCCGATGTCGGCGCCGCCGCGCAGCAGGGCCGGTTGAAGGTCTGGGACGACGTCCTGGCGCAGCTGGACAAGGTCGACACCCAGGCACTCTCGGCCGAGAACCGCATCAACTACGCGATCTACCGCGACCAGGTGTTCAACCTGGCTGCCGATGTCCGCCTGCGCGCCTACGAAATGCCGTTCAACGCGGACTCCTCGTTCTGGTCCAACCTGTCCTTCATGGCCCGGCGCGAGATGAAGACCGTGCAGGACTATCGCAACTACATCGCGCGTCTGAACGATGTGCCGCGCTACTTCGAGCAGCAGACCGAGAACATGCGTGCCGGCCTCAAGCGCGGCTTCAGCGTGCCGCGTGCAGTGCTCGATGGCCGCGAGGTCTCGATCGCCACCGTGTCCGAACTGAAGGACCCGACCCAGTCGCCGCTGTACGCGCCGTTCAAGAAGCTGCCGGCCAGCATCCCGGCCGCCGAGCAGGCGCAGCTGCAGGAACAGGCCCGCCAGGCCATCGGCGGCAGCGTGGTGCCGGCGTTCGGCAAGTTGCGCACCTTCTTCGTCAGCGAGTACGTCCCGCAGGCGCGCACCACCCTGGCCGCCGAGGCGATGCCGGGCGGCAAGGCGTACTACAAGCAGCAGATCCACGAATACACCACGCTGGACCTGACCCCGCAGCAGATCCACGAGATCGGCCTGAAGGAAGTCGCACGTATCCAGGCCGAGATGAACGGCATCATCCAGCAGGTCGAGTTCAAGGGCAGCTTCGCCGAGTTCTTGACCTTCCTGCGTACCGATCCGCAGTTCTACGCCAAGACCCCGGATGAGCTGCTGCATCGTGCGGCGTGGATCTCCAAGCGCGTGGATGGCGTGATCGGCAAGTACATGACGCTGCCGCGTGCGCGCTTCACCATCGTGCCGGTGCCGCCGGACATCGCCCCGTTCTGGACCGCCGGCCGCGGTGGCATGGGCACCTACTGGCTCAACACCTACAACCTGCCGGCGCGGCCGCTGTACAACCTTCCCGCGCTGACCCTGCACGAGTCCGATCCGGGCCATGCCCTGCAGGGCGCGCTGGCGGCAGAGCAGGGTGAGCAGCCCGCGTTCCGCCGCAACAACTACATCTCCGCCTACGGCGAAGGCTGGGGCCTGTACTGCGAGAAGCTCGGCGTGGAGATGGGCATCTACGAAACCCCGTACGAGGATTTCGGCCGCCTGACCTACGAGATGTGGCGTGCCGCGCGCCTGGTGATCGATACCGGCGTACACCACAAGGGCTGGACCCGCGAGCAGGCGCTGTCCTACCTGCGCGACCACACCGCGCTGAGCGAGCACGAAGTGACCACCGAAGTGGATCGCTACATTTCCTGGCCGGGCCAGGCGCTGAGCTACAAGCTCGGAGAGATCGCGATCGTGCGCCTGCGCGCGCAGGCCGAGCAGGAGCTGGGCGACCGCTTCGACGTCAAGGCCTTCCACGACGCGGTGCTCAGCCAGGGCTCGGTGCCGTTGCCGGTCCTGGAGGAACAGATCCAGGCCTTCATCGCCCAGCGCAAGGCTGCGGCCAGCTGAGGTGCGCGGGGCCGGCCATCGCGCCGGCCCCGGCCAACGTGAACCAAGCGGCCGGGCTGCGATTGTGTAACGGCTTCACGCCCGGCTACCCTGCGGGCCATGTTCCGTCGTGCCCGCCCGCGTCCGTCCCTGCTGCTCCGCCTGCTGATGCTGGTGGTGGTCGGTGTGGGCGTGTTCGGCAGCTCGCTGGCCTCGGCCCTGGCCGATATCCACCTGAGCGTGCATGCGGACAGCAGCGACGTGCATGGCAGCCTGGATGACGCCGCCGCCGATGTACCGGGCGATGACGACGGCAACGAAGACTGGCTGCATGCCCTGGTGCATTGCGGCCACTGCCATGGCCACGGCGGCGTGCTGCCGATGGCCGCGATGGCCTGGAGCCTGCCCGCCGCGCCCAGCCACGGCGTCCCTGCCGGGTTGATCGCGCAACTGCGCACCCAACCGCCCGAGAACCTGCTGCGTCCTCCGATAGCGATCTGATGCCCTGCGGCCGCGCGGCCGCCGTTTGCCCTCTGATCGCTTTCTGGAGACTCCCATGTGGATGCGTCTGGCAGCCTTGGCTGCCATTGCGTTCGTGCCGTGCGTGTACGCACAGGGCACGACACCTGCTGCACCGTTGACCCTCGACGACGCCATCGCGCGCGTCGCCCAGTACCACCCCGACCTGCGCCTGGCGCAGGCGCAGCGCCCGGTGTGGGAAGCCCGCCGTGACGCGGCCGGCCTGTCGCCCCCGCTGACCCTTGGCGTGGAGCTGGAGAACGCACTCGGCAGCGGTGACACCCGTGGCTTCGATGCCGCCGAAGTCACCGTCACCCTGGCCGGCGTGCTGGAACGCGGCGGCAAGCTGGATGCCCGCCGCGCCGTGGCCCAGGCCAATCTGGACAGCCTGGCCCCGCAGCGCGAAACCGCGCGGCTGGATCTGATGGCCGAGGTCGCCCGCCGCTATCTGGCAGTGACCGACGCGCGCCAGCAGCTGCGCATCGCCGAGACCGATATCGAGCAGCGCCGGCGCGCCGTCGCCGCCGCGCGACTGCGCCTGCAGGCCGGTGCCTCGCCCGAGTCGGTGCTGCTGACCGCGCAGGCGATGCAGGCCCAGGCCGAGCTGGACCGCGATCGCGCCCGGCAGATGGATCAGTCCGCGCGTGCGGCGCTGTCCGCACTGTGGCGCCAGCGTGAGCCCGGTTTCGACGTGGTCACCGGCGACCCCATGCAGCTGCCCGCGCTGCAGGACTTCGCCGTGCTCGCCGAGGAACTGCAGCGCACCCCGGAACTGGCGGTGCTGGCCGGTGAGCGTCGCATCCGCGAAGCGCAGGTGCAGCTGGCCCGCACCCAGGCACGGCCCGATGTCAGCTGGCAGGTGGGCGTGCGCAATTCGCGCGATACCCGCGACACCTCCCTGGTCGCCGGTTTCAGCCTGCCGCTGGGCAGCGTGCGCCGTGCCGACCCGGAGATCCGTGCGGCCGAGGCCGAACTGGCGCTCAACAGCGTGGAGCGCGACGCGCGCGCGCTGCAGCTGTACGCCACCCTTGCCGAAGCGCATGGCCGCTACCTGACCTCGCGGCTGGAAGTGACCCGCATGGCGCGCGACGTGCTGCCGCAGCTGCAGCGTGCCGAGAACGCAGCCGAGAAGGCCTGGCGTGCCGGCGCGATCAGTTACATGGAATGGGCCCAGCTGCAGGCGATGCGGATCGACGCACGCCAGCGCCAGCTCGACGCGGCCATCGCCGCACAGACCGCCCTGATCGAACTCCAGCGCCTGACCGGCCAGAGCATGGTCGCCGCCACCGACACCGTGTCCACGGAGGACCGCCGATGACCCTTTCCCAGACCCGTACCGCGCTGGCCGCCAGCCTGTTGATCGCGCTGATGGCGCTCACCGGCTGCGGCGGCGCTGAGCCCGCTGCGGCGCCGGCCAACGCGGCCGACGAGGACGCCGGCCATGGTGAGGCTGGGCACGACGATGACCACGACGATCACGACGCCCCGGAACGCACCACCATCGCCGCGGCCATGGCCGAACAGGCGGGCATCCGCGTGGCACCTGTCGTCGCCGGCACCATCGCCGACGAACACGATGTGCAGGGGCTGCTGACCCCGGTCGATGGCCGCGTTGCCCAGGTGATGGCGCGCTTTCCCGGCCCGATCCGTTCGCTGCGCGCCAATGTGGGCGACCGCGTGCGCGCCGGTCAGGTAGTGGCCAGCATCGAGAGCAACCTCAGCCTCACCACCTACACCGTGACCGCACCGATCGGTGGCGTGGTGCTCGCGCGCCAGGCGCAGGTCGGTGGGGTGGCAGGCGAGGGCACGCCGTTGTTCGAGATCGGTGATCTGTCCACGTTGTGGGTGGACCTGCATATCTTCGGCAACGACACCCAGCACATCACCGCCGGCGTGCCGGTCACCGTGTCACGCATGACCGACGGCGTCAGCCAGGCCACCACGCTGGAACGCGTGCTGCCCGGCACCGCGACCGCCAGCCAGAGCACGGTCGCGCGCGCCACGCTGCGCAACGACGACGGCCAATGGCGGCCCGGTGCGGCCGTCAAGGCGCGCATCGTGGTGGCCACCACGCCGGCCGCGCAGGTGGTGCCGTTGAGCGCGCTGCAGACGATGGACGGCAAAGACGTGGTGTTCGTGCGCGAAGGGGACACCTACACCGCGCGTGCGGTGACCCTGGGGGCGCGCGATGCCGGCAAGGTCGAAGTGCTCAGTGGCCTGGCCGTCGGCGAAGACGTCGTGGTCGAGCAGAGCTACGTGGTCAAGGCCGACATCGGCAAGGCAGGGGCATCGCATGAACATTGATGCGTTGCCGCGCCCCGCACACGGAGGGCGCTCCCATGCTTGAGCGCATCCTCCGCGCCGCCATCGCCCATCGCTGGTTGATGATGGCCCTGACGTTGGTGCTGATCGTCATCGGCAGCTGGAGCTTCACCAAGCTGCCGATCGATGCCACCCCGGACATTACCAACGTCCAGGTGCAGATCAATACCGCGGCCCCCGGTTACTCGCCGCTGGAAACCGAACAGCGCATCACCTACCCGGTGGAGACGGTGATGGCCGGCCTGCCGGCGATGGAGCAGGCCCGCTCGCTGTCGCGCTACGGGCTCTCGCAGGTGACCGTGGTCTTCAAGGACGGCACCGACATCTACTTCGCCCGCCAGCAGGTCGCCGAACGCCTGCAGCAGGTCAAATCGCAGATTCCCGACGGCCTGGATCCGCAGCTGGGCCCGATCTCGACCGGCCTCGGCGAGATCTTCATGTACACCATCGACGCCGATCCCAAGGCGCGCAAGGCCGATGGCACGGCGTACACCGCCACCGACCTGCGCACCCTGCAGGACTGGGTGATCCGGCCGCAGCTGCGCAACGTGCCCGGCGTGACCGAGGTCAACACCATCGGTGGCTTCCAGCGTCAGGTGCACATCACCCCCGACCCGGCCCGCCTGCGCGCGCTGGGCTTCACGTTGGAGGACGTGGCACAGGCGGTGGAGACCAACAACCAGAACGTCGGCGCCGGCTACATCGAACGCAACGGCCAGCAGTTCCTGGTCCGCATTCCCGGCCAGGTCGCCAACCTGGAGGAGATCGGCAACATCGTGCTGGCCCGCCGTGAAGGCGTGCCGATCCACGTGCACGACGTCGCCCAGGTGCAGGACGGCCCGGAGCTGCGCAGTGGCGCGGCCACCCAGAACGGCCATGAAGTGGTGATGGGCACGGTGGTGATGCTGATCGGGGCCAACAGCCGCGATGTGGCCCAGGCCGCGGCGGCGCGTCTGCAGCAGGCGCAGGCCAGTCTGCCGGAGGGCGTCACCGTCACCGCCAGCTACGACCGCACCGCGCTGGTCGACCGCACCATCGCCACGGTCGCCAAGAACCTGATCGAAGGCGCCTTGCTGGTGATCGTGGTGCTGTTCCTGCTGCTCGGCAACTTCCGGGCGGCGTTGATCACCGCGGCGGTGATTCCACTGGCGATGCTGTTCACGCTGACCGGCATGGCCCGCGGTGGCGTGTCGGCGAACCTGATGAGTCTGGGCGCGCTGGACTTCGGCCTGATCGTCGACGGGGCGGTGATCATCATCGAGAACTGCCTGCGCCGCTTCGGCGAACGCCAGCACGCGCTCGGCCGCGACATGACCCGCGACGAACGCTTCGCCGAAACCGCCAGCGCCACCGCCGAGGTGATCCGCCCGAGCCTGTTCGGGCTGGGCATCATCACCGCGGTGTACCTGCCGATCTTCGCGCTCACCGGCGTGGAAGGAAAAATGTTCCACCCGATGGCGATCACCGTGGTGCTGGCCCTGACCGGTGCGATGGTGCTGGCGTTGACCTTCGTGCCTGCCGCGATCGCGCTGTTCCTCGGTGGCCGTGTGCAGGAGACGGAGAACCGCCTGATGGCCTGGGTGCGCCGGCGCTACGAGCCGATGCTGGCCTTTGCCCTGCGGCGCGGCCGCTGGATGGTCGCCGGTGCGCTGGTGCTGGTGATCGGTTGTGGCCTGCTGGCGACGCGGCTGGGCAGCGAGTTCGTACCAAACCTGGACGAAGGCGATGTCGCCATGCACGCCATGCGCATCCCCGGGACCAGCCTGACCCAGTCGATCGAGATGCAGAAGCAGATCGAGAACCGGCTGGTGCAGTTCGCCGAGGTGGACAAGGTGTTCTCCAAGATCGGCACGCCGGAAGTCGCCTCCGATCCGATGCCGCCCTCGGTCGCCGATACCTTCATCATGATGAAACCGCGCAAGGCCTGGCCGGATCCACGCAAATCGCGTGCGGCACTGCTGGCCGAGCTGGAAGACGCGGTGGAGCAGCTGCCCGGCAACAACTACGAGTTCACCCAGCCGATCCAGATGCGTACCAACGAACTGATCTCCGGCGTGCGTGCCGACGTGGCGGTGATGCTGTTCGGCGATGACCTGGAGACGCTGCTGTCGGTCGGCAAGCGCATTGCCGCGGTAGCCGGCACGGTGCCGGGCGCGGCCGATGTGCGGGTGGAGGAGACCAGCGGCCTGCCGCTGCTGACTGTCACCCCCAACCGCACCGCGTTGGCCGGCTATGGCTTGAATCCCGGCCAGGTGCAATCGACCGTGGCCACCGCCGTGGGCGGGCAGGTGGCAGGGCAGTTGTTCGAGGGTGACCGCCGCTTCGACATCGTGGTGCGCCTGCCCGACGCACTGCGCCAGGACCCGGCCGCACTGGCGGACCTGCCGGTGTCGCTGGAGACGGCGCTGGCCGACGACGCCGACGAGTCCAGCCGCACCGGCAGCTGGACCAGCGGCAGTGCACGCACCGTACCGCTGCGTGAGCTGGCGACGCTGAGCAACAGCGAAGGGCCGAACCAGATCAACCGCGAGAACGGCAAGCGCCGGATCGTGGTCACCGCCAACGTGCGCGACCGCGACCTGGGTGGATTTGTCGGCGATCTGCAGCAGGCGATCGGGCGCGATGTGCAGGTGCCCAACGGCTACTGGATCGAATACGGCGGCAGCTTCGAGCAGCTGATCTCGGCCAGCCAGCGCCTGTCGATCGTGGTGCCGGTGACGCTGGCGATCATCTTCGCCCTGCTGTTCTGGGCGTTCGGCTCGGTCAAGGATGCGGCCATCGTGTTCAGTGGCGTGCCGCTGGCGCTCACCGGCGGCGTGCTCGCGCTGGCCCTGCGGGGCATTCCGCTGTCGATCTCGGCCGGCGTGGGCTTCATCGCGCTGTCCGGTGTGGCGGTGCTCAACGGCCTGGTGATGATCAGCTTCGTGCGCAGCCTGCGCGAGCACGGCATGCCGTTGCCGCAGGCGGTGCGCGAAGGTGCCTTGGGCCGTCTGCGCCCGGTCCTGATGACCGCGCTGGTGGCCTCGCTCGGCTTCGTGCCGATGGCCTTCAACGTCGGCGCCGGCTCGGAGGTGCAGCGCCCGCTGGCCACCGTGGTGATCGGCGGTATCGTCTCGTCCACGCTGCTGACGTTGCTGGTGCTGCCGGTGCTGTATCGGTGGTTGCACCGGAAGGGGCCTGACGCGGTTTGAAGGGTGGGTCCGCACGTGATGCCACGTGCGGACCTGGCTGCCTCACCAATGCGCTGGCTTGTCGATGGGCTTCTTCCCGGTCTGGATCCGGTGAGGCAACTGACATGAAAAAACCGCCGTTCGGCGGTTTTTTCGTCCCAAGCCGTTTAGCCAACTGGATGACGACGGCGAGGGCGGGGTCGTGTGGCCACTACAGCAGTCCGTTGCCATGGCGGTCAAATGACGGGGTCACACCTTGAGGTCGCCTCATCCACTTGGCGTTTATCGATTTCCTGCCAGCCATTGCTGGATCAGATCGGCTGCTTTGGCCACGCCAGTTTCCATGCCCATCGCCCTTCCCAGAGCAGCAGCCCGTTCACGCGTTCCGGCGTGTTCGACGAAGCCAATGGCCCGCGCCAGCGTGTTGGCATCCAACCGCTTCGGCGACAACGCCGCCGGCGCCACGCCCAACCCCTGCAACCGCGCCGCCCAGAAAAACTGGTCGGCCGCGAACGGCATCACCAGCGATGGCACCCCGGCCCGGCAGGCCGAATGCGTGGTGCCGCTGCCGCCGTGGTGGATCACCAGCGCGCAGCGCGGGAACAGCGCCTCGTGTGGGGTTGGCCCGACCACGAACACGCGGGCGGGCAGGGGGGTGCTGGGCAGCCCCGCCCAACCGGGGAACAGCAGCACCCGGCGGGGGGCCAGGGCGTCCAGCAGCGCTGGCAGCACGCGGTCGCGATCAAAGCCGGTCATGCTGCCAAAGCCCACGTACACCGGGGCGGGCCCGGCATCGAGGAAGGCCTGCAGGTCCGGCGGTGGTTGCCAGGGACTGTCCGGCAGGCGCCATTGGCCGCAGATGCGATGGTTGGCGGGCCAGTCCGCCGGTTGCGGCAGCAGGCTGGGCGAGATGCCGTAGAGCATCGGCAGGTCGCGCCAGAGGCTGCGTCGCGGCGACATGCCCAGCGCGTGCCGGGCCTGGTTGATCGGCTGCCGGAAGGTGCGCCAGACCGCCTGGTTGACCAGCCCGTAGCTGAGCCGGTTAAGCACACCCGGCAGGGGCAGCCGGGGCAGGAACGGGGACGGGAAGGCGGCCGTGGGCGTCAGCGGGATCATGCCCAGCCCGATCGCGGGCAGGCCATGCCGCTCGGCCACGGTCATACCCACGAAGGCGGCCAGCCCACCGGTCAGCACCGCATCGCACCCGGCGGCAGCCGCATCGGCCTGCCGGGTCCACGCCGGCACGTGCCGGCGCGCCATCCGGGCCAGTCCGCGGGAGGCGGCCAGCGTGTTGTTGCCACGCGACACCAGCGCCACCACCTCGTCGTGGATGTCGCCTTCCAGCGCGGCGTGCGGCACGCCCAGGGCGCGCGCGCTGCCCAGGGTGCCGCCCTCGGCCAGCAGCATGACCTCGTGTCCGGCGGCCATCAGGCCGTGGCAGAGCATGACCAGCGGGCGGGTGTCGCCTTCGGTGCCGTAGGTAAGTGCCAGCAGCCGCATCGAGGGGTCCAGGGGAAAAGGGGCGGCCAGTATCGCCATCGCCCGTGGGTGGCGATGCGAACACGGGAGGCCGTCCCGGCACTGACAGACCACCATGGCCCTGTGGACAACTTGCGCCAGCCACCGGCCTGCGGCATAATGCGCGGCTCGCTGTGTCCAGAAATCTCTGGATCGGCGGCCGGGAACACGTCATCCGGTCCGCCCTCGACAGCGTAACCCTTTGATTCTCATGACGTGTGGCGGGAAACCGTCGAGGCCGCCGTCGCCCGGGCTATGGGCTGACAACTACTTTTATCGAGGTGCGCAATGTCCCGCGTATGCCAAGTTTCCGGCAAGCGAGTGCAGACGGGTAACAACGTCTCGCACGCCAACAACAAGACCCGCCGTCGTTTCCTGCCCAACCTGCACGAGCGCCGCTTCTGGGTTGCCAGCGAAAACCGCTGGGTCAAGCTTCGTGTTTCCGCGCATGCCCTGCGCACCATCGACAAGAACGGTATCGACTCCGTTCTGGCTGAGCTGCGTTCGCGCGGCGAAAAGGTCTGAGGAGTAAACGATCATGGCAGGCAAGCGCGATAAGATCCGTCTGATTTCGACGGCCAACACTGGCCACTTCTACACGACGGACAAGAACAAGAAGAACACCCCCGGGAAGATGGAATTCCTGAAGTACGATCCGGTCGTGCGCAAGCACGTCCTGTACAAGGAAGGCAAGATCAAGTAATCCGCAAGGGTTCTTGAGCTTCCCGACGAAAAACCCGCCCTCGTGGCGGGTTTTTTTGTTGGGCCGGCGATACGTGGCGCCGGCCAGCGGCCGGCACGACCGGTTGCATGCAGCGGCCCATGGCAGAATGCGTTTCCCTCCCGACGGGCGACGCGATGCTGTTCGAGTGGCTGCTGGGTTCGTGGTTGTTGATGCTGGATTGGCTGATCCGGCTGGCCGCGCTGTTGTGGATTCCCAGCCGCACCACGCCCGGTGCCGCGCGCAGCTGGCTGCTGCTGGTCGGCTTCGTGCCGCTGCTCGGGCTGCCGCTGTATCTGCTGTTCGGCCACCCGTGGCTGTCGCGCCAGCGCGTGCAGCGCCAGGCCGAGGCCTCCCAGGTGATCCGCGAGGAGCAGGCGCTGCAGCCGCCGCTGCGCTGGACGCCGCCGCCGGAGACGGCCACCGCCGAGATCGTGCCGCTGATCGAGCGCCAGGGCGATTTCATGCCCATCCACGGCAACGCGGTGGATCTGCTCAATGACTACGACGCCTCGCTGCAGGCCCTGATCGAAGACATCGACCAGGCCCGTGAGCGCGTGCACCTGCTGTACTACCTGATGTTCGACGATGCCGTCGGCGAGGCCATCGTGGAGGCGCTGCAGCGGGCGGCCGCGCGCGGTGTGCATTGCCGCGTGCTGCTCGATGCAGTGGGGGCCAAGCGTGGGCTGCGCCACTATCGCCATCGCCTGCAGGCGATCGGTGTCGACGTGCGCGCGATGCTGCCCGGTGGTCTGCGCTGGCGGCGCAGTGGCCGCATGGACCTGCGCAACCACCGCAAGATCGCGGTGATCGACAACCGCGTCGGCTACATCGGCTCACAGAACCTGGCACGCGCGCAGTTCGTCGCCGGGTTCCCGAACAAGGAGCTGGTCGCGCGCGTGCGCGGGCCGGTGGTGGCGCACCTGGAAGCGGTGTTCGCCAGCGACTGGTACATGGAAACCGGGCAACGCCTGGATGTGCTCACCGCCGTGCCGGTGTGCTCGGCCGATGTGCCGACCCAGCTGCTGCCCAGTGGCCCGGCATACCCCTTCAGCAATGCGCGCGATGCGGTGAACGCGCTGATCCATCTGGCGCGCCGGCGAATCGTGCTGGTCACGCCATACTTCGTTCCCGATGAAGCGACCTTGAGTGCGCTGCGCATCGCGGCGCTGTCCGGCGTGCAGGTGCAGCTGATCCTGTCGGCCAGCACCAACCAGCGGCTGACCTCCTGGGCGCAGGAGGCCTACTACGATGAGCTGCTGCGCAGCGGGGTGCGCATCGCGCTGTACGAACCGCATTTCCTGCATGCCAAGCACCTGACCGTCGATGAAGACATTGCCCTGGTCGGCTCGATCAACCTGGATATCCGCTCGTTCGCGCTCAATGCCGAGATCGGCATGCTCTGTTATGACCCCGGCATGGTGCGGCAGCTGGCGCAGATCGAAGCCGACTATCTCGAGCAGTCCCGTCAGCTCGATCTGGCGACGTGGCGCCAACGGCCGGCGTGGAAGCGCAGCCGCGAAGGCATCGCACGGCTGGCCGATGCCTTGATGTAGCCCGCTGTGACGCACGTGGACGGCCGGTCCACGCGCATCGCCTACAATCGAGGCATGACTGCGTCCGATACCCACCGCCAGTGTGATCTGGCCATCGTCGGCGGCGGCGCTGCCGGCGTCCTCGTTGCACTGCAGGCCCTGCGCCATGCTCCGCGACCGTCACGCATCGTGCTGTTCGAGCCGGCTTCGGCGCTGGCCGAAGGCATCGCCTACGCCACGCCTTGGCCCGAGCACCTGCTCAACGTGCCGGCCGGCAAGATGAGCGCGCTGCCCGATCAGCCTGCGGATTTCCTCGATTACCTGATCGACAGCCAGGCGATTGCCGATGTGGCGCGCGAGGTGCTGGCGGACCAGTTCGTGCCGCGCCGCCATTACGCCGCCTACCTGCGTGAGCGCCTGGAACAGGCGTGCGAGCGCAGCGTGGCAGTGCTGGAGGTGGTCGAGCAGCCAGTGTTCGCGCTGGAGCCGACCGAACACGGTGTGCAGTTGCGGCTCGACGACGACGTGGTGTGGCGCGCGCAGCGCGTGGTGCTGGCCTGTGGCAACAGCATGCGACCACTGCCGGTGCCCGGTGCCGATGCCCTGCCGCCGGCGCAGGCGGTGGAGGCCTGGGATTACGACGGCGTGCGCGTGCTGGCCGGCGATGACGATCTGGCCATCATCGGCTCGGGCCTGAGCATGGCCGACAGCGTGGTGGCCCTGGCGGCCGCCGGACACCGCGGGCGCATCTTCGTGCTGTCGCGACATGCGCTGCTGCCATTGCCACAGGCGCACGGCGGAGCGGTCACCTTCGATCCGCAGCCCTTGTTGACGATGTCGTTGCGTCAGCGCGTGCGTGAACTGCGTGGGCAGGCCCGTGCCGCCGGGGCGCAGGGCATCCCTTGGCAAAGCGTCATGGACCGCATCCGGCCGATGGGCCAGGCATTGTGGTTGAGCCTGGGCGAGGCCGACCAGCGTCGTTTCCTGCGCCACGTGGTGCGCCATTGGGACGTGCACCGCCACCGCATCGCCGAATCGGTGCATGCCCAGGTCAGCGAGCTGGAGCGCAGCGGCCAGCTGCAGCGCCACCGCGCCCGGCTGGACACGCTGCTGGTGCAGGAAGGCGGGCTGCAGCTGCACGGGCACGGCCCGGCCGGCGGCCTGCCGCCACTGACGGTCAGCGCGGTGATCAATGCCACCGGCGTGGAAACCCGCGCGCTGTGCATGCGCAATCCACTGATCCAGCAGCTGCTGGCCGATGGGCATGCGCGGCCTGGTCCGCACGGGCTGGGGCTGGATACCTCGGTGGAGAACGGCGAACTGCTCGGTGCCGACGGCCAGCGTCAGACCCGCGTGCTGGTGGTGGGCAGCCTGCGCATCGGCACGCTCTGGGAAAGCCTGGCCATTCCCGAGTTGCGGATGCAGGCCCAGCAGGCCGCGCTGCGCGCGGTGGGCTGACTGCGACACCGTGCCTCGCGGCCGTGCGCGAGGCACACAAACACCTCATGCCTTCCCCTCGAACGGCTCGGTGGTGGCGGCATGACGACGGCACTAGGCTCGTGTCTTTCTCACAGGAAATGACCATGACGCTACGTCCCGACAGGACCGCCCCCCGTGTCACGGCGACGACCCCATGGCGCCCGCTCGTCGTGCTGGGCGCAACACTGGTTCTGGCCGCCTGCCAGCGCCACGCCCCGGTCGATCCCGCTGCCTCGACCGATGCGACGGTCGCGGCGCCCGTCGCCGTCACCGCACTGCGCGACATTCCCGCCTGCCCGGCGGGCGCCAGCGTGATGGAGGGATGGAACGACCGCGCCCCGCCGCGGCGCATTTTCGGCAACACATGGTATGTCGGCACCTGTGGGCTGGCTGCGGTGCTCGTGACCTCCGATCAGGGCCATGTGCTGATCGATGGCGGCACGACGCCCGCCGGCCCCCTGATCGAGGCCAATATCCGCACGCTTGGCTTCGATCCGCAGGACGTGAAGTATCTGCTGAACTCGCACGAGCATTACGATCACGCCGCCGGCCTGGCGCACCTGCAGGCGGCCACCGGCGCACCGCTGCTGGCACGCTCGCCCGCCGTGGCCACCCTGCGTAACGGCCGGAGCGATCGCAGCGATCCGCAGTTCCTTGAGGAAGGCTCGGCATTTCCAGCGGTGGCCGAGGTCATGGCCATCGGCGACGACGAGGTCGTCCGCGTCGGTCCGCTGGCGCTGACCGCCCATGCCACCCCGGGCCACGCGCCGGGCGGCACCAGTTGGACCTGGCGGTCCTGCGAGGCAGGGCGCTGCCTGGACATCGCCTACACCGACAGCGTGAGTGCGATCTCCGATGCCCAGTACCGCTATCTCGATCACCCGCAGATGGTGGAGGCCTTCCGGCGCGGTCTGGATACGCTGGCGGCGCTACCCTGCGACGTGCATGTGACGCCGCATCCCCTGGGCAGCAACCTGTTCATCCGTCTGCAGGGCGACGCAGCCACCCCGCTGGTCCAGCCAGGCGCCTGCCGTCGCTACGCGCAGATGGGGCACACCCAGCTGGACACACGGCTTGCCGAGGAAGCCGCCGGACGCGCGCCCTGACGCAGGGAGGGTGCAGAGGGCGTAAAATGGGGACATGGATGTTTCCCACTTGCTCGACGGGTTGAACCCCGCCCAGCGCGAAGCTGTGTCCGCCCCGCCCGGCCACCATCTGGTGCTTGCCGGTGCCGGTTCCGGCAAGACCCGCGTGCTTATCCACCGCATCGCCTGGCTCAATGAAGTCTGCGGCGTGCCGACCCATGGCATTTTTGCGGTGACCTTCACCAACAAGGCCGCCGGGGAGATGCGTCACCGCATCGACCTGCAGCTGTCGCAGGGCAGCCGTGGCGCCTGGATCGGCACCTTCCACGGCCTGGCCCATCGCCTGCTGCGCCTGCATTTCCAGGACGCCAAGCTGCCCGACAGCTTCCAGGTGATGGATTCGGACGACCAGCTGCGGCTGGTCAAGCGCGTGGTCCAGCAGCTGGAGATCGACGACGGCAAGTTCCCGCCGAAGCAGATCGCCTGGTGGATCAACGAGCAGAAGGACGAGGGCCGTCGCCCGCAGCATATCCAGCCCGAGCCGCATGACGCGTGGCTGGAAACCATGCGCGAGGCGTATATCGCCTACCAGGAGCGCTGCGATCGCGCCGGTCTGGTCGATTTCGCCGAACTGCTGCTGCGCGCGCATGAACTGCTGCGCGACAACCCGGCCTTGCTGGCTCACTACCGTTCGCGCTTCCGCGAAATCCTGGTGGACGAGTTCCAGGACACCAACGCCATCCAGTACGCCTTCGTGCGCGTACTCGCCGGCGATACCGGCCACGTGTTCGTGGTCGGCGACGATGACCAGGCCATCTATGGCTGGCGCGGCGCCAAGGTCGAGAACGTGCAGCGCTTCCTGAAGGATTTCCCGGGTGCGCAGACCGTCCGCCTGGAGCAGAACTACCGCTCCACCGCCAATATCCTCGGCGCGGCCAATGCGGTGATCGCGCACAACCCGGACCGTATCGGCAAAGAGTTGTGGACCGACAGCGGCGACGGCGATCCGATCGATCTGTATGCGGCCTACAACGAGATGGACGAGGCGCGTTACGTGGTCGAGCGCGCGCGCCAGTGGGTGCGTGATGGCGGCAGCTACGGCGATGTCGCCGTGCTCTACCGCAGCAATGCGCAGTCGCGTGCCTTCGAAGAATCCCTGCTCTCCGAGCAGGTGCCGTACCGCGTGTACGGCGGCATGCGCTTCTTCGAGCGTGCCGAAATCAAGGACGCGCTGGCGTACCTGCGGTTGATGACCAACCGCAACGATGACGCGGCCTTCGAGCGCGCGGTCAACACGCCGACGCGTGGCATCGGCGACCGCACCCTGGATGAAGTGCGCCGCTTGGCCCGTTCCCACGCGATTTCGCTGTGGGAGGCCACCATGCTGACCACCCAGGGCAATGAGCTCGCTGCACGTGCACGCAACGCGCTGGCCGGCTTCCTGGTGCTGGTCAATCAGCTCCAGGCTGAAGCCGACACGATGACCCTCGCCGAACGCATCGACCATGTGCTGATGCGCTCGGGCCTGCGCGAGCACTGGTCCAAGGAAAGCCGCAACGCGCTGGATTCGGAATCGCGCGCGGACAACCTGGACGAACTGGTCTCGGTGGCCTCGCGCTTCGTGCGTCGCGAAGACGATGTCGAAGAAACCCAGGACATGAGCGAGCTGGTCGCCTTCCTCGCCTATGCCTCGCTGGAGGCCGGCGAAGGCCAGGCCCAGGCCGGCGAAGAGGGCGTGCAGTTGATGACGCTGCACGCCGCCAAGGGCCTGGAGTTCCCGCTGGTGTTCCTGGCCGGCATGGAAGACGGCCTGTTCCCGAGCGCGCGCTCGCTGGAAGAAAGCGGCCGGCTGGAAGAAGAACGGCGCCTGGCGTACGTGGGCATCACCCGCGCGCGCCAGAAGCTGGTGCTCTGCTACGCCGAATCACGTCGCATCCATGGCCAGGACAACTACAACGTGCCCTCGCGCTTCCTGCGCGAGATCCCGCGTGAGCTGGTCAATGAAGTGCGCCCGAAGGTGCAGGTCTCGCGTGGCACCTCGCTCGGTGCCAACCGGGTGATGGGCCACGCGGCGCTGGAAGCACCGCCACTCAAGCTGGGCGCGATGGTCAACCATCCCAAGTTCGGCGAAGGCATGGTCACCGACTACGAAGGCAGCGGCCAGCACGCCCGCGTGCAGGTCGAATTCATCGAGGCCGGCAGCAAGTGGCTGGTGATGGCGTATGCCAATTTGACGGTGCTCTGAGCAGCGCTCGTGATCCGGTAGTGCCGGCCGCTGGCCGGCTGCTCCTTGCCGCGGCGTTGTCGGGAGCCGGCCAGCGGCCGGCACTGCAATGGGCGGCATACCTTGTCGGGAGCCGGCCAGCGGCCGGCACTACAATGGCGGCATTCCTTTCGCGCAGGCCCCCGCCATGACCGATTCGCCGCTGCACCTCACCGTCAAATTGAACGCCAGGCTCCAGCCCGAGCATCGCCATGAGCTGTTCGAAGATCCGCTGGATGCGCTGCTGGGCAGTGCCGAGCTGGGTGAGATCACCGGCGGTGGCACCGCGCTGACGGAAGATGGTGAAGTGGACTACGGCGATATCGAGGTCGCGTTGAACGATCCAGCCTCGCTGCCTGGCGTGATCGAGCTGCTGGAGCAGCTGGGTGCGCCGAAGGGCTCGCTGATCCAGCGCGAAGGCGCCCCCGATCAACCGTTCGGCGTCACCGAAGGCCTGGCGTTGTATCTCAACGGCACCGACCTGCCCGATGAGGTCTACGAGCAGTGCGACTCGAACTATGTGTTCGAACAGATCGTCGAGCGCATCGAAGGCCACGGCGAGATCTGCAGCTGGTGGCAGGGCCCGACCGAGACGGCGCTGTATCTGTATGGCGCCTCGTTCGACACCCTGCACGCGCGCATCGCCGATCTGCTGGCGAGCTACCCGCTGTGCCAAGGCGCGCGCGTGGTGCGTACCGCCTGATCAGCAGTCCGGCGCGTGGCCTGCTGCATAGCGCAGGCCACGGCGCAGCTGCGCCCGCACATTCGGGTCGGCATACACCGCCGCGTCGTGGCCCAGCCCGGTGTACCAGCTGCGGCCTCCATCGAAGGGCCGGCACCAGGCGATGGGATGATCGGCGCCCATGGTGCCGCCGTCGTAACGCGATTCGTCCACTGTCGCGATGACCTTCACCATTCCACGCGGATTGCGCCGGTAGTTGTAAAGCTCATCGCGGATCGGCCACGCCGGGCCTGACGGCCTGCCGTCACGTTCGGGCTGCACAAGCGTCTCCTGCAGACCCTTGGGATGCTTGTGGAACCACGCGCCGACCAGTTCGCCGTACCAAGGCCAGTCGTACTCGGTGTCGGCCGCGGCGTGCACGCCCATGAAGCCGCCGCCGTTGCGGATGAACTGTTCCATCGCCGCCTGCTGCGCGGCGTCGAGTACGTCGCCGGTGGTATTGGCGAAGACCACGGCGCGGTAGCGGGCGAGGTTGTCGGGGCGGAAGTCCCGGGGATCGTCGCTCGGGTCCGCCGTCATGCCGGCCTCGGCACTCAGCTCGCGCAGCGTTGCCACGGCCACAGGAATCGAGTCGTGGTGGAACGTGGCGGTGCGGCTGAAGATCAGCACGCGGTCCGGACCCGGCGCGGCGGCTAGGCCGGGTAGCGGCAGCAGGGCCAGCGAGCACAGCAGGGCGATGAGCAGAGGGCGCATGCCTGCGCTATCCGTGTTGTGGTGGGCCAGGGCGCCTCGCTTCATCCCCGATCGCCCCCGGCTCATCCCGGATTTCACACAGTTCGTCGCGTGCCGCTTGTCGCTCCCCCGGCCGGCGCCCAGAGTCTGCCCCTGTCCGCTGGGAGCGCACTCGTGAACAAGGGAATTCCGTATCTGCTTGCTGCACTGGTTCTGCTGACATGGTCGGCAGGCTGGGCCGAGCCGGTGCTGGCCCTGTTCCAGCACGCGCAGACCTGCCTGGCCGACGGCGGCGACTTCGATCTGCTGCGCCTGCGCTGCCAGCCGCAGCCCAGTGGGTTGTGCATCGGCCAGGCAACGCTGTGGTTCTGGCTGAGCGGCATCGTCTTCGCACTGGTGGCGCTGCTGGGCACGCGACGCGGCACGCGCTGACACGCGAGCGGCCAACCGGCATCATCACCCTCTGTCTGAGGGAGGCCACATGGGTCCGAGCGAAAAAGAAAAGATGCTGTCCGGGCTGCCCTACCGCCCCGGTGATCCGGCGCTGCAGGCCGACATGGCCGCCGCCAAGGTCTGGATGGTCCGCTACAACGCCGCCCTGGCCGAAAGCCCGGCCGTGCGCCGCGCGCTGTTGCGCGAGCAGCTCGGCGCGGTCGGCGAAGGCGCGGTGATCCGGCCGCCATTCCATTGCGACTACGGCTACAACATCCGCCTGGGGCAGGGCGTGTTCCTCAACTACAACTGCGTGATCCTGGACGTGGCCGAGGTCAGCATCGGCGATGGCACCCAGATCGGTCCGGCAGTGCAGCTCTACGCCGCCGACCATCCGCGTGATCCCCAGGCGCGGGCGGAAGGCCTGGAGTCGGCCAGGCCGATCCGGATCGGGCGCAATGTCTGGATCGGGGGCGGCGCGATCGTGCTGCCCGGCGTCACCATCGGCGATGACGCGGTGGTGGGCGCGGGCAGTGTGGTCACCCGCGACGTGCCTGCGGGCGCGACCGTGGTGGGCAATCCGGCGCGGGCGGTGCCTGCCCGCGGCCACGGCGATTGATCCAGCTCAAGGCACTGCGTCCACACCGGGTGTGCAATGGTGATGTTCCCATTGCCCACCCCAAGGAGCTCTGCCATGTACAAGCGCATCCTGATTGCCACCGATGGTTCGGAGCTGGCCGAGAAAGGCCTGGCCAAGGGCCTGGAGCTGGCCAAGGACCTCGATGCCGAGGTCGATATCGTGACCGTCTCCGAGCCATGGGCCGTCGGTATGTACGACGCGATGGGCTGGAGCGTGGGCTACATGAACACGCCCGAATACAAAGCCGATCGCGAAGAGACCGCGCAGAAGGTGCTGCAGCCGGCCAAGGCCGCCGCAGAGGCGCAGGGCCTGCGCACTGAAACCGTGCATGTGCTGGACCGCTATGCCGCCGACGGCATCATCGATACCGCCACCGAGCGCGGCAGCGACCTGATCGTGATGACCTCGCATGGCCGCCGTGGTGTGACCCGCGTGCTGCTCGGCAGCCAGACCGCCGAAGTGCTGGCACGCAGCACGGTACCGGTGCTGGTCATCCGATAACGGAGAAACGTGTAGTGCCGGCCGCTGGCCGGCAGTGCCCCTCAGTGCCCGTCAATCGCGCAGTTTCAACGTCTGCGATTCATCCAGCGTGCCATCCGGCTGCAGCACCACATAACGCTCGCCGCTGCGGTCGAACAGCACCGGGATCGGGTCGCGGAACAGCGGGCGGCGCACGAAGCGCAGCTGCCAGCCGAAATGCTCCAGCGTCTCCACCGCCTGGCGTTGCTCTGCAGTAAGGCCGGCGCGCAGTTCAGCCGGATTTGGATCGTGGCGGCGTTCGGGTGTAGTCATCGAGCGTGGGCAAGCGGGGACGGGGGTCAGCGCCTTGCCGGCCCCGTGCGGTCACGGGGCGGCAGTGCGGTCGACGCCCGGAATCACCAGCTGTAGAGCTTCCAATACACCGGCGAGACGCCGTCCTTGTCGCTGTCCATGCGGCCATCGCCGTTCTGGTCGTACATGTAGAACGGGGCACCGCGCGACGGGGTCACCTTGACCATCCGCAGCTGGCCGCCCACCCGGTATTCCTCGATGGTGTCGCCGTTGTCCTGCACCGTCTTGACCACATCGGCACCAGTGACATCAACCGGGGGCCTGCCGCCGCCACCGGTGGCACAGCCGGCCAGCGCGAGCACGCCTGCGAGCAACAGAATCTTCATGGGCCGGGAGTCCTTGGGCGAAGAGGGCCTGATTATGCCCGATGGATCGTGAGGCCGGTGCCGACGACGGTCAGGGCCGGGCGCGTAGAATCGCCCCATGAGCCGATTAGTCCTGATTGACGGGTCCAGTTACCTGTATCGCGCGTTCCACGCGCTTCCGCCGCTGACCAACGCACACGGTGAACCCACCGGCGCACTGTTCGGCGTGGTCAACATGCTGCGCGCCACCTTGAAGGAGCGCCCCGAGTACGTCGCCTTCGTGGTCGATGCGCCCGGCAAGACCTTCCGTGACGACCTGTATGCCGACTACAAGGCCAACCGCCCGCCGATGCCCGACGACCTGCGCCCGCAGATCGAGCCGATGTGCCGCATCGTCGAGGCGCTGGGCCTGAGCATCCTGCGCATCCCCGGCGTGGAAGCCGATGATGTGATCGGCACGCTGGCCCTGCAGGGCCACCGCGATGGCCTGCAGGTGACCATTTCCACCGGCGACAAGGACTTCGCCCAGCTGGTCCGCCCGGGTATCGAGCTGGTCAACACCATGACCGGCAGCCGCATGGATTCGGACGCGGCGGTCATGGAGAAGTTCGGCGTGCGCGCCGACCAGATCGTCGACCTGCTGGCACTGATGGGCGACGCCGTGGACAACGTGCCCGGCGTGGAAAAGTGCGGTCCCAAGACCGCCGCCAAGTGGCTGGCCGAGTACCAGCACCTGGATGGGGTGATGGCGGCGGCCCCGACCATGAAGGGCAAGATCGGCGAGAACCTGCGCGCGGCGCTGGAGCGCCTGCCGCTCAACCGCGAGCTGGTCACGATCCGCACCGATGTGCCGCTGGAGGTAACGGCGCAGACCCTGCCGCTGCGCGAGCCGGACGTGCCGTCGCTGAGCGAGCTGTACCTGCGTTACGGCTTCACCCAGGCGCTCAAGGAGCTGGGCGGTCCCGTGCCGGCCCCGGCCGCTGCCAGCGAGGCCCCGGTCAGCCTGCGTGGCACCGCGGCCGGCTACGCCCGTGCCACGCCGGAGGTGGCGGTGGTGCCGGTCGACCCGGCGCTCTCCGCCCCCGGCGAGTACGAGATGGTGCTGACCACCGAGCAGCTCGACGCCTGGGTGCAGCGCCTGGCCGATGCCGAGCTGATCTCGTTCGATACCGAGACCGACGCGCTGGACGCCATGCGCGCCAACCTGGTCGGCATCAGCCTGGCGGTCGAGCCGGGCCGCGCCGCCTATATCCCGGTCGGCCATGATTACCCCGGTGCGCCGGCCCAGCTGCCACGCGAGCAGGTGCTGGCCGCGCTGCGTCCTGCCCTGGAAGACCCCTCCAAGAAGAAGCTTGGCCAGCACGGCAAGTACGACCTGCACGTGCTGCGCCGCCACGGCGTGAACCTGCAGGGGTACCACGACGACACCATGCTGGAGAGCTTCGTGCTCAATTCCACCGCCACGCGCCATGACATGGACTCGCTGGCGATGCGCTACCTGGGCTACACCACGATCAAGTTCGAGGAGGTGGCCGGCAAGGGTGCCAAACAGATCTCGTTCTCGCAGGTGGGCCTGGACGAAGCCTGCCGCTACGCCGCCGAAGATGCCGACCTGACCCTGCGCCTGCACCACGCCCTGCAGCCACAACTACAGGCCACGCCCTCGCTGGACAGCGTCTACCGCGACATCGAGATGCCGCTGGTGCCGGTGCTGACCCGCATCGAAGCCAATGGCGTGCACATCGACATGGCCGAACTGCGCCGGCAGAGCCAGGACCTGGGCTCGCGCATGCTGGCTGCCCAGCAGAAGGCCACCGAGCTGGCCGGGCGCACCTTCAACCTGGATTCGCCCAAGCAGCTGCAGGCCGTGCTGTTCGACGAACTGCAGCTGCCGGCACTGGTGAAGACCCCCAAGGGCCAGCCCAGCACCAACGAAGAGGCGCTGGAGGCGATCGCCGAGCAGCATGAACTGCCGCGGGTGATCCTGGAGTACCGCGGGCTGGCCAAGCTGCGCAGCACCTACACCGACAAGCTGCCGGAGATGATCAACCAGGACACCGGGCGGGTACACACCAGCTACCACCAGTCCGGCGCCGCCACCGGTCGGCTGTCCTCGTCCGACCCGAACCTGCAGAACATCCCGATCCGCACCGAGGATGGCCGCCGCATCCGCCGCGCCTTCGTGGCCCCGCCGGGCCGCAAGATCCTGGCCTGCGATTACTCGCAGATCGAGCTGCGGATCATGGCCCACCTCTCCGAGGACCCCGGCCTGGTGCGGGCGTTCGAGCAGGGCGTGGACGTGCACCGGGCGACGGCGGCGGAAGTCTTCAGCCGCCGCCTGGAAGAGGTGACCTCCAACGAGCGCCGGGCCGCCAAGGCGATCAACTTCGGCCTGATGTACGGCATGAGCGCGTTCGGCCTGGCCCGCAACCTGGGCATCGACCGCGGCCAGGCCCAGGATTACGTGGCGCTGTACTTCAGCCGCTACCCGGGCGTGCGCGATTTCATGGAGCGGATGCGCCAGCAGGCCCGCGACCAGGGCTATGTGGAAACCCTGTTCGGCCGCCGTCTGTACCTGAACGACATCAACGCCCGCAACCAGGGCCTGCGCGCCGGTGCTGAACGGGCCGCGATCAATGCCCCGATGCAGGGCACCGCGGCGGACATCATCAAGCGCGCCATGGTCAAGGTGGACAGCTGGCTGGAGGATCACGGCGACCAGGCCAAGATGATTCTGCAGGTGCACGATGAACTGGTCTTTGAAACCGAAAGTAGTTTCCTCGATACCTTGCGTTTGAAAGTCGTGGAACTGATGTCCTCGGCCGCCGAACTGCGTGTACCGCTGGTGGTGGATGCGGGCGTGGGCGACAACTGGGATGAGGCACATTGAGGCCTGAATCACAGTCAAAAGGCTGAATTGGTTCAGTGCGCCACGATAATCTGACTGTTGGATGAATGTTTCTGGGAGGAGGCCCGAATTAATTGGGCCCCTTCACGAACTATCAATGTTCGGAGTGCTTTGATAGACCTCGACAGGCGCAATGCCTGTTGTGGATCTCTCCCATCCCCTGGAGCAGATCTCGGAACGGGGGCTCCTCCCCAAGCACCCGTTCCCCGGCCCCGCTAACCTCCCCCTGGTTGGCGGGGCTTTTTATTTGTGGCGCCGAAAACCCCGCGCGGCCCGCCGCACGAGAGACCCCGCGCGGCCGATTGCCGTTTGCCCTGCGCGCGGCCCATGCTGTGGGCTGGACCCGGGGAGAACCGCATGAGCGACCTGTTTGCATTGGCCATGCCGTGGTGGGAATTCATCCTGCGCGCGGTGGTGGTGTACGCGGTGGTACTGGGCATGGTCCGGCTCTCCGGCAAGCGCGCGCTGGGCCAGATCACCCCGTTCGATGTCTTGCTGATCGTGCTGCTCGGCAACGCGGTGCAGAACGCGCTGCTTGGCGAAGACACCTCCCTGGGCGGCGGCCTGCTGCTGGCGGCGACCCTGATCTCGATCAACTACGGCGTGGGCTGGCTCAGCACGCGCAGTCGGCGCGTGGAAACGCTGGTCGAAGGCGAGCCGATCCTGATCGCCCGTGATGGCAAGGTGCTCGATTCCGTGCTCAAGCGCGAGCTCGTGACCCCGGCCGATCTCGACGCAGCGATGCGTCAGCAGGGCTGCCTGTCCATCGACGATGTCGCCCTGGCGGTGCTGGAGATCAACGGGCACATCACCATCGTGCCGAAGAAGGCGTAGAGCCACCCCATGGGTGGCTCTACCCGACGGGTGCCACCCATGCACCGCATGCGAAATCCATGCCGGCCCATGCGGTGGCGCGCTGGGTTACACCCAGTCGCGCGGAACCAGGTAGTCGGCCAGGCGGGCTTCGTCGCTGCCGGTTTCAGGTTGGAAACCGTATTCCCAGCGCACGCGCGGGGGAAGGCTCATCAGGATGCTCTCGCTGCGCCCACCGCTTTGCAGCCCGAACAGCGTGCCGCGGTCATAGACCAGGTTGAACTCCACGTAGCGGCCACGGCGGTACAGCTGGAACTCGCGTTCGCGCTCGCCATACGGCGTGTCCTTGCGGCGCTCGACCAGCGGCAGATAGGCATCCAGGAAGCCATCGCCGACCGCACGCAGATACGCAAAATCGCGCTCGAAGTCGCCATGCAGGTCGTCGAAGAACAATCCGCCCACGCCGCGCGTTTCATTGCGGTGGCGCAGGAAGAAATACTCATCGCACCAGCGCTTGTGCGCTGCATAGCGCTCTTCGCCGAAGGGCGCGCACAGATCGTGCGCAACCTGGTGCCAGTGCCGCACGTCTTCGTCGATGGGGTAGAACGGAGTGAGGTCAAAGCCGCCTCCGAACCACGAGGCCACCGCCACGCCATCACGCTCGGCGCGGAAGTAGCGCACGTTGGCGTGCGTCGTCGGCAGGTAGGGATTGGCGGGATGGAAGACCAGCGAGACGCCGGTCGCGCGCCATGACGCGCCGGCCAACTCTGGCCGGTTCGCCGAGGCCGATGGCGGCAGGCGCGTGCCGGCAACATCAGAGAACCCGATCCCGGCCTGCTCGAACACCGCCCCATCGCGCAGGATGCGGGTCCGGCCACCGCCGCCCTCCGCGCGCTGCCAGAGATCTTCGGTGAAGCGGGCCTGGCCGTCGGCGGTTTCAATCGCCGCACAGATGCGGTCCTGCAGGTCGGTCAGATACGCGCGGACGCGGTCAAAGTCGTTCATGGGCGCTACTTTACCGCAGGCCGGTGCACGGCCTGCGTGTGCTCACTGGCGCTCAGTGACCGCTTTTGCGGGTGCTGCTCTTGCTGTTCTTCGCCGCGGCGGGCGCCTCGGCCGGTGCGGCGTCGTCTGCCTCGGCATCGGGCTCGGTCGCCATGCGCTCGGCGATCTGTTCCAGCCCGGCACTGACCCGCATCAGGCCCCAGTTGCGGGTCGCGCGCACATCGCAGGCCACGTGCGTGCCGTTTCCATCCTTGGCGCAGATCGAGGCCATCTGCTCGGGCAGCGCCTCGTCACCGGTGTGTTCGTAGACGCTGGCCAGGTTCTCGCAGCCCTCGCGTACCCCGGCGGCGCAGAGCTTGAGATAGAACGGCGCCGCCTCGGCCCAGCGGTTGCGCAGCGCCAGCTGGTGACCGGCGGCATTGCAGCCCTGCAGCTTGCCGGCCGCGCAGCACGCCTGCGCACCGCCCTCGCGGCCCAAGGTCGGGCAATCCTGCGGCAGCGGGGTTTCGACGAAGACCACCGGCGCGCTGCACTGCTGCGCCTCGCCGGTGCGCTCGTAATAGCTGAAGCGGTTCCAGCTGTCCATGCCGATCAGGTTGCCGTTGGCCAGGCGCTTGAACACGAAGTCGTCGCCCTGGTCATGGCGCACACGGATGTCGCCATCGACCAGCCGCGCGCGCAGCTTGCCGCCGAAGCCGCTGTCGAGCATGCCGCCATCGCCGAACGGCAGATGGTCCATCAGGCCCTGGCTGGCGACATAGCTGCCGCAGGGCAGGGCGGTGGCTGCCACCGGGGTCAGTGCCTTGGCCTCCAGCGTGGCCAGCGGCGCCGCACGCTCGCAGGCGCGCGGGTCCTTGCCCAGGGTGCACGCCCGCTGCAGTGCATCGCGGGCCGGGATCAGGCGGCCGGCGTCCCACAACGCCTCGGCAGCGTTGGCGCAGAACGTGCCGCCGGTCTGTGCCCGGCACAGGGTGGTGATCTCATCGAGCTGTATGGCCGGCAGCGGTGACGCCTTGGCTGCGCTGAGCCCGCCAAGCAGCGCCTTGGCCAGCGCTTGCCCCATCGCGTCGCGCGCGGCCTCCAGACAGGCAGCCTGGTCGTACTGCGTGGACGCAGGTTTGCAGACCTCCGGCTCGGGCAGCTCCGGCGCATCGTCCCGGGTCGCCGCCAGCGTCCTGGCCTCGCGCGCTTCGGACTGGAAATTGGCCAGCAGACGCTTGCAGGCGGCCGGCACATCCTCCCGACACCATTGACGCAGGCGGTCGTTGCTGGCGAAGAGCGTGTCGTTCAGGCAGGTGCCGATCTCGGCCCGGCACGATGCCGCCGGAAAGACCGTCGCGCGGCGGCAGGTGGCCGCCTTCTGCAAGCGGTAGTCGTTGAAGCGGTCACTGAGCAGGCGACCGCCCTCCTGCACGTTCAGCGAGCTGACGCCGCCGTTGTCCAGGTCGGCCAGCTTCAGCTCGTCGCCGAGGCGGCTGAGGAGGTAAGGCTCGGGCGCTTGGCCGGGAATCTGCCGCACCCCCTCGTTCGCACTGTGCAGGGTCAATGTGGTGCCGCTGTCCTTGGCCACGAACGTGCCACAGACCATGGCCTGGGCCGCCGCCGGCAGGCTGACCGCCGTGAGCAGGGGGAACAGGGTCGCGCGCCAGCCATGGCGGCGCAGAAGGGGGAGGGAAACAGTCACACGATCATCCTTGCAGGTCGTGCAGCGCACCGTGGCGCTGCGGGAAACAGGTCAGCGGCGGAACAGCGCACGTACATCGGCCGCGCACAGGCGCACGATCAGCCAGCCCTGCAGTACCGCGAAGGCCAGCGCGGTGATGCCGGCAAGGCCGCTGCAGATCACGCGCTGGACGCGCAGCTCACTGCGCAGCTTGAGCAGTTCGATCGACAGGGTGTCACCGGGTATCTGCGCCAGCAGGTGGCGGAATGCGTCATCCAGCAGCCACGCGGCGACCACGTTGAGGACGGCGGTGACCGCCAGCAGCACGATGAACAGTGCCCATGCCCAGCGCCAGCGACGCAGCATGCCCCAGCATGCGGCAACGCCCAAGAGGCTCGACACGCACAGCAGCACGTTGGCCAGCACCGGGTGGGTGAGCAGCCAGCGCAGCGAGCCAGGCAGCCAGTGCAGGTCCTCATCGGCCAGTAGCGCCTGCAGCGCCTCCGAGCCTGACAGGGGGATCGCAATCAGGGCCAGTACCCCCCACATCGCGGCCGTGACCAGGCAGACCAGCAGCACGGACTTGAGCAGGGGGGCGAGAAACGCAGGCGCACCCTCCCTGCTGGGGCGGGGCGTGCAGGAAGGCAATTGCGGGGGAAGCGAGGCTGACATCCGGTGTCCTGGTTGGGCAGGCCGCGACGTCTAGGTCCCAGCCACCGCGTTCGCGGCCGCGGGCAGGATATGGTCTGCGCTCAGCGGTGCCAAGCAAACGCCATGCGGCGGGCGCAGCGGCACCCAGGCCAGTTCGGCGATTTCCGCCTGTGCGCGGGGCGAACCGGTCACCGTCACCAGATAGGCGTGGGCCCGTACGCGGTGTCCGGCTTCGTGCACCGCCCAGGCCTCGAACCGGCCCAACGGCACGGCACTGGCGGGGTCCACCGTGACCCCGAGTTCTTCTTCCAGCTCGCGCGCCAGCGCGGCCAAGGGCGCTTCGCCGGGCTCGGGTTTGCCGCCGGGCTGGATGAAGGTGTCCGAGCCGTGCTTGCGCACCACCAGTACGCGGCCGTCGGGATCGAAAACGACCGCGGCGACGATATCGATCGTCGCCGCGGCGTGCTGCACGTCAGTGGGCACCGACGTCATCGCTGGATTACTTCAGGTTCTCTTCGAACAGCTTGAGGATGCGCTTGTACTGGTCCAGCCAGGAATCGGCACGCACATAGCCGTGGCGTTCCAGCGGGTACGGCGCGATCGACCAGTTGTCCTTGTGCAGTTCGATCAGCTTCTGGGTGAGGTTGACCGAATCCTGGAAGAACACGTTGTCATCCATCATCCCGTGCGCGATCAGCAGGTGGTCCTGCAGCCCGTCGGCGTACTCGATCGGCGACGATTTGCGGTACGCCTCCGGGTCGATGTCCGGGGTGTTGAGGATGTTGGCGGTGTAGCCGTGGTTGTACTGGTGCCAATCGACCACCGGGCGCAGCGCGGCACCGGCCTTGAACGTGCCCGGCGAGCGGAACAGCGCCATGAAGGTCATGAAGCCGCCATAGGAACCGCCGTAGATGCCGGCGTGGTCACGGTCGCCCTGCTTGGTGGCGACCAGCCAGTCCAGGCCGTCCTTGTAGTCTTCCAGTTCCGGGTGGCCCATGTTGCGGTAGATCGCCGTGCGCCAGTCGCGGCCGTAGCCGGCGCTGCCGCGGTAATCCATGTCCAGCACCACGTAGCCCTTCTGCACCAGCAGGTTATGGAACATCTGCTCACGGAAGTAGGCCGGGTACTGCTGGTGCACGTTCTGCAGATAGCCGGCGCCGTGCACGAACATGGCGATCGGGTACTGCTTGCCCGGCTCGAAGGTCTCCGGTCCGTAGTACTTGGCCCAGACCACGCCCGCGCCGTGCTTGGACGGCACCTGTACCAGCTTGGGCTGGATCCACTCGCGCGCCTTGAACTCGGCCGTGCGGGTGTCGGTCAGCACCTTGGCCTGGCCACCGGCAGCGGGCACCACGGCCAGCTGGGTCGGCAGGTAGGCGCCGGAGTAACGCACCAGCAGCTGCTGGCCATCCGGGGACAGCGAGAAGTCTTCCACGCCGTTGAGCGAGGTCAGCTCACGCACCTGCTTGCTGGCGGTGTCGACCGCGCACACTTCGTAGTCGCCCGGCGACTGCTGGTTGCACAGGAAGTAGAAGCCGCGGCCGTCGGCGCTGGGCACCGGCATCGAGCTTTCCCACTTGCCGCCGGTCAGTGCCTGCGGCTTGGCCGTGCCCTGCTGGGTGTACAGGTGCGAATAGCCGGATTCTTCGGACAGCAGCCACAGCGTGCGGTTGTCGTTGGACCAGCCGAAATCGTTGAAGCTCCAGTTGATCCAGGCGCTGTCGGTCAGGCGATGACGCGTCTCCAGCTTGGCGCTGGCCGGGGTCACGCTGGCGATCCAGCGGTCCTTGTTGTCGTTGGCGCGCAGCATGATCGCGGCCTGCTGGCCATCGGCGCTCCAGCGGATGCCGGGCGCGCCGGGGCCACCGAGTACTTCCACCGGGCGGTTGCCCTTCAGGGCGTCCTTGCCGGCGGCCTTGCGCAGCGCGGCCAGCGGGTCGGTGCCGATGCCCGGCAGGCCGTCCAGCGACAGCGGCTTGACCGTGCCGGCGACGGCATCGACCAGCCACAGCGCGTTCGGCTCCGGGTCGTTGCGGCCCACGCGGGTGCGGGTGTCCTCGAACTCTTCGTAACCCGACTCGGTCACGTACTTGGGCATCTTGCCGCCGCGGCCTTCATCGAAGCTCTTCGGCTTGGTGACCACGATCAGCGTGCGCGCATCCGGCGAGAGCACGCTGTCGACGATCTCCACATCCGCGCCCAGATACACCGGGCCCGGTGCGCGGGTGCCATCGGCGCGACGCCAGCTGGCTTCCTGGGCCTTGAGTGCCTCGCGCTGGGCGCGATCGTTACGCAGCGTGGCCAGGGTGCGCAGCTGCTGCTCGCGCAGGGTATCGGCCTTGGGCGCGTCGTCCGGATTCTTCTCGGCCTTCAGGCTGGCGACCTGCTGCACGCCGGCGGCGGCGGTCCAATGGAACCAGTTCTGGCCGGTGCGCCAGATCACGCCGCCGTCGCGGGCGAAATTGACCGCGCCGGACTTCTCGGTGCTGCGGGTCAGCTGGGTCAGCGCGCCGCTGCGCAGGTCGCGCACGAACACATCGCCATTGCGCACGAAGGCCGAGCGCTGGCGCGCGCTGTCGTAGACCGGGCTGTCCACATCCAGGGTGCCGCGCTGGTCATCGCCAACCTGTGCGGCCACGCCGCCGGCCACCGGCTGGCGGAAGGTGTCGCGCACCGGGCTGCCGTTGCGCTTGAGCTGGTACTCGACCTGCTGGCTGTTCCAGGACCACCACGCGCTTTCGACCGGCGGGCCGATCCAGTCGGGGTCGGCCATGGCCTGCTCGATGGTGATCGGCGTGGGCGCCGCGTGGGCGGTCCCGCCGAGGGCGGCGAGCAGCAGCAGGGACAAAGGCAGCGTTCTGGGCATTGCGGGCGGCACCGTAGTAGAAAACCCGGCAAGCGTAGCAGCCGCAAGGACCGCAGGAAGGGGCCACAGGTCATGGGCGTGCGCTCATGCGGAAGGCAAACGGTGGTCGGTGGGTCGGGCGCTGGGCCCCCATACCCTTGGAGGCGAAATAAAGGAGGAGGGGGCGGCCGCAGGCCGACGCCGGGGGACATTCGCCGGAAAGGGTATGGGGGCCCAGCGCCCGACCCACCTGCGACAAAGTGAAGCAGCGCGTCACCGGGTCGCATGTGCCTTTCACGGATACAGGCCCAGACTGGTGCGGATTTCAGAAGCCAGTCGGAGGCGTCTCTTGGACGCGTTGTTGTTGTCCCGGATCCAGTTCGGGTTCGTCATCAGTTTCCACGTGCTGTTCCCGGCCTTCACGATCGGTACCGCCAGCTGGCTGGCCTTTGTCGAATCGCGCTGGCTGCGCACCGGCAATCCGGTCTGGCGCGAGCTGTATTTCTTCTGGCAGAAGATCTTCGCGGTCTCCTTCGGCATGGGGGTGGTCAGCGGCATCGTCATGGCCTTCCAGTTCGGCACCAACTGGCCCCGGCTGAGCGAAGTCGCCGGCACGGTGATCGGCCCGCTGCTGACCTATGAAGTGCTCACGGCGTTCTTCCTGGAAGCCAGCTTCCTGGGCGTGATGATGTTCGGCTGGGGCAAGGTCTCGCCGCGCCTGCATTTCTTCTCCACCTGCATGGTGGCGCTGGGCACGCTGGTCTCCACGTTCTGGATCCTGTCCTCCAACAGCTGGCTGCAGACGCCGGCCGGTTACGCGATGGTCGATGGCATCGTGCACCCGCAGAACTGGTGGCAGATCGTCTTCAACCCGTCCTTCCCGTACCGCTTGGCGCACATGGCCCTGGGCTCGTTCATCACCACCTGCTTCGTGATCGGCGGCGTGGGGGCGTGGTACCTGCGCAAGGACGTGCACCGCGAAGCCGGCCGCAAGATGCTGCTGGCGGCGGTGGGCTTCGCCGCGCTGACGGTGCCGGTACAGATCTTCGTCGGCGACATGCATGGCCTGAATACCCTCAAGCACCAGCCGATGAAGATCGCGGCGATGGAAGCGCACTGGCATTCCGAAGGCGAGGGCAAGGGCGTGCCGCTGGTGGTGTTCGCGGTGCCCAATGAAAAGGCAGAGCGCAACGATTACGAAATCGCGATCCCGCGCCTGGGCAGCCTGATCCTCACCCATTCGCTGGAGGGCACGTTCGATCCGCTGACCTCGGTGCCAGCCAGCGACCGGCCGCCGGTGGTGCCGGTGTTCTTTGCGTTCCGGGTGATGGTCGGGCTGGGCACGCTGATGCTGCTGCTGGCCTGGGTCTCGGCGTTCCAGTGGTGGCGCGGCAAACTGCTGCAGTCGCGCTGGCTGATCCGCGGCTGGAACTGGATGCTGCCCAGTGGCTTCATCGCGCTGATCTCCGGCTGGTTCGTGACCGAGATGGGGCGGCAACCGTGGGTGGTCTATGGCGTGCTTCGCACCGCCGATGCCGTGGGTCCGCAGAGCGCGTGGATGACGGCGCTCTCGCTGGGCGTGTACATCGTCGGCTATGCGTTCGTGTTCGGCTGGGGCGTCTGGTACCTGGTGAAGATCATCCGCACCGGTCCCAAGCCGCATGACCCGGCCCCGGCCCTGGATGCCGGCAGCCACACCCCGGCGCGGCCGCTGTCCGGTGCCGATGAACCGCTGGAGGAGCGCTGAGATGGAGATGACGACCTGGCTGCCGGTGGCATGGTTCGCGGTGATCGGCTTTGGTGTGCTGATGTACGTGGTGCTGGATGGCTTCGTGCTTGGCATCGGTATCCTCGCGCCGATGGCCGAGGATGAAGAACAGCTCGACATCATGATGAACACCGCCGCCCCGATCTGGGACGGCAACGAAACCTGGCTGGTGCTGGGCGGGGCCGGGCTGATGGCGGCCTTCCCGAAGGCCTACGCGGCGCTGCTGTCGGCGCTGTACCTGCCGGTCCTGTTGCTGGTGGTCGCGCTGGTGTTCCGCGGCGTGGCCTTCGAATTCCGCTTCAAGGCGCACCGCTCGCGCAAGCTGTGGAGCGTGGCATTCGGCCTGGGCTCGCTGCTGGCCGCCTTCGCGCAGGGCGTGATCCTCGGCGCACTCGTGCAGGGCCTGCAGGTCGTGGATGGCCGCTATGTCGGCGGCGCCTTCAGCTGGTTCAGCCCGTTCTCGATGCTGACCGGCGCAGCCGTGGTGTTCGGTTACGCGCTGCTCGGCAGCACCTGGTTGATCCTCAAGACCGAAGGCCGCGAGCAGACCTTCGCACGCACCTTGACCCGCCCGTTGGTGGTGGCGGTGATCGTGTTCATGGGCTTGGTGAGCGCGTGGCTGCCGTTCCTGGATTCGCGCCTGATGGCGCGCTGGTTCAGCGATGGCAACTTCTGGTGGCTCTCGCCGGTGCCGTTGCTGACGTTGGCGGTCGCCACCGCGCTGTGGCGCAGCGCGATGCATCCCAAGCGCGATCTGCCGCCGTTCCTGTTGACGCTGGCCCTGTTCATCCTCGGCTTCATCGGCCTGGTGCTGGGCATGTGGCCGTACCTGCTGCCGCCGAGCATGACGTTGTGGCAGGCCGCGGCGCCGGCCTCGTCGCTGAGCTTCAGCCTGGTCGGGCTGGTGATCCTGCTGCCGGTGATCCTGGGCTATACGGCCTGGTCGTACCGGGTGTTCCGCGGCAAGGTGCGGGCGGATGTGGGGTATCACTGAGGAAAGCACGGTGGCTATTCCCGGTTCCGTGCGCGCGAGGGCGGTCAGACCCTGCCGGGACGCGCCGTAAACCCATCCCTGGGGGCTCGACGGGCGCCATCCATGGCGCCCGACGGTCCCGGCAGGGTCCGACCGCCCTCGCCCTGAAAGGTCTGCGTCGTCGGTGGGAAGAGTCAACCGCATAAAAACGGGTCAAGAGCAGCCGACCAACGGTCGGCTCTACCCCAGCATGAAAGCTGCTTGATTGATCAAGAAGAAACGTCAGGCGGCCGATTCGACCTGCCGTTGATCTTTCCGATGCGCACCAGCCAACTGTCGAAGGGGCGGTGTGGGTGGGGTGGCGGGACCATGTGTTGCCATGGATGGCAACACATGAGCTTACAGGGACGTACTTGCAGCGGGTCCCGACATCCCACCCACACCGACCCAGGCCAGGCACGCCCGGCAGACCAAGGCTGTTGACTCAGCCGTGCAGCCCCTCGATCTCCACCAGCAACTCCGCCCGGCACACCTCTGCATGCAACACCACGAACGGCGGGGCCGTCGGCAGCGCCGCCATCTGCGCCGCCACCGCGGCCATATCCTCCGCGCGCCGCACATACACCTTCAGCACCGACGTCGACCCCAACGCCGGTGACAGCGACGGCCGCTGACCGCGCGCCGTATCCACCAGACTCTGCAGATTCGTCAACGTCTCCCGCAACTGCTCATCCACCGCCCCCGTGTGCTGCGACACATGCCCCACGATCGCCGCCGTCCCGGACTGCAGCAACGGCAACCCCGTTGCCAACGGCGGCAACAGCGCCCGCGAAAAACTCGGCGACTGCGGCCCGTACTGGCGTGGATAACGGAACGCGCTCACCTGACGCGGATTCTCCAGCGGCAGGCCCGGCTCGCGGGCTGCCAGCCAATACACCTGCAGCCGGCGCTCACCGTCGAAGCGGCCAATGCAGGTTGCCGCCGGCAGTGCGGCTTCATCCAGTTCCCGCAGGCCCCGCACGCGGCCCACGCAGAAACGTCGGTAGCGTTCATCGTCGCCATCGCCCTCGGTCACTGCGTCCAGATAGTTCCAGGTGCGCAGCAGATGCGGATAGCCGCAGCGCGACAGGAACGCGCTCATCCGCGCATAGGCCTCGGCTGCGGCGGACTCGATATCGCTGTCGACCTCGTCAATCTCCAGCACCCCGAACAGCAGGCTGTCGGTGTGCGACCAGCGCACCCCATCGGTGGTGCCGTGCGCGACCGGCGTGCCGCCACGCCAGACCTCGATCTGCGCCGGACCCTGTTCGGCCAGCGGGACCTGCAGCCAGCGCGGGTCGTCCAGCGCGGCGTGGCGCAGGCCGAAGCCGAACACCGCCAGCGTCTGCGGGTCGGCCAGCGCGGCATCACGGTGCGCCGCCGGGGCGTAGGCGACATGGAACCACGCAGGTCCGGAGGAAGGGAAAGCGATTGCCGGGGACGTTGCGTGGTCGATCGTGTTGCTCATTTCAGAATGTGAATGCTGCCAGTGCCGAGAGTGTCATGATAGCGTGCGCTCCTTTCTCGGCACCGCGTCCGGCGCCGGACGATGTCGATGACAGGCGCGGTCCGGCTGGCATGGGGAGCCGATCCGCGTGGCCACCCTGGCTCGTGCCCGTCCTGGTACCCATCCATCATGTTGGCGTGAATGATCGAGTTTTCAGTAGTGGATTGGTCGGCCTGGGCGCCAGGCATCACCACCCGGGAGCAGTGGCAGGCGTGGGCAGAGGCCCCTTGGCTGCCGACCGGTGAGGACACGCCGGCGCTGTCCGAAGTGCCGGCCATGCAGCGCCGCCGGATCGAGCGGCTGGGGCGCATGGCGATCCAGACCGCGTGCTGGTGCGAGCAGCCCGACGACGGTGGCCAGGTGCCGCTGGTGTTCGCCTCGCGGCATGGCGACGTGGCCCGTTCGATGGAACTGCTCAATACCCTGAGCGCAGACCAGCCGATGTCGCCAACCGGCTTCGGGCTGTCGGTGCACAACGCGATCGCCGCGCTGTATTCGATCGCCCGCGGCCATCGCGGCAACTATCTGGCCCTCGCGGCCGGCCGGGCCACGGTCGAGACCGCCTGCATGGAGGCCTTCGGCCTGCTCGCCGATGGCGCGCCCGAGGTGCGACTGGTGGTCTATGAATCGCCCTTGCCACCGATCTACGCCGGCTTCGCCGACGAGCCCGATCCGTTCTTCGCCTGGTGCTGGCGGCTGGGACCGGCCGACGGTCCGGGCACCCGGCTGTCGCTGGGTTGGGGGGCAGGCGGCGAGGATCGCCCCTCCGACGGTCTGCCGCATGGCCTGGAAGCCTTGCGTTTCCTGCTGGCCGGTGCGCCTTCGCTGGGGCTGGAGGCCGATGGGCAACGCTGGACCTGGCAACGCCATGGCTGAGCGCTGGCCGGCCCGGATCAACCATGCCTGGCGGGTGCTGGGCACGGGGCTGAGCTTTGCCGCCTTCGGGCTCGGCGGGCTGGTGCTGGGCGGGCTGCTGTTCCTGTCGCTGCTGCTGATCCGCGACCCGGTGCGCCGGCGCGTGCTGGCGCGGCGCCTGGTCCAGGGCAGCTTCGCCACGCACGTCGGCCTGATGCGCCGGCTCGGGCTGATGACCTATGAGATCCGCGGGGGTGAGCGCCTGCAACGCAACGGCCTGCTGATCCTGGCCAACCACCCGACCCTGATCGACGTGGTGCTGCTGATCGCCCAGCTGCCCAATGCCGATTGCGTGGTCAAGCAGGCCGTGGCGCGCAACCCGTTCATGCGCGGCCCGGTCCGCGCGGCCGGCTATGTCTCCAACGACGACGGAGCGGGCCTGATCGATGACTGCATCGCGGCGGTCCAGGCCGGCGGCAACCTGGTCATCTTCCCGGAGGGCACCCGCACCGTGCCGGGACAGCCGCTGCGCCTGCAGCGCGGGGCGGCCAACATCGCGGTGCGGGGCCGGCTGGACATCACCCCGGTGCGGATCACCTGCACCCCGCTGACCCTGACCAAGGGCCAGAAATGGTATCGTGTGCCATCACGGCGATTTCACGTTCAGCTGGAAGTCGGGGAGGATCTCCCGATTGCCCCGTTTCTGAACGAGACCGGCGATGCGCCCAGGGGGGATGCCTTGGCGGCCAGGCGTGTGACCGATCATCTTGCCCATTACTTCGACTTCGCTGGAGACCCGACCCGTGCAGGCACTTGAGCACGAGATCAAGGAATTGATCATTTCATCGCTTTCACTGGAAGACATCACTCCCGAAGACATCGATTCCGCCGCGCCCTTGTTTGTAGAGGGGTTGGGCCTGGATTCGATCGACGCGCTGGAACTTGGATTGGCCCTGCAGAAAAAGTACGGTGTCAGCCTGTCAGCCGATTCGGAAGAGACCCGTCGCCATTTCTCCAGCGTGCGTGCCCTGAGCGAGTTTGTCGCCGCACGCCAGCCGTCCTAACGGCGCGTCAGGATTTACCCATGACCAAGAACGAACTTTTCGAGCGCATCGTCAAGATCCTCAAGGACAGCTTTGAGATCGAGCCGAGCCGTATCACGCCCGCCGCGCGGCTGTATGACGACCTGGACATCGACAGCATCGACGCGGTCGACCTGATCGTGCAGCTCAAGCCGCTGCTCGGCCGCAATCTGCAGCCGGAAGCGTTCAAGCAGGTGCGCACCGTGCAGGACATCGTGGATGTGGTGCACGGGCTGTTGCCTGGTCAAGCGGCCGCCTGACGGCCATCGCTGAAGACTGACCATGGTCCGGGTACGCGTCGCGGCGTTTGCGTTGCTGTCGCTGGCATACCCGCTGGTGGTCTACCTGTCGCTGGGCCGGTTCGAGCCGCGCTGGTTGTCGCTGCTGCTGTTCACCCTGGCCGCGCTGCGCGCGCTGACCACCCGCCAGGCGGTGTGGTGGGTGGCCGCACTCGGCACCGGTGTGCTCGCCCTGGTGGCTACGGCCTTCAACGAGGCCCTGCCGCTGAAGCTGTACCCGGCGCTGGTGAACGCGGTGATGCTGGTCATCTTCGCCACCAGCCTGCGCTTCGGGCCCAGTGCCGTGGAGCGCCTGGCGCGGCTGAGTGAGCCGGACCTGCCGCCGTTCGCCGTGATCTATACCCGTCGCGTCACGTGGATCTGGTGCGGCTTCTTTGTTCTCAACGGAAGTCTGGCCCTGGCCACGGCGCTGTGGGCGTCCAACCAGGTCTGGGCGTTCTACAACGGATTGTTGGCCTACGTGATGATGGGTGCTCTGTTTGGCGGGGAATGGCTGGTCCGGCGACGGGTCAAGGCGGCGCATGCCCATGGCTGAGTGGATCGCACTGGACCGGTTGGCGCTGGCCCCGCGCCCGGGCCGCATCGTCGGCATCGCCGGCGACACCGTGGTGGAGCACCCGCAGTTCCGCGCGCAGGTACTGTGCTGGCAGCAGGCGTTCGCGCGTGCCCCCGGCACCGACTGGGCGCTGTATTTCGATGACACGCTGACCTTCGCCGCCGCCCTGTTGGGGGCCTGGCATGCCGGCAAGCGTGTGTTCCTGGGCGGTGACAACCTGCCGGCCACGCTGGAAGGACTGAGCCCGCGCGTGGCCGGGTTCGCCGGCGACGTGCCGGCCCGGTATGCGCCGCTGCAGCCCGATGCGGCGGCCGATCCGGAGCAGGTGCTGCAGCCGTTGGACGACGCGGCGCTGGAACTGGTGGTGTTCACCTCCGGCAGCACCGGCGCGCCGAGCGCCATCGTCAAACGCATGCGCCAGCTGACCCGCGAGGTGGATGCGCTGCAGGCCGCCTTCGGCGAGCAGTTCGACGGCGCCCAGGTGCAGGGCACGGTCTCGCACCAGCACATCTACGGGCTGCTGTTCCGGGTGCTGTGGCCGCTGGTGGCCGGACGCGCGATCCAACCGCGCCGGTTCTTCCACGAAGACCTGGTCAGCGCGCTGGGCGGCCAGCCGTCGGTGCTGGTGGCCACCCCGGCCCATCTCAAACGCCTGCCCGAGCAGCTGGACTGGTCCTCGCTGGGCGGTCAGCTGCGCGCGGTGTTCTCCTCTGGCGGTCCGCTGCCGACCGAGGCGGCGCTGCAGGTGCGCGCCTTGATGGGCGTGGCCCCGACCGAAGTCTTCGGCAGCAGCGAAACCGGTGGCGTTGCGTGGCGGCGCTGGAGTGCAGCGCGGCCGCAGTGGCATCCGTTGCCCGGCGTCGCCTGGCGGATCGAGGAGGGCTGCCTGGCGGTCCGCTCGCCGCACCTGGCGAGCGAAGACTGGTGGCTGACCCAGGACCGTGCCGTGGCCGATGACGGCCACAGCTTCCGCCTGCTCGGCCGCGCCGATCGCATCGTCAAGATCGAAGAGCGGCGCGTCTCGCTTGATGCCCTCGAGCAGCAGCTGCGCGCGCACCCGGCCGTGCAGGAGGTGCGCGTGCTGGTGCTGCCGGGCGCGCGCGAACAGCTGGCCGCCGTGGTGGTGCCGCAGGCGACGGGCGCCGCGCAGTGGGATGACGCCGAGCGCCGCCGCCAGGCGCAGCAGCTCAGCGCGCATCTGGCCCGCAGCCATGACGCGGTGACCCGGCCGCGCCGCTGGCGCTTCATCGACGAACTTCCCTTCAATGCGCAGGGCAAGGTCACCGCCGCGGCACTGGCGGCGCTGTTCCGCCCGTTGATGCCGATGGCCGAGTGGCAGCAGCGCGATGACACCACCGCGTCGCTGCAGTTCGTTCTGGATCCTGACCTGGTCGCGTTCGACGGGCATTTCCCGCAGGCGAAGATCCTGCCCGGCGTGGTCCAGCTGGACTGGGCAATCCACTACGGCCGTAGCGCCTTCACGATGCCGCCGCGGTTCGTACGGATGGATGCGGTGAAGTTCCAGCACGTGGCGCGGCCGGGCGACTGCCTGCAGCTGAGCCTGGGTTGGGACGCGGCCAAATCGGCGATGAGCTTCCGATACGTCTCCGACCATGGCGTGCATGCCAGCGGCCGGGTGGTGTTCGGCGATGCATGATGACACCGGTAGTGGCGTGAGCAGGCCGGCCTTCGCCCCGTTGGTGGTGATCCCGGTATACGACCACGCGCATGCGATCGGCGCGGTGGTGCAGGGCGTGCTCGCCAGTGGCCTGCCGTGCCTGCTGGTGGACGATGGTTCGCATCTGGACTGCGCACGGGTGCTCGATGCCCTGGCGCACGCGCACGCACCGCAGGTGACGCTGCTGCGGCTGCCGGTCAACCAGGGCAAGGGCGGCGCGATGCTGGCCGGCTTCGCCGAGGCCGCGCGTCTGGATTACAGCCACGTGCTGCAGATCGATGCCGATGGCCAGCACAACACCGGTGACCTCCCGCGCTTCGTCGCGTTGTCGCAGGCGCAGCCGGACGCGGTGATCTGCGGCACGCCCGCCTACGATGCCAGCGTGCCCAAGGCGCGCCTGTACGGCCGTTATGCCACGCATATCTGGGTCTGGATCAACACACTGTCGCTGCAGATCCGCGACTCGATGTGCGGCTTCCGCCTGTATCCGCTGGCGCCGGTGACGCGCCTGATCGGTGAGGAAACCATCGGCCGTCGCATGGATTTCGACAGCGAGATCCTGGTGCGGTTGTTCTGGCGCGGGGTCAAGGTGATCAACGTGCCGACGGCCGTCACCTATCCTAGCGATGGCGTCTCGCACTTTGATGTGTGGCGCGACAACGTACGCATTAGCCGCATGCACGCGCGCCTGTTCTTCGGGATGCTGTGGCGCGCGCCGCGGCTGCTGTGGCAACGCCTCGCAGGTCCTCGCCCATGACCACGCCTGCACCTGGGAGCGCCCCGCACTGGGCCGACATCGGCGAGTCGACCTCGGCCGCCGGCGTGCTGTTCCTGTGCTGGGTACACCGCTGGTTCGGCCGTTGGCCGTTCCGCCTGTGCGTGTATCCGGTGGTGCTGTGCCACTGGCTGACCAACCGGCTCGCGCGCGAGTCTTCGTTGCAGTATCTGCAGCGTCTGCAGGCGCACACCGGCGTGTTTGCCACGCCGCCGGGCCGCTGGCAGAGCCTGAAGCACTTCGCGCTGTTTGCCGACACCATGCTCGACAAGCTGCTGGGCCTGGGCGGCCGCTATCCGCCCGAGCGCATCTATCTGCAGCGTGACCTGGTGCTGGACAGGATCGCGCGCCGCGAAGGTGGCCTGATCCTCACCGCGCATATCGGCTGCCTGGAGTTGTGCCAGGTGCTGGCCGAGCAGGTGCCCGGCTTCCACATCACCGTGCTGGTGCACACCGCGCACGCGCAGCGTTTCAACCGGCTGATGCAGCGGCTCGATCCGCTGGCCTCGGTGGAACTGCTGCAGGTGACCGACATGGGCCCGGCCACCGCCGTCGAGCTGCAGCGCCGGGTCGAGGCGGGGGGCTTTGTGGCCATCGTCGGCGATCGCGTGCCGCTGCGCGGCGGGCGCACGGTACCGGCCTCGTTCCTCGGCCACACCGCGCAGTTCCCGATCGGCGCCTATGTGCTCGCTGCGGCGCTGGCCTGTCCGGTCTACACCATGGCCTGCCTGCATCATGGCCGAGGCTACCAGGTGCGCTTTGAACAGTTCACCGATCGCATCGTATTGCCGCGCGGTTCGCGTGACGCCGCGCTGACCGCGCAGGCTGAACATTTCGCCCGGTGGCTGGAAGTTCAGGTCACCCAGGCACCCTTGGACTGGTTCAATTTCTTCCCCTTCTGGGATCAGGCATCTCATGGCAAGTAAGGCCGATCAGGCACCCTCCGTCCGCTTCGGCGATGCGCCGCTGACCATCGAAGACGTGGTCGCGCTGTCGCAGCGCCAGGCCCAGGCCGTCGTCACCGACGATGCGGCATTCACCGCGCGCATCCAGCGCGGCGCGGATTTCCTTGATCGCCTGCTGCGCGAGGATGGCGTCATCTACGGGGTGACCACCGGCTACGGCGATTCGTGCACGGTGAACATTCCGCCGGCGCTGGTGGCCGAGCTGCCGCACCACCTGTTCACCTACCACGGCTGTGGCCTGGGTCGTTTCCTGGATCCGCAGGAGACCCGTGCGGTGATCGCTGCACGCCTGGCCTCGCTGGTGCGTGGCATGTCCGGCGTCAGCCATCCGCTGCTGCAGGGCCTGGCCACGCTGCTGCGCCACGACGTGCTGCCGCTGATCCCGGCCGAGGGTTCGGTCGGTGCCAGTGGCGATCTGACCCCGCTGTCCTACGTGGCTGCGGTGCTGTGTGGCGAGCGCGAGGTGATGTACCAGGGCGCGCGCCGCGCGGCGGCCGAGGTGCTGGCCGAGATCGGCATGACCCCGCTCCGGCTGCGCCCCAAGGAAGGCCTGGCGATCATGAACGGCACCGCCGTGATGACCGCGCTGGCCTGCCTGGCCTATGACCGTGCCGATTACCTGACCAGGCTGGCCACGCGCCTGACCGCGTTCAACGTGCTGGCCAGCGACGGCAACGCGCACCACTTCGATGAAATGCTGTTCGCCGCCAAACCGCACCCGGGGCAGACGCAGATCGCCGCGCGCCTGCGCCAGGACCTGCACAGCGATCGCCCGCCGCGCAACGAACAGCGGCTGCAGGACCGTTACTCGCTGCGCTGCGCCCCGCACGTGATCGGGGTGGTGCAGGACGCGCTGCCGTTCTTCCGCCAGCTGATCGAAACCGAACTCAACAGCGCCAACGACAACCCGCTGATCGATGTCGAGGGCGAGCGCATCCTGCACGGCGGCCATTTCTATGGCGGCCACATCGCCTTCGCCATGGATGCGCTGAAGAACACCATCGCCAACCTGGCCGATCTGCTTGATCGGCAGATGGCGCTGGTGGTGGATGCGCGCTTCAACCACGGTCTGCCGGCCAACCTGTCGGCCGCCACCGGTGAGCGTGCCGCGATCAACCATGGCCTGAAGGCGCTGCAGATCAGTGTCTCGGCGTGGACCGCCGAAGCGCTCAAGCAGACCATGCCGGCCTCGGTGTTCTCGCGTTCCACCGAATGCCACAACCAGGACAAGGTCAGCATGGGCACCATCGCCGCGCGCGATTGCCTGCGCGTGATCGAACTGACCGAACAGGTCGTCGCCGCGCTGCTGATCACTGCCCGCCAGGGCATGGCCCTGCGCGAGCGTGTCGGCATGAAAGCGACGTTGCACGGCGATCTGGCCGCGATGTACCAGGACCTGTCCGAGCGCATCGCGCTGATCGAGGAAGACCGCGCGCTGGATGGCGAGCTGCGCGCCCTGCTGGACGATATCCGCGCACAGCGCTGGGAGTTGTATGTCCACGCCTGATCTGAGCTTCGAGGTGACGCTGTCGCCGGCCTTCCATGACTGCGACGCCATGGAAGTGGTCTGGCACGGCAACTACTTCAAGTATTTCGAGATCGCGCGCTGCGCACTGCTGCAGCGCCACGATTACGACTACCCGCAGATGCGCGATTCGGGCTACCTGTGGCCGGTGGTCGATGCGCGGGTCAAGTACATCCGGCCGTTGCTGTACGGCCAGGCGCTGCGCGTGCGCGCCACGATCACCGAGTGGGAAAACCGCCTGAAGATCGCCTACGACATCGTGGATGCGGAAAGCGGTACCACGCTGACCCGCGCCCACACCATCCAGGTCGCGGTCGACGCGGCCACCAATGAAATGCTCTACCTGTGCCCGCCGGTGCTGTGGGAGCGTCTGGGAGTGCAACCGCAATGAACCGTTTGCTGCGCACGCTGTGCGTGCTGGTGATGCTGGCCGTGGTCGCCCCGGCGCTTGCCGCCACCGATGTGGAGGCCGTCAAACAGCGCGTGGCCAAGGTCGACGTGCTGCGTGGCGAGTTCACCCAGGAGAAGCAGGTCGCCGGCTTCAAGAATCCGCTGCGCTCGCAGGGCCGCTTCGTGCTGGCCCAGGACCACGGGGTGATCTGGACCACGCTCAAGCCGTTCCCGTCCGAGGTGGTGGTCACCCGTGACCGCATCCTCAGCCGGCAAAGCGATGGCAGCAGCCGGGTCGAACTCGATGGCCGCCAGCAGCCGGCGATGCGCTCGGTCAACGCGATCATGTTCGCGCTGATGAGCGGCGATGCGCAGGCGCTGTCGGCGCAGTTCACGGTCAAGGTCGAGGTGCTGCCTGGCAACGCCTGGAAAATGCAGCTGACCCCGCGCTCGGCGATGCTCGGCAAGGTGTTCGCGCAGCTCACCCTGAGCGGCGACCGTTACGTGCGCGAGGTCCAGATCAACGAGGCCAACCAGGATGTCACCCGCATCCATTTTGCCGGCATGAGCGATACGCCGGCCACGCTGAGCACCGACGAGGGTCGCAGGTTTGAATGACGTGCTGACCTCGAACGGTCGCCTGCAGCGCCTCTGGCGCTGGCTGGCCATCGTTTGGCTGCTGGTGCTGGTCGGCCTGGGCGTGCAGCAGTGGCAGCTGTGGAAGAGCGAATCGCGGATCGACACCGACATCCTCGCGCTGCTGCCGCAGGACGCGCATGATCGCCTGCTGTCCGATGTCACCCGGCGCATCGCCGATGCCAATGCGCGCCAGATCGTGGTGCTGCTGGGCAGTACCGATGCGGCGCAGACCAAGGCGGCCGAGGCGGCCTTCCGCGATGCCATCAAGGCAGAGCGGGGCGCTGCCCCGCTGCTCCAGGAGAGCGGCTCGATCGAGGGCTGGTTCGATCAGGCCCGCGCGTTCTATGCACCGTATCGCGACCGTCTGCTGACCAGCGCACAGCGCGAGCGGCTGCAGAACGAACCCACCCAAGGCCTGGCCGAGTCGGCACTGGCGGCGCTGTACGGTCCGATGGGCGCACCGCGCCTGACCGAGTGGCGCCAGGATCCGCTCTCGCTGTGGCCGCAGTGGTGGCAGGAACGCGCGCTGGGCTCGGGCCTGCAGATGGGCGACGACGGCCTGCTGGAGGCCGATGGCAAGCATTGGTCGATCGTGCAGTACGACACGGTCGGTTCGGCGTTCCAGCTCGATGGTGAGCGCCATATCGATCTGCTGCTGGACACCGCTGCCGAAGCCGCCGCCAGGCAGGCGCCTGGTCTTGAGGTGCTGCGCGCCGGTGTGCCGCTGCATGCCGAGGCGGCTGCGGTGCAGGCCAATTGGGAAATCAACACGATCGGCTGGGGCTCGCTGGCCGCCGTGCTGCTGCTGGTGTGGCTGGCATTCCGCTCGCTGCGCCCGATCCTGCTGGTGGCCGCCTCGCTGCTGATCGGCTGCGGTGTCGCGCTGGCGGTGACGGTGCTGGTGTTCGGCAAGGTGCATGTGCTGACGCTGGTGTTTGGTGCGTCACTGGTCGGTGTTGCCGAGGACTACGGCATCCACTGGTTCGCCTCGCGCCAGGCGGAGCCGGCTGACCGTCGCTGGAAGCTGCTGCGGCATCTGCTGCCGGGCCTGTGGCTGGCGTTGCTGACCAGCGCGCTGGCGTATCTCGCGCTGGGGCTGGCCCCGTTCCCGGGGCTGCGCCAGATGGCGCTGTTCTCGGTGGTGGGCCTGGCCGCCGCCTTCCTGACCGTGATCTTCTGGTTCCCGTGGCTGGATGGCGGCGAAATCCGTCGTACCGGCTTCGCCCGCTGGCTCGGCGCCACGCTGGAGCGCTGGCCGCGCCTGCATGGGCGCAAGGCGGCGATGTTCCTGGGCGTGGTGACGCTGCTCTCGGCGATCGGCATCGCGCGCCTGCAGACCAACGATGACCTGCGCAGCCTGCAGTCGTCGCCACCGGAGCTGATCGCCCAGCAGATCCGCATCAGCCAGATGCTGGGCATGCCCAGCCCGGCGCAGTTCTATCTGGTCCAGGGTGATACCGCCGAGCAGGTGCTCGAGCGCGAAGAAGCGCTGATCGACCGCCTGCGCGTGCTGGAAGCAGACAAGCAGATCGGCGGCTACCGCGCGATCAGCGATTGGCTGCCTTCGCAGAAGCGCCAGCATGCTGATGCCGCGCTGACGGCCAAGGTCGAGCCGCAGGTGCTGGCCCGGGTCGGAGAGGCCGTGGGCGAGCCATTGCTGCGCCCGGCCTATGCCGCGCAGGATCTGCAGGCCGAGGCCTTCCTCGCATCGCCGGCGGCGATGCCGTTCCGCCACCTGTGGCTGGGGACGGTCGGGCAGGGCGTGGCCTCGGTGGTGATGGTCGATGACCTCTCCCGCGCCGATGCACTGGCTGTGCTGGAAGCACAGGCCAAGGGCATTGATGGGGTGCGCTGGGTCGACCGTACCGCCGATTTCTCGCAGCTGCTCAAGCACTATCGCAAGCTGATGAGCGGCTTGCTGCTGATCGGCATCGCGCTGGTGTTCGCGGTGCTGTACTGGCGCTACCGCGGGCAGGCCTGGCGCGTGCTCGCCCCGACCCTGGTTGCCGGTGCGCTGACGCTGGCCCTGCTGGGCCTGTTCGGGCAACCGCTGCAGCTGTTCAACGTGCTCGCGCTCATGCTGCTGCTGGGCATGGGCATCGACTACGGCATCTTCCTGATCGAGCACCGCGGCGATGCCAGTGCCTGGCTGGCCGTGTGCGTCGGCGCGGCCAGTACCTGGCTGTCGTTCGGCCTGCTCGGGCTGTCGGCCACGCCGGCGCTGCGCGCGTTCGGTCTGACCCTGTTGTTCGGCATCGGCCTGGTCTGGCTGATTTCGCCGCTGTTCCGCCCACCACCGCACGACGCCCCGCACTGAGCGACCGCGTTTTTCCTTTCATGCACTGATCAAGGATGTATCGATGAACCCGCAGGTGGAACGTACTGAAATCCTGGTCATCGGCGCCGGCCCGGCCGGCTCCGTGGCCGCCGCGATGCTGCGCAGGCAGGGCCGCCAGGTGCTGATCCTGGAGCGCCAGCAGTTTCCGCGCTTCTCGATCGGCGAGAGCCTGCTGCCGCAGAGCATGGAGTACATCGAGGCCGCCGGGCTGCTGCAGGATGTGGTGCAGGCCGGGTTCCAGTACAAGAACGGTGCCGCGTTCGTGCGCGGCGAAGCGACCACCGAGTTCGACTTCCGCGACAAGTTCTCGCCGGGCTGGGGCACCACCTACCAGGTGCAGCGCGCCGACTTCGATGATGTGCTGGCGCGCGGTGCCGAGCGCATGGGTGCCACGCTGCGCTTCGGCGATGAAGTGCTCTCGGTGCAGCCCGGCCGCCCGGCACAGGTGCAGGTGCGCCGCCCGGATGGCAGCGAGTACACCATCGAGGCCGGTTTCATCCTCGACGCCAGCGGTTTCGCCCGGCTGCTGCCGCGCCTGCTGAAGCTGGAGTCGCCGTCGAACTTCCCGGTGCGCGGCGCGATCTTCTGCCACGTGCGTGACCACATTCCGGCCGGCGCGGGGTTTGACCGCAACAAGATCCTGATCACCACCCATCCCGAGCACGTGGACGTGTGGTACTGGACGATTCCGTTCTCCAATGGGTGCTGCTCGCTGGGCGTGGTCGCCGAGCCGAGTTTCTTCGAGCGCTACCCCGGTACCGATCTGGAGAAGCTGCAGGCCATCGTCGGCGAAGACCCGAACCTGACCCGCCTGCTCAGCAACGCCGAATGGGCGGTGCTGCCGGTGCGCACCATCACCGGGTACTCGGCCAACGTCTCCTCGTTGTGGGGCGAGGGCTATGCGCTGCTGGGCAATGCCGGCGAGTTCCTGGACCCGGTGTTCTCCTCGGGCGTGACCATTGCCTTCAAGTCGGCGCAGCTGGCCAGCGAGTGCCTGGCGCGCGAGCATGCCGGTGAGACGGTGGATTGGGAGCAGGCGTTCTCGGTGCCGCTGCGCGCCGGGGTGAAGACCTTCCGTCGCTTTGTCGAAGCCTGGTACGCCGGTGGCTTCCAGAAGATCATCTACCATCCCGATCCGCAGCCGGAGGTGCGCCGCATGATCTCCTCGATCCTGGCCGGCTACGCCTGGGACACGCAGAACCCGTATGTTGCCGATGCCAGCGGCCGGCGCCTGCGCGTGCTGGAGGAACTGTGCAGCGCCTGATCCTGACCCTGTTGCTGAGCCTGCTGCTGGCCGCGTGTGCCAGTACCCGCATGCCCACACCGCTGGTGCAGCTGCCCACGCTGCAGCTGGCGCCGTCGGCATTGCCGCAACCGGTGCAGCTGCAGCAGCGCCTGCAGTTCCGCTTCGGCAGCCACCAGCGAGAGCTGGATGCGCTGCTGGAAGTGGATGCCGAGCAGGTGCGGCTGGCGGTGCAGGCGATGGGCCAGACCGGCGTGCGCATGGTCTGGGACGGGCAGCATCTTGAACAGACCCGTGCCCCCTGGCTGCCGCCGCAGGTGCGCGGCGAGCGCGTGCTGGACGACCTGCAGTTCGCGTTGTGGCCGGCGGCGGCGATCCGTGCCGCGCTGCCCGCCGGCTGGACCCTGCAGGAGACCGATGGCGTGCGCAGCCTGGAGCAGGGCGGCAAACCCTGGCTGGTGCGCGACAGCCTCCCCGACGGCCGCGTGCGCCTGCGCAACCTGGCCGAGGGCTATGAACTGGTGATCGAATCGATGGACATGGGGCAGGGCCAAGAGTGAGCAGTAGCGCGGTCTATCTGAACGAGCTGGGGGTGATCTGCGCGCTGGGTGCCGACCGCGCCCAGGTGCGCGACGGCCTGTTCGCGGCGCAGCCCGGTGGTTTGCGCGACAACGCTGAGATCCTCCCCGGGCGCACGCTGGCGCTGGGCGAAGTGCATGCGCCGCTGCCGGACCTGGCCGCCTTGCCGGTGGCCCTGCGTGGCCGCAACAACGGCCTGCTGGAGGCCGCACTGGAGCAGATCCGCGAGGGCATCGCTGCCGCCGTGGCCCGTTTCGGTGCCGATCGCGTGGCGGTGATCATCGGCACCAGCACCTCGGGCATCGGCGAATCGGAGAATGCACTGCGTACGCATCACCGCGATGGTGTGTGGCCGGCCGATTTCCATTACGCCCAGCAGGAAATGGGCACCGCCGCGCGCTTCGTGCGCGAGCGGATCGGCAGCACCGGCCCGGCGTGGACGATCTCCACCGCATGCTCGTCCAGCGCCAAGGCGCTGATGTCGGCCGCGCGCCTGCTGCAGGCCGGCGTGGTCGATGCCGTGGTGGCCGGTGGCGCCGATTCGATGTGCCGGTTCACCGTGGCCGGGTTCAGCGCATTGGAGTCGGTCTCGGCGGCGCGCTGCAATCCGTTCTCCGTCAACCGCAACGGCATCAACATCGGTGAGGGCGCGGCGCTGTTCCTGATGACCCGCGAGCCGGGCCCGGTGCGGCTCTCCGGCTGGGGGGAATCCTCCGATGCGCACCACATGTCCGCGCCGGATCCGCAGGCACGCGGGGCGATCGATGCGATGCAGCAGGCGCTGGACCGGGCCGGCCTGACGCCCGCGCAGATCGACTACGTGAACCTGCACGGCACCGCCACCGGCCACAACGATGCGATGGAAAGCCAGGCGGTCGCCGCCGTGCTTGGCACGCAGGTGCCGGCCAGCTCAACCAAGCCGCTGACCGGGCACACGCTGGGTGCCTCCGGCGCGATCGAAGCGGCGCTGTGCTGGATGACGCTGGCCGACAACCCCGACCAGCAGTTGCCCACCCACTGGTGGGATGGACAGGCCGATGACGCCTTGCCGGCACTGGCGCTGGTGGCGCCGGGGACGCATGCCGCGCAGCCGCTGCAGCACGTGCTCAGTCACTCATTTGCCTTTGGCGGCAGCAATGCCGTGCTGGCACTGGCCAAGGGATGAGCATGCCGCTGCCCCCCGACATCGACGCCGTGCTTCCGCACCGCGACAGCATGCGCCTGATCCACCGCGTGGTGGCCTGGCAGGACGAATCCATCGCGGTCGAGGTGGACGTCCCGACGCAGGGTCTGTTCTGCACCCCCGACGGCGTGCCCGCCTGGGTCGGGGTCGAATACATGGCCCAGGCGATCGCCGCCTGGGCCGGGTGCCGCGCCTGGCAGACCGGTGCGGAACCCTCGATCGGCTTCCTGCTCGGCAGCCGTCGTTACACCGCCCACCGGCCATACTTTGCCGCCGGGAGCTGCCTGCGGGTGGAGGCGAACTGCGAGCTGTTGGGCGAGAATGGCCTGGGCATGTTCGCCTGCCGGATCCTGGCGGACGATATCGAAGTGGCAGTTGCCAACGTTTCCGTGTTCCAACCCACGGATGCAGCGGCTTATCTGGAGAGTGGAGAGGCATGACAGGGAATTTGACCGTGCTGGTGACCGGCGCCAGCCGTGGCATCGGCCGTGCCGTGGCGCTGCGTTGCGCGCGCGACGGCTTCGACGTGGTGGTGCATTGCCGCAGCCGCATCGAAGACGCACAGGCCGTGGTGACCGAGATCCAGGCGCTGGGCCGGCAGGCCCGGGTGCTGATGTTCGATGTGGCCGACCGCGATGCCGCGCGCACCGCGCTGGAAGCGGACATCGCCGAGCACGGCACCTATTACGGGGTGGTCTGCAATGCCGGCATCGCCCGCGACGGTGCCTTCCCGGCGATGCCGGCCGAGGATTGGGATGCGGTCATCCACACCAACCTGGACAGCTTCTACAACGTGCTGCACCCACTGGTGATGCCGTTGGTGCGCCGGCGCAAACCGGGCCGCATCGTGACCTTGTCCTCGGTGTCCGGCCTGGTCGGCAACCGCGGCCAGACCAACTACAGTGCGGCCAAAGCCGGCATCATCGGCGCCACCAAGGCGCTGGCGCTGGAGCTGGCCAGCCGCGCGATCACCGTCAACTGCGTGGCCCCCGGGCTGATCGAGACCGAGATGGTCAATGAAGAAGTCGTCGAGCACGCGCTCAAGCTGATTCCCGCCAACCGCCTGGGCCAGCCGGAAGAGGTCGCTGCGGCCGTGTCCTTCCTGCTCTCCGAGTCGGCCGGCTACATCACCCGCCAGGTGATCTCGGTCAACGGAGGCATGGTCTGATGGCCGGCTCCGATCGTCGCGTGGTGGTGACCGGCGCCGCTGCCATCAGCCCGCTCGGGCAGGATTGGGCGAGCATCCGCGCGCGCCTGCAGGCGCGGACCAACGCGGTGCGCTACATCCCCGAGTGGGAAGTGTTTGATGGCCTCAATACCCGCCTGGCCGCGCCAGCCGAGGATTTCGAGCTCCCGGCCAACTACAACCGCAAGACCACCCGCAGCATGGGCAAGGTGGCGGTGATGTCGGTGCGTGCCACCGAGCTGGCGCTGGAGGCAGCCGGCCTGGTCGGCCACCCTGTGCTGCGCAGTGGCATGGCCGGCGTGGCCTACGGCTCGTCCTCGGGCAGCCACGAGGCCACCGCCGAGTTCGGCCGCATGCTCCATGAGCACACCACCGAAGGCATCAGCGCCACCACCTACCTGAAGATGATGAGCCACACCTCGCCGGTGAACATCGGCGTGTTCTTCGGCTTGTCCGGCCGCGTCTACACCACCTCCAGCGCCTGTACCTCGGGCAGCCAGGGCGTGGGTTCGGGCTATGAAGCGATCCGCAGCGGCAAGCAGACGGTGATGGTCACCGGTGGTGCCGAGCAGCTTGATGCCACCGCCGCGGCGGTGTTCGACACCCTGTTCGCCACCAGCGTGCGCAATGACGCGCCGCAGACCACGCCCAGCCCGTTCGATGCGCACCGCGATGGCCTGGTGCTGGGCGAGGGCGCCTGCACGCTGATCCTGGAAGAGCTGGAGCATGCACAGGCGCGTGGTGCCACGATCCTGGCCGAAGTGGTCGGCTACGGCACCAACAGCGACGGCCAGCACGTCACCCAGCCCAGCGCCGGCACCATGGCCCAGGCGATGCGGCTGGCATTGGAAGACGCCGACCTGGCCGCCGATCGGATCGGCTACGTCAACGCGCACGGTACCGCCACCGAGCACGGCGACATCGCCGAAACCCAGGCCACCCACCAGGTGTTCGGCCCGGGCATGCCGATCAGTTCGCTCAAGAGCTACGTCGGCCACATGCTCGGTGCCTGCGGCGCGTTCGAGGCCTGGCTGAGCATCGAGATGATGCGTGACGGCTGGTTCGCCCCGACCCTGAATCTGCACGAGGTCGATCCGCGCTGCGGCGTGCTGGATTACATCGATGGCGAAGGCCGCGCGTTGCAGACCGACTACGTCATGAGCAACAACTTCGCCTTCGGTGGCATCAACACCTCGTTGATCTTCCGCCGCTGGCAGGACTGACCGCTGTTTCCGGCCTGCCGTGCGGGCCGGCCGTTTCCGTAGACCCCTCGCGTCCCACCAACAAGGAGAAAGTTGAATGCGTCGTTTTGCCCTGATGGCCGCCACCGCCCTGCTCGCCGTCGCCGGCACCGCCCAGGCCCGCGATACCCGCGTGGAGCAGTCGCTGCATGAGCTGGTCAATTCCGCCGAAGCCCGCAACGTCGGCATCGACGGCAGCGTGAAGTTCTATCTGGCCGGCGAGAAAGTCAGCGTGCTGCAGCGCCTGGGCGAGGATGTGACCAACAAGAAGACCAACGCCGCCAACAAGAGCGATGCCGACGCTTGCCGCTGGGTGGCCCTGTCGGCGCTGCGCGCGCTGCAGGACGGTGCCAAGTCGCGCGGTGCCAATGCGGTGGTCGACATCGTCAGCTATTACAAGAAGAACGAGTTCAAGAGCACCACCAACTACGAATGCTATGCGGGCGCGATCCTGGCCGGCGTGGCACTGAAGGGCACCTACGCCAAGGTGAAGTAAGCAGACACGGCCACCGCCTCACCCGGCGGTGGTCGGCTGCCCCCTGCCCAGGCCGCCGCAGATACGCATTCATCACGGCGGCGCGGGCAGACTGCAGCGGCGCCCAGCTGAACGACATCGCGACATTGATGAACCTGACGCTGTCGCGCGACGGAAAACCGACGGTGGACAGTGCACGCGGCTTTCACCTGTGCCGGCTTTCCTCCACAATCATTGTCATTCACTACCCTGGGCAAAGCCCTGCGGCATGCAAGCCTACGTCTATAAAAGCCAACGCAAGCAGGACAGCTTCGTCTATCTCGCCGTTCGTGATGACTTCTCGGTCATCCCTGACGCGGTAAAGGCCTCGCTGGCGCCGTTCCAGTTCGTTCTCGAAGTGGCCCTGACTCCCGACCGTCGCCTTGCCCAGGTCGATGCCGCACAAGTGCGCCAGAACCTGACCGAGCGTGGATTCCACCTGCAGCTGCCGCCGCCCCCGTTGGCGCCGGTCCGGTTCCCGCGACGCAATGACTGACTCCCAACGCCCTCGCGCTGTTGCCTCCGCTGCCGCGCTCGGTGTGCTGCTGGCCCTGGCCGCGGCCGTCGGTGGCGTGCCCGGTGCGGTGTGCGCCGCGCTGGCCCAGCCGGCGTTCGCGCTGGCGGTATCGTGGTGGCGCCGGACGCGCCCGCTGCAGCCATTGCCCCAAGTGGCCCGCCACGACGCGCCCGCGCTGTTGGCGCTGTGGTCCCTTGGCCCGCTGCTGCTGACCCTGCTGGTGGCCTGGCCGCTGAACGCACTGCACGACAGCGGCAGCCTGGCCGCCGTGCTTGGCCTGAGCGTGGCGGTCAGTGCCGCGCTGCTCGGGGTCTGGCGAACCTGGCCGTTGTGGAATGACGTGGAACGCAGCGAGGGCAGTCTGGCCCGGCATTGGCAGACCCTGGCCGGACGCGACCTGACCGCCTGGCGCGGCTTGGCCGTGGCCGCACTGGTGGTGCTGGTGTGCGCGCTGGTGGTGCTGCCGGCGTGGCCGGGCCTGGTGTCGGACGCGCTGCATTGGCCGATCGCCGCTGCGGTCGTGCTGCTCTCGCCCTTGGCGCACGTGCTGCTGCAGGCGATCGCGCCGGCGACGAGCCTGGGTGCGCCGGTGCCGGCCGAGACGCGCGGCGACCGCGCCGATCCCTTTGCCGAGCCATACCCCGAGCCCAAGCCGCTCGAATCGATCGGCCTGCACGAACAACAGCCGGCGCTGTATGACGCCGCGCGCAGCGGCCGGGTCGACCGCGCCCTGCAGCTGCTGCAGGCCGGCGCCGATCCGCACGGCCTGCCCGACCCGGCCTGGCGCGACCAGCGCAGCCTGGCGGTGCTCGCCGCGGTGCTGCCTGACCTGCGGCTGCTGCGTGAACTGATTGCCCGCGGCGTCGGGGTCAATGCGCCGCACCGCGGCATGACCCCGCTGCTGGCCGCCACCCGCGACAGCTGGCATGGCCGCCCCGAGGCGGTGATGACCCTGCTCGCCAACGGCGCCGACCCGCGTGCAGTGGACAGCGAAGGCAACACCCCCCTGCACCACGCCGCGCGCAGCTCCGATCCCGGCGTCGCCGCGTTGCTGCGCGACGCCGCTGCCGAAGTGGACGCGCTGAACGACGATGGCTGGTCACCGCTGGCGGTGGCCTGCCAGGTGGGCAACTGGCGCCTGGCCAAGTTCCTGCTGGAACGCGGGGCCAAGACCGAGCCGGCCGAGGGAACGCCCGTGCTGCTGGCGGCCGCGGGCACCGAAGAAGACGATCCCGCCGGTGTGCAGCTGCTGCTCAAGCACAAGGCCCGCGCCGATGCGCGTGACCGCCAGCGCCGCAGCGCGCTGCACGAAGCCGCGTTGGCCGGCCATGTCGACATCATCGATGTGCTGCTCGCCGCCGGCGCCAATCTGGAAGCCCGCGACGGACTGGCGCGCACGCCGTGGCTCGAAGCCGCGCGCGGTGGTCGGGCCGGCGTGGTCGAACACCTGCTGCCGCACCACCCCGATCTCAATGCGGTTGATGGCGAAGGCCGCAACGCGGTGCTGCTGGCCTGCATGGCCGACAACGTCTCGCCACTGCTGGTGCGCCGCCTGCGTGATCTGGGCATCGCCGTGGACGTGGCCGACCCGCAGGGCCGCCGTGCCGTGGATATCGCCGCCGGTGCCGGGCGCTGGGCGATCGTCTCGCTGCTGGATCCCGCCTATCCGCTGCCGTCCGCGGTCAGCGATGGGCTGGTGATGTCCGGCGACGGGGACACGGCCTCGCCCTCGCTGCCGGACCGTCCGCCACTGGAACTGCTGCGTGAAGCGCTGAGCTTCGGCAACGTGGAGGGCATGGCCGCGCTGGCCCGCCTGTGCGCGCCGGAGGAACTGGGTGCGCTGCTGCACGACGCCGAACTGGCGCTGGATCCGCAGGCGCTGGACTGGCTGCTCGCGCACGGCGCGGCGCCGGAAGTGCTGGATGCGTGCGGTGATACCCCGATGTTCGCGCTGCTGGCGCGGGGCATCGACGCGGTGCCGGCGCTGCAGGTGCTGCTGCGCCGTGGCGTGTCCCCGGCCGGTCGCGGTGGCCTGGCGCGTCTGCTGAGCGCCTGCGCCCAGCACGACCACGCCTCACGCGGGCTGGAACAGCTTGCACTTGAACTGCTGGAACGCGGCGCGGATCCGTTCGCGCCATCGCCGGCCGGCGATCCGCCGCTGTCGCTGGCCGTGCGGCTGGGCTGGCTGCGGCTGCAGCAGGCGCTGCTCACTCAAGGCGTGGACCGCGAAGCGCGCGACAGCCATGGCATGACCGCCCTGCATCTGGCCACCGCGCTCGCGCGCGAAGGCTCGATCAAGCTGCTGGTGCAGCAGGGCGCCTCACCCGAAGCCCGCGCCGCCGACGGCCAGACCCCGCTGGGCGTGGCGCTGTCGATCGGCCGCCGCGATCTGGCCGACTGGCTGGACTGGCGGGTGTGGCCGCTGCCGCGCCGCGCGTTGCGCGACGGCGACCTGCCGGCGGCCGCGATGGCCGGTGACGCCGATGCCGTGCGTCGCCTGATCGATCTCGGTTTCGCCGTGGATGTGGTCGACGCCCAAGGCTGCACCGCGCTGCTGCGTGCCGCCGGTGGCGGGCACCTGGCCGTGGTCGACCTGCTGCTCACCCGTGGTGCGAATCCGCAGCACGCCGCGGCCAGCGGTGCGACGCCGCTGTCGGCGGCGGTCAGCATGCGCCAGATCGATATCGTCTCGGCCCTGCTCGATGCCGGTGCCGAACTGGAATACCGCCTGCCGGGCGGGGTCACCGTGCTGATGCTGGCCTCGGCGCTGGGCCTGCCGGACATTGTTTCGCGTCTGCTCACCGCCGGTGCCAACGTCCATGCGGGCGATGCCCAGCAGCTCGGCCCGCTGCACTGCGCCGCGCTATACGGTTTCAGTGCGCGCGACCGCTCGCGTCTGCTGGCCCTGCTCGACACCCTGCTGCTGGCCGGCGCCGAACCGGACCAGGCTGCCGCCGGCTCGGTCACGCCGTTGCTGCTGCTGCTCGGCGCCCGCGCCGAACCGGGCACCGCCTGCGACGAGCAGATCGTGCTCGCCGCGGTGGAGCGCCTGCTGGACGAAGAGGTCTCGCTGGACGTGCGGGATCCGCGTGGCTTCGGCCCGCTGCATCTGGCGGCCCTGCACGGCCTACCGCTGCTGGTGCAGCGCCTGCTGCGTGCCGGCGCCGACCCGGACGTGCGCGACGCACTCAACCGCAGCCCGCGCGAGATCGCGGTGATGCGTGGTTTCATCGACGTCGCCGGCGAATTCGAACCGCTGGTACCGGGCGTGTCCTCGATGGCCCGGTTCCTGCGCGATAACGGCTGAGCCCCGCCTGGTAGTGCCGGCCGCTGGCCGGCAGCGCTCAATGAGGCACGGGCAGGTGCACCTGCAGGTTCATCAACGCGGCGGGTTGCCGTCCACACCGTTCCCATCACTCTCCGCATCCGCCTCGAACAGATGCATCAGGTCCGCGCGCGCATCGCGCGAGGTCTGGATCACCGCCGCTTCGTCGTCGTAGACAAGGTACTGATCGCGCAGCAGCTTCTCGTCATGCTCGCGGAAGCGCTGCACATGGCTGCGTGCGGTCTCCACCGACATGCCGAGCGCGATCAGCATCCGTTCGCTCAGTTCCAGGCTGGTGCCGAACACCTCGCGGAACGGCTCGGCGGACATGTCCATCAGCCGCCACGCATGCTGGCGGTTGCGTGCGCGCACCAGCACCACCGCATTGGGATACATGCGCCGGATCAGCCGCGTGGCCCGCATGTTGGCGTCCGGATCATCCAGTGTGACCACGTAGACGCGGATGTGCTCGCCGCCGGCGGCGCGCAGCATCTCCGGCCGGGTCGGGTCGCCGTAATAGAGTTTGTTGCCGAAGCGGCGCAGGTCCGAGACCGTATCCGGATTGGACTCCAGCGCCACGAACGGGATCTTCTGCGCGGTCAGCAGGCGCGCCACCACCTGGCCGAAGCGGCCCATGCCGGCGATCATCACCTGCGGCTGTACATCGGTGATGTCGACCTTGTCGGCGGGCTGGGCCGGCGCCTTGGGACCGTCATCGCGGCCCAGCAGGCGGATCAGGCCGATCATCAACAGCGGCGTGATCGCCATCGACAGGCCGACAATCGCCACCAGCCGATCATGGTTGGCACTGCCAAGCAGGTGCGCGCGCTGGGCTTCGTTGAACACCACGAAGGCGAACTCGCCGCCCAGCCACAGCACGCTGCCCAGCAGCACCGCGTGGCGCGTGCGCAGCTTGGCCAGCTTGCCGATGCCGAACAGCAGGCCGAACTTGACCACCAGCAGGATCGCCACGCCGGCGGCGATCATCATCGGCTCGGCGACGATGCGGTCCAGGTCGATGCCCATGCCCACGGCGATGAAGAACAGGCCGAGCAGCAGGCCCTTGAACGGTTCGATCTGCGATTCCAGCTCGTGGCGGAATTCCGAATCGGACAACAGCACACCGGCCAGGAACGCGCCCAGGCTCGGGCTCAGCCCGGCCTCCTGCATGAACCATGCGGTGCCGAGCACGACCAGCAGCGCGGTGGCGGTGAACACCTCCGGGCTGCGCGTGCGCGCGATGATGTTGAACAGCCGGCGCAGCACCGGCCGTCCGCACAGGATCACCACCGCCAGCGCGCCGATCGCGATCGCCACGTCGTTCCACTGCAGAGTGTCGTTGCGCGCACCGCCGAGCAGCGGAATCGCCGCCAGCAACGGGATCGCGATCAGATCCTGGAAGAGCAGGATGGCGAAGCCCAGGCGCCCGTAATCGCTGTTGATCGCTTTGTGTTCGGACAGCAGCTGCAGCCCGACCGCCGTGGAGGACAGTGCCAGCGCGATGCCGACGATCAACGCGCTCTTCCACTGGAAGTGATCCAGCATCAGCAGGCTGCCCAGCACGAGGGCACTCAGCGCGACCTGCAGTGCGCCGGCACCGAACACCGAGCGGCGCATCACCTTCAGGCGGGCGGGCGACAGCTCCAGGCCGATCACGAACAGCAGCATCACCACGCCGATCTCGGCGGCGCTGAGGATGCGGTCGGCGTCCTGCACGAAACCCAGGCCATCCGGGCCGAGCACCACGCCAGCCGCCAGATAGCCAAGCACCGCGCCCAGGCCGAGTTTTTTGAACACCGGCACCGCGATCACCGCGGCCAGCAGCAGCACCAGGGCCAGCTCGAGCGCGCCGCTATGCATGGGGGAACCTGCTCATGGGGTCGTGTGCCGTGCGGGTGGAAAGCCTCCCCGGGCGGACCGGGGCCTGTGGCCGGGGCCACGCGCCATTATGCGACCGCGATGGGTGCGGAAGGCGACTCCCACCGGAACGGCGTCCCGCACAAGGGTTGACCTGCGTCACACCCGGGTCCAGACTGCCCGCCGCTGCTGGCGTCCGCCGTCGGCAGTAAACCCTTCCGGAGTCCCCAACCCATGTCCAGCGACAGTAGAAGTCGACCTTGCTCGACGCCAGCGATGGCGACCGCCTGACACGGGTCGGTTCGCCAGCGTTGGCGTCGCGCAATGCGATACCCACAGGCGAATACGATGAACCAGAAAGACCTGCTGCGCCCGGTGGCCGATGCCGCCTCGTTGAGCGCACCCCTCGATAATTTCAACACCGCCGATGCGGTGGAATTCCTCAACACGCTGAGCCTGTCGCGCGCCGCCGACACGCTGGCCGCGTTGCCGTTGCCGCGCGCGGTGAAGATGCTCGAGCAGCCCGAGCTCAACCGCGGCGGCGATCTCGTGGCGGCCATGCCGGTGGCCCGCGCCGCCGCCCTGCTCGGGCTGATGGCCGATGACCGCGCCACCGATATCGTCCACGAGCTGGACGAGGACGAACGCGCGCGCCTGATCCCGCTGCTCAGCCCGGAGGCGCGCAAGGCGATCCAGCAGTTACTGAGCTACCCGGCGCACACCGCCGGCGCGCTGATGACCACCGAGTTCGTCAGCGTGCCCTCGGACTGGACGGTCGGCCGCACCCTGCAGCACATCCGCGAGGTCGAGCGCACCCGCGAGACCGTCTACGCGATCTATGTGCTGGACCCGCACACCCGCGCGCTGGTGCAGGTGGTGACCATGCGCCGGCTGATCACCGGGCTGCCCGAGGAACCCATCCTCGACGTTGCCCAGGTCAACCCGCCGGTAACGGTGGAGGTGCAGCTGGATCAGGAAGAGGTGGCGCAGCTGATCCGCCGCCACGACCTGCTCGCGATTCCGGTGGTCGACGCGCAGCACCATGTGCTTGGCATCGTTACGGTGGATGACATCCTCGATGCCCTGATCGAAGAATCCACCGAGGACGTGCACAAGTTCGGCGGTATGGAGGCGCTGGAAAAGCCGTACATGCAGATCGGCTTCTTCGAGATGCTGCGCAAGCGGGCCGGCTGGCTCAGCGTGCTGTTCCTCGGCGAAATGTTGACCGCCAGCGCGATGCAGCACTACGAGGACGAGCTGGCACGCGCGGTGGTGCTGACGCTGTTCATCCCGCTGATCATGAGCTCGGGCGGCAACTCCGGCTCGCAGGCCACTTCGCTGCTGATCCGCAGCCTGGCCCTGCGCGAGCTGCGCCTGCGTGACTGGTGGAAGGTGGCGCTGCGCGAGGTGCCGACCGGCATCACCCTGGGCGCGATCCTGGGCGTGCTGGCGATCATCCGCATCGTGTCCTGGCAGCTGCTGGGCCTGCACGACTACGGCGAGCACTGGCAGCTGCTGGCACTGACCATCGGCGCGGCCCTGGTCGGCATCGTCACCTTCGGCTCGCTGTCCGGCTCGATGCTGCCCTTCATCCTCAAGCGCCTGGGCTTCGACCCGGCCAGCGCCTCGGCCCCGTTCGTGGCCACGCTGGTCGATGTTACCGGCCTGGTCATCTACTTCAGCATCGCCGCGATGATCCTGCGCGGCACCCTCCTTTGACAGGGACGGGGGGTGGTTAATAACCACCCCCGTCCCTGTTACTGTCTGATCGCATGAGCACCTACCACCTGCAAGCCGTCTTCCGCCCGCAGTCGGTCGCCGTGATCGGCGGCAGCCCACGTGAACGCTCCGCTGGCCGCGCAGTGATGCGCAATCTGCGCGGCACCGGCTTCACCGGCAAGGTGGCCTGGATCAATCCGCGTTACAGCGAGATCGACGGCATCCGCACCGTGAAGCGGCTCAAGGATCTGGACTGGGTGCCCGAGCTGGTGGTGATCACCGCCCCGGCCAGCATCGTGCCGCAGGTGGTGGCCACGGCCGCCGAGCGCGGTGTCAGCGCGGCGATCATTCTGACGGCCAACCTGGGCGAAGGCCCGGGCTCGCTGGCCGCGCAGGTGGAGGCCGCCGCCCGGCCCAAGGGCCTGCGTATTCTCGGCCCGCACTGCCTGGGCGTGATCGCGCCGCATGCACGCTTGAACGCCAGCATCGCCGCGCACTTCCCGCAGGCCGGCGATCTGGCCCTGATCTCCGAATCCAGTGCGATTGCCGCGGCCCTGGTGGAGTGGGGCGTGGCGCGCTCGGTCGGTTTCTCCGCTGTGGTCTCGCTCGGCGACACCCTGGATGTCGACTTCGGCGATCTGCTCGATTACTTCGCCACCGATTACCGCACCCGCGCGATCCTGCTGTACGTCGAGCACATCCGCGATGCGCGCAAGTTCATGTCCGCCGCGCGTGCCGCTGCGCGCGCCAAGCCGGTGGTGGTGGTCAAATCCGGCCGCCACATCCGCATCAATCCCGATGCCGATACCCACGTGCAGGCGCTGGCCAGCGCCGATGCGGTGTACGGTGCGGCATTCAACCGTGCGGGCCTGCTGCGCGTCAGCGCGCTGGATGAGCTGTTCACCGCGGCCGAAACACTGGGCCGGCTCGGCACCTTCCCGGGCCGTCGCCTGGCGATCCTGAGCAACGGCGGTGGGGTGGGGCGGCTGGCGGTGGACCAGCTGCTGGCCCTGCGCGGCAGCCTGGCCGAGCTGTCGCCGGCCACCGTCGCCCAGCTCGATGCGGTGCTGCCGCAAGGCTGGTCGCGCAGCAATCCGGTCGACATCGTGGTCGATGCCGATGGCGACCGCTACGCCGCGGCGATCGAAGCGCTGATGTCCGATACCGAGAACGACGCCGTGCTGGTGGTCAACGTGCCGACCGCGTTCACCTCCTCGGCCGATGCCGCGCAGGCCCTGACCCGCACGCTCGGCCTGCGCCCGCGCCACCACCGCGACAAGCCGGTGTTCGCGGTGTGGCTGGGCAACGACGATCGTGCCACCGCCACGCTCAATGCCGCGCGCGTGCCGACCTACCCGACCGAAGCGGAGGCCGTGCGCGGCTTCCAGCATCTGGTGCGCTACCGCGACGCGCAGGCCGCGTTGATGGAAACCCCGCCCAGCCTGCCCGAGGATTTCGTGGTCGATACCGCCGGGGCGCGCGCGCTGGTGGAGACCGCACTGGCCGCCGGCCAGCAGTGGCTGGACCCGATCGCCACCCACCAGCTGCTCAGCGCCTACGGCATTCCGTCCGCGCCGGTGATGCAGGCCCGTGATGCCCACGAGGCGATGGACCTGGCCCAGCCATTGCTGGAGCAGGGCGCCACGGTGGCGATCAAGGTGTTCTCGGCCGACATCCCGCACAAGTCCGATGTCGACGGCGTGCGTCTGAACCTCGGTACCCTGCAATCCGTGCATGCGGCGGCGACCTCGATCATCGCGCGCGCGCATGAAAAGCGGCCCGATGCGCGTATCGATGGCGTGCTGGTGCAGCCGACCATCGTGCGGCCCAAGGCGCGCGAGTTGATCGCGGGTATTGCCGATGACCCGACCTTCGGCCCGGTGATCGTATTCGGCCGTGGCGGCACTGCGGTCGAAGTGATCGACGACAAGGCGATCGCCCTGCCACCGCTGGACCTGCGCCTGTCGCATGAACTGATCGGCCGCACGCGGGTCTCACGCATCCTCAAGGCGTACCGCGATGTTCCGGCCGCCGACGAACGCGCGGTTGCGCTGATCCTGGTCAAGCTCGCCCAGCTTGCCGCCGACATCCCCGAGATCCGCACGCTCGACATCAATCCGCTGCTGGCCGACCGCGACGGGGTGATCGCACTCGATGCGCGCGTGGCGATCGAACCGTCGCGCAAGCTGCACAAGGGCCGCGGCCACCCACGTTTCGCGGTGTTTCCGTACCCGAAGGAGTGGGAGCGCACCATCACCCTGTCCGACGGCGCCCCCGCCTTTGTACGCCCGGTCCGCCCCGAGGACGACGCGCTGTTCCGTGCCTTCTTCGCGCGCGTCACCGATGACGACCTGCGGCTGCGCTTCTTCCAGTCGGTGAAGCACTTCAGCCACGAGTTCATCGCGCGCCTGACCCAGCTCGACTACGCGCGTTCCATCGCGCTGGTGGCCATCGACCCGCGCAGCGGCGACATGCTCGGCGCGGTGCGCCTGCACGCCGATGCGGACTACGACCGTGGCGAGTACGGCATCCTGATCCGCTCCGACCTCAAGGGCCACGGCATCGGTTGGCGGTTGATGGCGATCATGATCGAGTACGCGCAATGGCTGGGCCTGAACATCATCGAAGGCCAGGTGCTGCGCGAGAACAGCACCATGCTGGCGATGTGCCAGAGCCTGGGCTTCAAGACCCGGCTCGACCCGGACGATTCGACGGTGATGGTGGTGACCCTGCCGGTGCAGGACGTACAGGTGCCGCAGGCGCCCGATCCTGCAACGCACTGAGCCGATCGCGGTACGGCGCGTGCACGTGGGCGGGGCGACAATACGGGATGACCGACCGCCTCCCCCTGCTGCTGCTCCCCGGCCTGCTCAACGACGCTGAACTCTGGCGTGCGCAGATCGCCGACCTGTCCGATATCGCCGACTGCATCGTGGGCGACCAGACCCGCGGCGAGACGATGCAGGCCGTGGTCGATGACGTGCTGGCGCAGGCACCGGCGCGCTTTGCCCTGGCCGGGTTCTCCCTCGGCGGTTTCGTCGCCCAGCAGATTCTGCGCACCGCGCCGGAGCGGGTGCTGCGGCTGGCCCTGATCGATACCTCGATCCATGCCGACTCGCCCGAGCGCGCCGCGCAACGGAGGACGCAGCAGGCAAGCGTGCGGCTGCCCGGAAAATTCCACGGCTTCGGTGACACGTTGATGCGCAGCTACATCGATGCCTCGCGGCTGGATGACGATGTGCTGGTGCAGCGCGTACGCGACATGACCGCGCGGCTGGGCGCGGAGGTGTTCCTGCGCCAGAGCGCACTGGACCGGGTGGATGGCCATGACGTGCTGGCCGGATACCGCGATCCGCTGTTGATCGTATGCGGTGCGAACGACCGCATCACCCCGCTGGCGATCAGCGAGGCGATGCATGCGCTGGTGCCGGATTCAACCCTGGTGGCGCTGCCCGATTGTGGCCATCTGGCCCCGATGGAGAAGCCCGACGAGGTCAGCGCGGCACTGCGCGCGTGGTTGCAGGGGTAGGTGCCGACCGTTGGTCGGCATGCCCACCACGCCCGACCAACGGTCGGGCGCTACCGGTCAATCCCAGGCTGGCGCAATCGCCTCAGGGTTCGCCAGGCGATGCCCGCGATCCAGCGTGGCGATCTGCGCCATGTCCTCATCGCTCAAGCGCAGATCGGCGGCCAACAGGTTGCCGGCCAGGTTGTCGCGCTTGGTCGAGGACGGAATCACCGCAAAGCCCTGCTGCAGCGCCCACGCCAACGCGACCTGGGCCGGGGTGGCCTGGTGGCGCGCGGCGATGGCCTGGATCACCGGGTCCTTGAGCACTTCGCCGTAGGCCAGGCTCATGTAGGCGGTGACAGCGATGCCCTGTTCCTTCAGGAACGCGATCAGCGCGCGGTTCTGCAGGTAGGGGTGGACTTCGATCTGGTTGGTCGCGATTGCATCGGCACCGAGGATCTCGATGGCCTGGCGGGTCTGGGCGATGGTGAAGTTGGAGATGCCGATCTGGCGGGTCAGGCCCTGCGACTTGGCCTCGGCCAGTGCACCGAGATACTCGGCCATCGGCACCGCATCCTTCGGCGACGGCCAGTGGATCAAGGTCAGCTCGACGTGGTCGGTGCGCAGCTTGCGCAGGCTCTCGTGCAGGCTCTCCAGCAGCGCGTCGTGGTGGAAGTTGGCGATCCAGATCTTGGTGGTCAGGAACAGAGCTTCGCGCGCCACGCCGGACTCGGCGATGGCCTGGCCGACCTCGGCTTCGTTCTCGTAGATCTGCGCGGTATCGATGGCGCGGTAGCCGACGTCCAGTGCGTTGCGCACCGAGTCGATCACGGTCTGGCCCTTCAGGCGGAAGGTGCCGAGGCCGAAGGCGGGAATGCTCATGGAAACTCCTTCATGGGGTGAGGTGCAGGCTACGCCGTGCACCGTAAAGCGACGGTAGAGCCGACCGTTGGTCGGCTGTCAGGTAGAGCCGACCGTTGGTCGGCTGCTGTCACGGGTCCGCGACCGGGATCCCTCAATGCGCACTCACGGCGATGCCTTCGGCGCGGTCGGCCACCCCATCGCGGCGGTCCAGGCGGCCGCTCAACGCGGTCAGGCCAAAGGCGCCCATCACCACCAGCGCGCCCAGCCACGGGGTATGCATCAGGCCGAAGTGGTCGACCACCAGGCCCCCCAGCGAAGCACCGAGCGCGATGCCGACGTTGAAGGCGGCGATGTTCAGGCCCGACGCCACGTCGGCGGCCTGCGGGGCGAACCGCTGTGCCTGCTTGACCACGTACACCTGCAGGCCCGGCACGTTGCCGAACGCCACCGCACCCAGCGCGAGCACGGTCAGCAGCACCAACCAGGTGTTGTAGGCGGTGAAGGTAAGCAAGAACAGCACGGCGGCCAGCAACGCGAAGATCAGCTTCAGGGCCGGGATCGGGCCGCGGCGGTCGGCCAGGCGGCCGCCCCACAGGTTGCCGATCGCCACCGACACGCCGTAGACCAGCAGCACGCCACTGACCGCATTGGCCGAGAAACCGGTCACGTCCTGCAGGATCGAGGCCAGGTAGGTGAAGGAGAGGAAGGTGCCGCCGTAGCCGAGTGCGGTGATCGCATACACCAGCAGCAGGCGCGGCTGTGCGAGCACGGCGAGCTGCTGGCCGAACGTGGCCGGCGCGCTGCGCTGCAGGTTGCGCGGCACGAACAGCAGGCTGCCGATCAGCGCGATCACGCCGAGCGCGGCCACGGCCAGGAAGGTGGCCCGCCAGCCCAGGTGCTGGCCGATGAAGGTGCCCAGCGGCACGCCGGTGACCAGCGCCACGGTGAGGCCGGTGAACATGATCGCGATCGCGCTGGCGGCCTTTTCCTTGGGCACCACCGAGGTGGCGATGATCGAGCCGATCGAGAAGAACACACCGTGCGCCAGGCCGGTCAGCACGCGCGCCACGATCAGCGAGCCGTAGCCCGGAGCCATCCAGGCGATCACATTGCCGAGGGTGAACAGCAGCATCAGCGCGACCAGCAGGGTCTTGCGTGGCACCCGGCCGGTCAGCGCGGTGAGCACCGGCGCACCGACCGCCACGCCAAGCGCATACAGCGACACCAGCAGGCCGGCCGAGGGCAGGGTGACGCCGAGGTCGGCGGCGATCGTCGGGATCAGGCCGACGATGACGAATTCAGTCGTGCCGATGGCGTACGCACCCAGCGTCAACGCCAACAAGGCCAAGGGGATACCACGGGACATGGACGGATACCGGTGGGGAGTGAGGCTGCGCAGTCTGCGCGCCGCACTCTTGCGGAAAAAGCGGCCTTCACGCCAATCACTGTTGCTCCATGGTCAATAATGGAGCGTCTCCGCCGGGCCGCCGCCATGAAAACCACCCTCGATGAAATGCAGGCCTTCATCGCCGTGATCGACAGCGGGTCGATCACCGCCGCCGCCGAACAGCTGGGCCAGACCACCTCCGGGGTCAGCCGCGCGCTGGGTCGGCTGGAAGAAAAGCTCGGCACCACCCTGCTCACGCGGACGACCCGTCGCCTGCAGCTGACCGAGGAGGGCGACGCTTTCCTGGCCCAGGCCCGCGCGATCGTGGCCTCGGTGGAAGCGGCCGAAGAGCAGATCGCCGCACGCCGTCAGCGACCGGCCGGGCGCCTGCGCGTGGATGCGGCGATGCCGTTCGTCCTGCACGTGATCGCCCCGCTGGTGGCCAGCTACCGCGCGCGCTATCCCGAGGTGGCGCTGGAGCTCAACAGCAGCGAGCGCTACATCGATCTGCTGGAGCGGCGCACCGATGTGGCCATCCGTATCGGGCCATTGGCCGATTCCACCCTGCATGCGCGGCCGCTGGCCCACAGCCGGCTGCGCGTGATGGCCAGCCCGGCGTATCTGGAGCAGCACGGCACCCCGCGCGACGTGGCGGCACTGACCGAGCACACCCTGCTCGGCTTCAACGAGCCTGACTCGCTCAACCACTGGCCGCTGCCCGGCGCGACCGACGCGCTGCTGCACGTGCGCCCGGCGGTGGCGGTCTCCAGCGGCGAAACACTGCGCCGGCTGGCGCTGGAAGGGGTCGGGATCGTCAGCCTGTCTGATTTCATGACCCACCGTGACCGCGAAGCCGGCGCCCTGGTGCAGGTGCTGCCGGATATCACCGTGGAGGTCCGCCAGCCGATCCACGCCGTGTACTACCGCAACACGGCGGTCTCGGCGCGGATCAGCTCCTTCCTCGATCACCTGGCCGAGGCCATGGTGGGTACCCCTTACGTCCGGTAGTACCGGCCGCTGGCCGGCTCCCTCGCGATGCCCACTGCGTGCGGTTGCCGGCCAGCGGCCGGCACTACGGCTGCATCACGCCGCGCGCGCCAATCCGGTCACCGCACCGCGCCCGGCATCCAGCACGAACACATCCACCGCCGCGTTCAGGGCCAGCGCCTGCTCTTCCATGCTGCGCGCTGCCGCCGAAGCTTCTTCCACCAGCGCTGCGTTCTGCTGCGTGGTCTCGTCCATCTGCACCACGGTCTGGTTGACCTGCTCGATCCCGGCGGACTGTTCCTGCGAGGCCGCTGCGATGTCGGCCATGATGTCGGTGACGCGCTGCACACTGCCGACGATCTCGCCCATGGTCTGCCCGGCCTGCTGCACCAGCGCGGCACCGCTGTCGACATCGGCGACGGATTGATCGATCAGCCCCTTGATCTCCTTGGCCGCGCTGGCCGAGCGCTGCGCCAGCGTGCGCACTTCGCTGGCGACCACCGCAAAGCCGCGGCCCTGCTCGCCGGCGCGCGCCGCTTCCACGGCAGCGTTGAGCGCCAGGATGTTGGTCTGGAACGCGATGCCGTCGATGACGCTGATGATCTCGGCGATCTGCCGCGACGAGGCCTGGATCGCCCCCATCGTCGTGACCACCTGGCCGACCACCTCACCGCCTTGCGAGGCGACCGAGGCGGCGTTGAGCGAAAGCTGGTTGGCCTGGCGCGCGTGCTCGGCGTTCTGGCGCACGGTGGAGGTGAGTTCCTCCATCGAGGCGGCGGTTTCTTCCAGGTTGGCGGCCTGCTGTTCGGTACGGCGCGACAGGTCGCTGTTGCCCGCGGCGATCTCGCCGGCGGCGGTCTGGATCGATTGCGCGGCGTGCTTGATGTCGCCGACGATGGTGGTCAGCTGACCGGTGGTACGCGCCATGTCATCGCGCATGCGCGCGAACACCCCGTGGAAGTCGCCGCGCATGCGCGCGCTGAGATCACCCCCGGCGATCGCCTGCAGCACGCGCGAGACCTCGCCCAGATCCTGCTCGGTGGTCTGCATCAGGCGGTTGAGACCGCCGACCATCTCGCCGAAGTCGTGCTGGTAGCGTGCCTCATCGCCGCGCTGGCTGAAATCGCCCACGGCCGCTGCCGCCGCCAATCGTTTGATCTCGGCATTGATGGCACCGAGGTTGGCCTTGGCGGTATCCAGCGCCTGGGTGATCACCGCCTTCTCGCCGGGCAGGCGTTCCATGTCCACCGATAGATCACCGACCGCGTAGTGGCCCATGATCTCGATCGCCCGCAGCTTCACCTGGATGTGGTTGGCGACCAGGGTGTTGGTGTCGCTGACCATCTGCCCATAGCCGCCCGGGAATGCCGTGGCGTCCATGCGGTAGCTGATCTCACCGGCGTCGTGGCGCTGCGCCATCGTCGCCTGCGCGGCCAGCACGCCCTTCAGGGTCTGGGTAACCTCGCGCATCGCGGTGCCAAGGCGACCGATCTCATCGCCGCTGCGCACCACCACCACATGCTCCAGATCGCCGCGTGCCACCGCGCGGGCTGCGGCTTCGACCGCGACCACCGGGGCGATCACCGCGCGCCGCAGCCACAGGGTGAGCACGGCCAGCAGCACCAGCGCCGCCAGCGCCGTGACCATGGCCGAGGCGACCAGCGCGGCGCGGGCGCGCTCGGCCGTTGCACCGGTCTCGTACTCGGCTCGTTCGCTGGCGCGCGCGGCCAAGGCATCCAGCGTGGCGCCCACGGCGCGGTCGGCGCCGCGCACCAGCGCGTCGCCGGCCTGGGTGTCATAGCCACTGGCCGCGAATGCCTCCAACGCGCCGCGGTAGCGGGCCTCCAATGCGCGGTGCTCGGCCAGGAACCGGTTGGCCAGCGTGCGTGTCTGTTCATCGCGGCTGGTCGCCAGCGTGCCGGCCAGGGCTTCAATGCGGCGTCCTTCCGCATCGAACGCCGCCAGGTGGCGCTCGCGCAGCGCCTCATCGGCGCCCCGGATCAAGACGTTCTTCCACTCCTGCACCTGCAGCCGGAACTCGCGCTGCAGCAGCTCGGCCTGCGCTTTGCGGGCGACCTCGACGGGCACCTCGGCCGACAGGTTCCGCCAGGCCGACCCCAGCCCGGCCAGGGCCGCCAGCACGATGATGACCAGGCCGAGCGACAGCGCGCCCAGCAGTTTGAATTGAAGACTCAGGGCGCGTGGACGCGCCGGTGCGGAGGACGTCATGGGAAATGAAAAGTGGGGAAGGGCAATGCGGTATCGGTCTGCCTAAAGCAGGCTGAAGTGCGACGCCAATCACGGTTACCGTTCCATTAAACGTTGTGACGATGGCGTGTAGATTAATTTTGGTCGCATATGGAACGAAACAGGACTGGACACGCAACCAATATGTAACTAATGTAGTTACATGAAATCCAGCAACCAGTTCTCAGACGCCTTGCACGTGATGGCCCATCTGGTCGGCCAGGACGGTCCGCGCACCTCCGAGCAGCTCGCCACCTGCCTGCCGACCCATCCCGTGGTGATCCGCCGTCTGCTGTCGGCCCTGAACAAAGGCGGTCTGGTGACCACCGTGCGTGGCCACGGGGGCGGCGCCCAACTCGCCCGGGAGCCGGCGCAGATCACCCTGCACGACGTGTATGTCGCCATCGGTGCGCCCGCCCTGCTGCACACCGGCGCGCGCGAGACCGGGCGCGGCTGCCCGGTGCAGCGCGTGGTCAACGAGGCGCTGGACGACAGTTACCGCCAGGCCCAGGCGCTGCTCGAGGCCCGCCTGCGTGACACCACCCTGGCCACGCTGGGCGAGGAATTCGCCCGCCACCTGGCCCACCATGCTGCAGGAGTTCCCCATGAGGTTTGATGCGATTGTCGTCGGCGGCAGCTTCGCCGGCCTGTCCGCTGCCCTGATCCTGGCGCGTGCGCGCCGCGAGATCCTGGTGATCGACAGCGGCCTGCCCCGCAACCGCTTCGCCGCCCATTCCCAGGGCGTGCTGGGCCAGGATGGCATCGCCGGTGCCGAGCTGCTGCGCAACGCCAAGGCGCAGCTGTTGGACTACCCGACGGTGCGCTGGGTCAACGATACGGTCAGCACGGCCGAGCCGACCGTGGATGGTTTCGTGGTCGGCACCGCGAACGGTGACACCTGGGCCACGCGCAAGCTGCTGCTGGCCACCGGCATCGCCGATGAACTGCCCGAACTGCCCGGCCTGGCCGAGCGCTGGGGCCACAGCGTGGTGCACTGCCCGTACTGCCATGGCTATGAAATCGGCGGCGGCGCGATCGGCCTGCTGGGCGGGCATGAGAAATCCGCGACGATGGCCGCGTTGCTCGCGGACTGGGGCAACGTCACCCTGTTCGCGCACGGCATGACACTGGCACCGGAAGAACGCGCTGCCCTGCAGCACCGCGGGGTCAGCATCGAGCACGAGGCCGTGATCGGTCTCGAAGGCGAGGCACCGGCGCTGAGCGCTGCCGTGCTCGCCGATGGCCGCCGGGTTGAACTGCGCGCGCTGTTCGTCACCGCGCGCCAGCACATGGCGACACCCCTGGTGGAACAGCTGGGCTGCGTGCTGGAGAACAGCCCGATCGGCGTGCTGGTCCAGGTCGACCCGGGCAAGCAGACCAGCGTGCCCGGCATCTACGCCGCAGGCGATGCAACGCTGGTCGGCAACATCAGCCTGGCCAGTGCCGAAGGCGTGCGCGCCGGGGTCAGCCTGCACCACGCGCTGGTCGCCGAAGACAGCCGGGCCAGCCGATAAGGCGAGGGCGCTCGGCCGGGCCGGAAACCGAGCGCCCGCCCCACACGGAAACAGCCGCCCTGCGGCGGCTGTCCGTCATACATGGCGGTGGGCTCAGGCCTGTTCGGCGCTCGCCGCATCCAGCTGCTGCACATCCTGCGCCGACAGCGCGACCTTCGCGGCGGCCAGCACATCGTGCAACTGCTCGACACTGGTGGCGCTGACGATCGGCGCGGTGATGCCTGGACGGGCGATCAACCACGCGATCGCGATCTGCGACGGGCTCACGCCATGCGTGCTGGCGATGTCGTCCAGTGCGCCCAGGATGCGCAGGCCACGCGGATTGACGTACTTGTCCACCACGCTCTGGCCGCGCGCGCTGCTCTTGCCCGCATCGGCGGCACTGCGGTACTTGCCGCTGAGGAAGCCGCTGGCCAGCGAGTAGTAGCTGATCACGCCGAGCTGCGCTTCGCGCACTACCGCTTCCAGCCCGGCTTCGTAACCGGCGCGGTCGTACAGGTTGTACTCCGGCTGCAGCGTTTCATAGCGCGGCAGTTTGTAGTCGGCCGAGACCCTCAAGGCATCGCGCAGGCGCTCGGCGCTGTAGTTGGAGGCACCGATCGCGCGCACCTTGCCCTGTTCGATCAGGCGACCGAAGGCGGCCAGCGTGGATTCCAGCGGGGTGGATTCATCATCTTCGTGCGCCTGGTACAGATCGATCACGTCGGTCTGCAGGCGGCGCAGCGAATCCTCCACGGCGGCGGTGATGTTGTCGGCCGACAGGCCCGGGTGTTCGGACCACTTGGCCACCTTGGTCGCCAGCACCACCTTGTCGCGCTTGCCGCTGTGCTTGAACCAGCGGCCCAGAATGGTTTCCGACTCGCCCCCCTGGTTACCGGGCACCCATGCCGAATAGACATCGGCGGTATCGACCAGGTTGAAGCCGGCCTCGACGAGGGCATCGAGCAGGGCGAAGGAGGTCTTCTCGTCCGCACTCCAGCCGAAGACATTGCCGCCGAAGGCGATGGGGGCGACATGGAGGCCGGAACGACCGAGTTCGCGCGTAGCAGTCATGGGTGATGTTCTCCCTGGGAATCGTTTCCACAGGATACGGCCGGGGGGGTGACAGCGTTGCGGCAGCAGGCACAAAACAGTGTTCTGGATTGCTGCGTCGCACTAACGCTTTGTGAACACCTGTGCACGCTTGGCTGCTAGTCTCGCCGCATCCCGTTACTGGAAGCCCCGCCGATGAAAGCCCGTTCGTTGACCTGTGCCTGCCTGTTCACTGTCTCCACCCTGATGCTTGCCGCGCCCGCGATGGCGATCAAGCCCGCCGGCCCGAACGCGCAGGTCGCGATCACCCCGGCCGTGCAGAAGGCCGTGCAGGACAATCGCCGCGATCCGGCCAACGTCAAACGCGATGCCTACCGCCATCCGGCGCAGACGCTGTCGTTCTTCGGTGTCGCGCCGGGCCAGACCGTCATCGAAGTCACTCCGGGCAGCGGCTGGTATTCGGAAATCCTGGCGCCGCTGCTGCACGACAAGGGCCAGTACGTGGCCGCCGTGGTCGACCCGATGGCCGTGGCGGAGGGACGTGGCCGCGACTACCAGCAGCGCAGCCGCGATGGGCTGGACAAGAAATTCGCCGGCAACGCTGCCGTGTTCGGCAAGAGCCGTGTGGTGGCTTACGACCCGAAGGCCCCGGTGTTCGGCCCGGCCAACTCGGCGGACGTGGTGCTGACCTTCCGCAACGTGCATAACTGGCGCAGCAGCGGGCAGGCCGAAGGCATGTTCAAGGGCTTCTTCTCGGTGCTCAAGCCGGGCGGCGTGCTCGGCGTGGTGGAACACCGTGCCAAGGCCGATGTACCGGCAGACGACAAGACCGGTTACGTGGGCCAGCAGCAGGTGATCGCGATGGCCAAGGCCGCCGGTTTCGAACTGGCCGGCAGCAGCGAGATCAACACCAATCCGCGCGACACCAAGGATTATCCGAACGGCGTGTGGACGCTGCCGCCGACCAACCAGCATGACGCGGCCGATGAGGCCAAGTACCAGGCGATCGGCGAAAGCGACCGCATGACGCTGCGCTTCGTGAAGCCGGGCAAGTAAGACACCGCGCGCGGGCCATGGCCTGCGCGTCCTGGTCGAGATGAAGACCATCGGCTGACGCCGTCTGGATCGCGGCGACGGCATGGGGATGGGACAATGGGCCATCCCACTGCCGCTGTTGCCCCGATGCTGATCGCCTTCAACAAACCGTTCAACGTGCTGTGCCAGTTCACCGACCGCAGCCAGCCGCCGCGCGCGACCCTGGCCGGTTTCGGGCTGCCACCGGCGGTATACGCGGCTGGCCGGCTGGATTACGACAGCGAAGGCCTGCTGTTGCTCACTGATGACGGCGGCCTGGCACACCAGTTGACCGATCCGCGGCACAAGGCGGACAAGACCTATTGGGTGCAGGTGGAAGGCACAGTGACCGATGCGCAGCTCCAGGCGCTGCGCCGTGGCGTGCTGCTCAACGATGGCCCCACATTGCCGGCCGGTGTCGAGCGCTTGGAGCCGCCACCTGAACTGTGGCCGCGCACGCCGCCGGTGCGCTTCCGCAAGACAGTGCCCGATGCGTGGCTGGCGATCACGCTGCGCGAGGGCCGCAACCGGCAGGTGCGACGCATGACCGCGGCGGTCGGCCTGCCCACGTTGCGCCTGGTGCGTATCTCGATGGGCGCGCATGCGATCGGCGATCTGCAACCCGGCCAATGGCGGCAGATCGGATAATAAAAAACCGCCGGCAGAGACCGGCGGTTTCGATGCACGTGCGGTAACGCGTCAGCGGATCAGGCGTCGCTGCCGATATCGCTGGTTTCGTCCACCACGGTGTCGTTGCGGCGGTTGCGGGCGCTGATGCGCTGCGCCTGGCCGTTCACCACCCCACCGTTGGCGAGCTTCTTCTTCTGCTGCTTGCGGTACAGCGCATAGCCCAGCAGGCCCACGCCGACAGCGGCGGCGGCGATGGTCACGGCCGGATTGCGGCGCACCACCTTGGCGGCGACCTTGCTGCCGGTCTTGACCGCGCCGAGTGCGGCACCGGTCTTGATCCAGTCGGTCGCCTGCGGCCCGAAGTGACGCAGGTTGCTGCCGGCATGCTTGAGGCCGTCACCAGCGCTGCTGGCAATGTCCAGGGCACGCTCGAGGGCGCGGTCGGTAATCACAGTCAATCTGCTCATGGGGGGTCCTTGCCTAAAGGTTCTGATCCAGTGTCGCGCGGTGGCCGTGTAGGGCGTGTTATCCATTTGCTACGGCCGGATCACGACTGTAGCCGGTTCCCCGCGCTGCGCGCGCCACGTGCCGGGCGATGGTCAGGTGACAGCCATGAATGCGCGCATCGGGTGAGGAATGGGCGGCCTGCTCACGTGCCGCGCGGCTTGGCGCGGTGTGTTGCGTTCGCCGTCCAAGGATCGTCCGGCCACGGATGCCGGGGATACCGCCCCTTCATTTCCTTCTTCACCTCGGCGTAGGTGTTCGCCCAGAAATTGCGCAGGTCCTGGGTGACCTGCAGCGGGCGGCCGCCCGGGGAGAGCAGATGCAGCGTCAGCGGGATGCGGCCATCGGCGATGCGCGGGGTGTCGCTCAGGCCGAACAGTTCCTGCAGCTTGACCGCCAGCACCGGCGCCTGCGGCGTGACGCCATCGGCATCGAGCGTGTAGTGGATCGGGCGCTCCATCCCCGAAGGCACGGTGATGCGGACCGGGGCATGGCGATCGATCAGCTGGCGTTGCGCCCACGGCAGCGGTGACTTCAGCGCTTCACCCAAGCTGGATTCGTCGAGCGCGTCCAGGCGGGTCCTGCCGTTGAATGCGGGAGTCAGCCAGGTCGGCAGCGTCGCCAACAGCGCTGCGTCGGAGACATCCGGCAGTTCCAGCGCCGGCATCCATGCGCGCACCGCCAGTGCACGGGCCTGCCACTGGCGCAGCCCTTCGGTCCACGGCAATGCGTCCAGCCCCAGTTCGGCAACCGCATCGGTCAGCGCCTGCGCGGCGTGCGCAGGATCCACGCGACCGGCCGAGCGGCTGTCCAGCACGATGCGATCGAATCGAGTCTCGCGTCGCGCGACCAGCGCACGCTTCTCAGCATCCCAGCGGACCACGTCTTCCTGTTTGAAGCGATCGGGGAAATCACGGCGCAGGCGGTTTTCGTCCACCGGCGCGGCGCGCAGCAGCAACGCGTCGCGTGCTTCGTAGCGCAGCTCCACCGCGACCAGCCACGGCTCGCCACGCAGATCGCTGGGATCGAACAGGCGCGCGCTGCGGCCATTGGCCAGCAGATAGCGCAGCGGATCGGTCGGATGGCGGGCAGCAATCCGGTCCGGAAATGCATGGGCGAGCAGGTCACCGAGTTGATGCGCCTCGACCGACGCAGGGGGCGCGGCCTCACAGCGCAGGCGTCGCCGCCATTGCTTGCTGGCCGCATCGATCGCAGCCAGGCCCCCGCGGTTGGCATCGTGCGGCACGCGCCCCTGGCGGAACGCCGCCAGCGCACGCCACCGCGCAGCGAGTGCATCCCCCCCTTGCCGCAGCGGGTCGCGCGCTTCCACCAGCGCGGCCAGATCGCAGGCCAACGCCTGTTCGACACCCGCGCCGGCCGCCATCAGCATCGCGGCCAGCCGCGGGTGCGTACCGAGGGTCAGCATGCGCCGGCCCAGCGGGGTCAGCGTGCCGCTGCCGCTGAGCGCGCCCAGGCGCTGCAGCAGTTCACGGGCGGCGGCCAATGCACCGGCCGGCGGGATATCGACGAAGCGCAGGTCGTCACTGCCCCAGGCGGCCAGTTCCAATGCCAGCGAAGCCAGTTCCACCTGCGCGATCTCGGGCCGCCGCTGCGTCTCCAGGCGTTGCGACTGTGGCCACAGCCGCCATGCCCAACCCTCCGCAACGCGGCCGGCGCGGCCGGCACGCTGATCGGCCGAGGCCTGCGCGATGTTCACCACATCCAGACGCGCAAAGCCGCTGTTGGGGTCGTAGCGCGGCTCGCGTGCCAGACCCGCGTCGATCACCACCCGCACGCCGGGCAGGGTCACCGATGACTCGGCCACGTTGGTGGCCAGCACCACACGCCGGCGACCGCCGGGATCGGGCTGCAGCACCTGCGATTGCTGGTCCACCGGCAGTTCCCCATGCAGCGGCAGTACCTGCACGGCCGAATCCAGCACGGCCTGCAGCGCAGTCTGCACGCGCGCGATCTCGCGCTGCCCGGGCAGGAACACCAGCACGTCGCCAGGATGTTCGGCCAAGGCCTGCTCCACCGCGCGCCGTGCCTGCGGTTCCAGTGCCTCGTCGCGACGGGCGGGGAAATGCGCGATCGTCACCGGGAAGCTGCGGCCTTCGCTGCTCAATCGGGGCGCATCGAGGAACTGCGCCAGCCGCTCGCCATCCAGCGTGGCCGACATCACCACGATGCGCAGGTCCTCGCGCAGCTGCGACTGCACATCCAGCGCCAGGGCCAGGCCGAGATCGGCGGCCAGATGGCGCTCGTGGAATTCATCGAACAGCAGCGCCCCCACGCCTTCCAGCAACGGGTCGTCCTGCAGCATCCGGGTCAGGATGCCTTCGGTCACCACCTCGATGCGGGTTCGCGCCGAGATCTTGTTCTCGAAGCGGATGCGGTAACCGACGGTCTCACCGACGTCCTCGCCCCGCTGCCGCGCCATGAACTGCGCGGCGCTGCGGGCCGCCACGCGGCGCGGCTCCAGCATGAGGATCTTGCGGCCTTCCAGCCACGGCGCTTCCAGCAGGGCCAGCGGTACCTGGGTGGTCTTGCCGGCGCCAGGTGGCGCTTCCAGCACCAGTCGGGTGCCGCGCTCCAGCGTGGTCAGGATCTGCGGCAGCAGTGTGGAGATGGGAAACATCGGGGTACGCATGGCACAAGGATACGGCGTCCGCCGCGCGCGCATTGCCAGCGGGCGTTCGGCGTGTTCCCCTGTGCCGCCCTGGAACCCTGGAGACCCGGATGCGCTGCGCGGTAGGTGTGCTGTTGTGGTTGACCGCAGGCGCGATGGCGTCGTTCACGGCCCTCGCTGCCGCGCCTGCCGCCACCGAGGCGGATACGGCGCTGCACGCGCCGTACGATGGCAATCACTGGGCGGTGCTGGCGCGGGCGCAGATCCAGGCGCGCTACCTGCCGGCGGGGTTGAGCGATGACGGCGCGATCCTGCGCGCCGTGGCCGATGGCACGTTGCGCGAAGCGGTGTACCCGAGTCTGCAGTTGGCCGACGATGTTGCCTTCATCACCTTGAAGGCACTGGCGCGCAGCACTTTGGACCGGCGCAAGGACATTCTGGGGCTGTGCCGGCGGACGGACGGTTTCCATCTGCTGCTCGACGACACCGGTGACTGCGCTGACGATGCCGCGCGCCGCCTGCGGTTCGAGGCCGCCGCCGGCGGAGCGGTGACGTGCCGTGACTGCGCAGCGCTCGGCCTGCCCACGCGGTGGGAGCGCCATGATCGCCCCGCGCGCTGCCCCCTGCCGGCATGGGACCTGGCCGCGGCGCAGCAGCAGTTCGGCGCATGGCGGACGCAGTTCGAGCGCGACATGCAGCCGTATCTGGGCGAGCCCACCGAGGCGCTCTGGCAGTCGCAGGCGCGGGCGGGCCGGTCCATCGACGGCACGGTGGTGCCGGCCTCGCGCGCCAGTGCCGCGCTGATCGCCATGACCACCGCGCCGGACGCGTTTGCCGAGGAGGTGGGCATGTCCGGCCAGGTGGCGCCGAGTGCCGTGCTCGCGCGTCTGCTGCGTCTGCTGCGGACGGCCGAGGTCAGTGGGCGCGGCGGCCTCTATCGTGAGCCGGTGCCGGCGTTGGAGGCGACGTGCGCGCAGGTCTGGTACCTGCGCATGCCGGGCACTGCCGCCAACGGACCGGTAGCGGCCACGGATACCTTCGTGCGCGGCGGCGCGCCGTTCATCACCGTGCAGCAGCAGGGCGGGCGGATACGCCTGGCCGGTCTCTCGCGTGAACTGGTCGAGGTGCTGCTCGCGCCAGCGGCGTCCAATTGAGTCTCCCGGGGCGCAGGTACAATGGCCCGGTTTTCCGTCCTGCAGCAGCCCCATGCAACTGATCGATATCGGCGCCAACCTCACCCATGATTCCTTCGATCGCGACCGCGACGCCGTGCTGGCGCGTGCGCGCGAGGCCGGGGTGGTGCAGATGGTGATCACCGGCGCCAGCCGCGAGCACTCGCCGATGGCGCTGGATCTGGCCCGCCAGCATCCGGGGTTCCTGTACGCGACCGCGGGCGTGCACCCGCACCATGCGGTGGAATACACCGACGAATGCGACGCAGAAATGCGCGCGCTGCACGCCCATGCCGAGGTGGTGGCGGTAGGTGAGTGCGGGCTGGATTACTTCCGTGATTTCTCCCCGCGCCCGGCGCAGCACCGTGCCTTCGAGCGTCAGCTGCAGCTCGCCGCCGAGAACGGCAAGCCGCTGTTTCTGCACCAGCGCGACGCGCATGCCGATTTCATGGCGCAGATGAAGAATTTCGAGGGCCGGCTTGGCCCGGCGGTGGTGCACTGCTTCACCGGCGAGCGCCAGGAGCTGTTCGACTACCTGGACCAGGACTGGTACATCGGCATCACCGGCTGGTTGTGCGATGAACGCCGTGGCGCGCACCTGCGCGAGCTGGTCAAGCACATCCCGGCCAACCGGCTGATGATCGAGACCGATGCACCGTACCTGCTGCCGCGCACGCTCAAGCCATTGCCGAAGGACCGTCGCAACGAGCCGATGTTCCTGTCGCACATCGTCGAGGAACTGGCACGTGATCGGGGCGAAGACGTGGAGACCACGGCCGCCAACGCGACGGCGGCTACGCGCGCCTTCTTCCGGTTGCCTGACGCGGCCTGAGCGGGCAGGTACCGACCGTTGGTCGGTACGCGTGTCGGACCCCGCATTGGTACACCGCACCCACGACCGACGGTCGTGGGCTACCGCAGCGCGGAGCGTCCGTCGCCGTGAACCCAGGCGTCGTCCAGCCCTTCGCGATAGGTCGTGAAGCGCGGCTGCCACCGCAATGCGGCGCGCGTGGTGCGGCCGTCGATGCGCTTGTGGCTGGTGTAGAAGCGGCGCAGTGAGGCGGCCACCGCCGGTGCGTCCCACGCCTGCGCGGCGGGCAGCGGCAGCCCACTCAGCGTTGCGGCGTAGCCCAGCACGTCCTGCGGCGGCGCCGGTTCGTCATCGCTCAGCAGATACAGCGCATGGCCGTCGGCCCGCTGCATCGCCGCCAGCACGCCGCTGGCCAGATCCTCCACATGCAGCCGGTTGAACACCAGCCCGGGCCGTACCACGTGCCTCGCCTTGCCCTGCGCCAGCTGGACCAGCGCATTGCGCCCGCGCCCATACAGGCCAGGCAGCCGGAACACGGCCGAGGCGAGGCCGCGGGCCTGCGCGAGGGCCTGCCACTGCTGTTCGGCATGCAGCCGTTTCAGGGCGGTCTCATCAGTCGCATCGGCGGCAGACACCTCGCTGACCCAGCCGCCAGCGCGGTCGGCGTACACCGCCGTCGAGGAGAGATAGCCGACCCAGCGCAGGGCAGGGCTGTCACTCAGCGCCTCGGTGAGCAGGCGCAAGGCCGGGTCGCCCTCGGCATCCGGTGGCACGGTGCAGACAAGGGCCTCGGCCGTGCGGATCGCCTCGCGCAGGTCCGCGCTGATCGGTTCGCCGGCGGCGAGGCGGTGGCGGACCCATCCATCGTCCGGCGCATTCGCAGGATCACGCACGGTGCCGCTGCAGGCCATGCCGTGCGCGTGCAGCAGCGCGGCCAGATGCCGGCCGCTGTAGCCCAGGCCCAGCACCAGCACGCGGGCGGGCAGCGTGGCAGGCATGGTGCTCAGGCGCTGCGCAGGCGCTGGTAGGCCTGCAGGTGCGCATAGGCCACCGCCAGCAGCGGCGCCGCCTGTCCGGCTGCGCGTGCACGCACCAGCATGTCGCCGACGATATGCTCGGCCTCCACCTGCTGGCCGGCCTCCAGATCGCGCAGCATCGAGGCCTTCAAGGCCGAGCCGGCCTGGGTGGTCGCCGTCAGCGCGATCTCGCGTGCCTTGGCCGGAATCGGCTCGCCAGCCGCCTCGGCAACCGCCACGCATTCGTCGTAAAGGCCGCGCACGATCGCCGCACCGTCATCGGTGGCCACGATCGTGCCGACATCGGCGCGCATCAGGCACGTCGCCGCCGCCAGCGTGGTCAGGAAGGTGTACTTGATCCACTGCTCCTGCCCGATGGCATCGCTGGCGACGTGGTCCACGCCCGCCTGTACGCAGGCCGCCGCCAGCGCCAGCACGCGCGCGCTGCTGCCGGTGCCGTCGCGCTCGCCAAAGGTCAGCTTGGCCGCCGGCGCCAGATGCAGCACCGCGCCGTCGGCGGCCTTGGTCGCGCTGATGAAGCACAGCCCACCGAGCACCGCATCGCGGCCGAAGCGGGCGTCGAGATCGGCGTAATGGCGCAGCCCGTTGAGGATCGGCAGCACCGTGGTGCGCGGCCCGACCGCCGGGGCGATCGCATCGATCGAACTGGCCAGGTCGTAGGCCTTGCAGCTCAGGATCACCAGGTCGAACGGTTCAGCGCTCGCCAACGCGGGCAGCGCCTCGGCGGTGACGTGCTGGACCGGGAACGCCGCATCGCCCAGCGGGCTGCGCAGCACCAGCCCTGCCGCGTCCAGCTGCGCCGCCCGGGCCGGGCGCACCAGGAAGGTCACGTCCACGCCGGCCTGGGCCAGGCGACCACCGAAGTAACCACCGGTCCCACCGGCGCCGAGAATCAGGATGCGCATCAGCTGCGCATCCCCACACCACGCTTCAGCAGCCACAGCGCCAGCGCGGTCAATGCGACCACGAAGCCGATCATCAGCGCGTAGGCCACCCACAGCGGCACGTCGCTGGTGCCCAGCAGGCCGTAACGGAAGGCGTTGACCATGTAGAAAATCGGGTTGGCATGCGTGGCCGCCTCGGCCCACGTCGGCAGCAGCTTGACCGAATAGAACACGCCGCCCAGGTAGGTCAGCGGGGTCAGGATGAAGGTCGGCACGATCGCCACGTCATCGAACTTCTTGGCGTACACCGCGTTGATGAAGCCGGCCAGCGAGAAGATCGTCGCGCCCAGCAGCACCGTGGTCAGCGTCACCAGCGGATGCGGGATGCGCACCGGGGTGAAGAACATGGCGATGATCAGCACGATCACGCCGACCATCATGCCGCGCAGCACAGCACCGGACACATAACCCCACAGGATCACCCAGTTCGGCATCGGGCTGACCAGCAGCTCTTCCACGTGGCGGCCGAACTTGGCGCCGAAGAACGAGGAGCTGATGTTGCCGTAGCTGTTCTGGATCACGCTCATCATCACCAGGCCCGGCACGATGAACTGCATGTAGCTGTAACCGCCCATCTCGCCCACGCGCGAGCCGATCAGGCCGCCGAAGATCAGGAAGTACAGCGTCATGGTGATCGCCGGCGGCACCAGGGTCTGGCCCCAGATGCGCAGGATGCGCGCCACTTCGCGGCGCACGATGGTCATCAGGGCGATGCGGTTGCGCTGGCCGTCGGTGATGACCGGGGTCGGGGTGCTGCTCATGCCACGTTCTCCTGGTTGCCGGTGAGGCGCACGAACAGCTCCTCCAGGCGGTTGCTCTTGGTCCGCATCGAACGCACCCGGATACCGGCCGCGTTCAAGGCTTCAAATACCCGGTTGAGGTCCATGGCCCGCGGCATGTCCACGTCCAGCGTGTGCCCGTCGGTGGCGATCAGCGTGGCGCCTTCGATCACCGGCAGCTCGGCCGGCAGGCTGCCGTCGATGTCGAACAGGAAGCCCTCCACGTCCAGCTTGGCCAGCAGCTCACGCATCGGCCCCTGGGTGACGATCTGGCCGTGGTTGATGATGGCCAGGTTGCGGCACAGGTGCTCGGCTTCTTCCAGGTAGTGCGTGGTCAGGATGATCGTCGTGCCGGCGGCATTGATCTCCTTGAGCACCCGCCACATGTCGCGGCGGATCTCGATGTCCACCCCGGCGGTCGGCTCATCCAGGATCAGCAGGCGCGGGCGGGTCATCATCGCGCGGGCGATCATCAGCCGGCGCTTCATGCCGCCGGACAGCGTGCGGCTCATCACCTGCGCCTTCTCCCACAGGTGGGCGCGCTTGAGCTCCTCTTCGGCCATCTTCTCGGCCTCGGCACGGCCCACGCCATAGAAACCGGCGTAGTTGACCAGGATGTCGAAGGGCTTTTCGAACAGGTTGAAGTTGATCTCCTGGGGGACCAGGCCGATCAGGCGCATGGTGGCGCTGCGGTTGCGCACCAGGTCGCTGCCGAACACCTCGACCTGGCCCTCGCTGAGGTTCACCAGCGAGCTGATGATGCCGATCAGGGTCGACTTGCCGGCGCCGTTGGGGCCCAGCAGGGCGAAGAAGTCGCCCGGGGCCACGTCCAGCGAGACGCCCTTCAGCGCCTGGGTGCCGTTGTCATAGGTTTTGCGGAGGTCACGCACCCGCAGGGCGGGCGCGGCGGTGGGCGCGGGAGTGTTCTGGGAAGCCAAGCTCTTGCCTTCGCGCCCATGGGCTGGCGCTGGATAGGGGCGGGGAGGGGCTATTATAGAAGACCCCGAGGGCTTGCCCCGGCTACACACTGTCCCGAAAAGCCGTGCCTGTTCAATTCCCCCTCAAACTGGTCGACCGGCGCATGCTCGCCCCGACCGTCGGCCACTACCAGTTCCTGCGTGATGACGGCCAGCCGCTGGATTTCCAGCCCGGCCAGTTCATCCAGGTCCATTTCGAGTACGCCGACGGCACCGCCACCAAGCGCAGTTACTCGCTGGCCACCATTCACAACCACGCCCTTGGCGCGGGCGAAGCGGTCGATATCGCGGTCAGCTTCGTCCCCGGCGGCGCCGCCACAGCCCTGTTCGAGGGCCTGGATATCGGCGGCCACGTCACCGCCAGCGGCCCGTTTGGCCGGTTCTGCCTGCAGCCAGGCGACCACAACGCCCGCTACCTGCTGATCGCCACCGGCACCGGGGTCACCCCGTACCGGTCGATGCTGCCGCTGCTGGCCACCGCCATGGCCGAGCGCGGGGTGGAGGTGGTGCTGCTGCAGGGCGCCCGCACCCCCACCGAGCTGCTCTACAGCGACGACTTCTATGCCTTCGCGGCCGCCCACCCGGGCTTCCGCTACGTGCCGTGCCTGTCGCGCGAGCTGCCGGAGAACCCCCATCCGGACGTGCGCCACGGCTACGTGCAGCAGCACCTGGCCGAGTTCGCCCCGAACCCGGCCACCGACATCGCCTACCTGTGCGGTAACCCGGACATGGTCGACGCCACCTTCGAGGCCCTGAAGGACGCCGGCCTGCCGACCCCGCAGGTGCGGCGCGAGAAGTACGTCAGCAGCAAGTAACCCCGCTTCCCGGCGCGCCGCTGGCCGGTGCGCGGCAGCCAGGTGCCGCTGCCCGGTCCCGGACCGGGCAGCGGAGCGTCGTGGCGAGCGGTAAGATGCGCCGCGCGCCGCTTCCGCCTGGCTGACTCGATGCCCCTGCATTTCCCCACCATTGCCGTGCTCGGCTTCCTGCTGTGCCTGGGCATCGCCATGGGTTTTTCGTTGCTGCTGCTGGTGCTGCGTCGGCAGCCGGCGCTGCGGCTGTGGACGGCCAGCCTGTGGATGCTGTCGGTCAGCCTGACCCTGGTCGCGCTGCGGCCGTACCTGCCGCAGGTTGCCGGAATCCTGTCGGGCAACGTCGCGGTCGCGCTGTCCGGCGTGCTGATGCTGTACGGCGTGGCGCGCCATCTTGGCCGCCGACTGCCGGCGTGGCAGCCGGTGGCATTGACGGCCACCTATCTTGGCGCGATCGCATTCTTCCTGGTGGTGCATCCCAGCCTGGTCATCCGGCTGCACGTGTTCAGCGTGTTCGCGGTACTGCTCAACGGCTGGATGACCTGGCTGCTGCTGCGCCACGCACCGCCGGCGCAGCGCACCAGCTGCCGGCTGGCGGCGGCGGTGTTCGCCGCGCAGACGCTGCTGTACCTGGTCCGCCTGTTCCTGCCGGTGGCCCCGGATGCGGGTGACGACCTCCTGCGCGCGGGTGCACCGGTCTTTGCCACGTATCTGGTCGGCCTGATCCTGGAGCTGGCGCGGTGCTTCGCGCTGGTGCTGCTGCTGGTGGAACGCATGCTGGTGGACCTGCAGCGACTGGCACGCACCGACGTGCTGACCGGCCTGCTCAACCGCGGGGCGGTGCTGGCCGACGGTGCCAGCCTGCTGGAGCTCAACCGCCGCCCCGGCCGGCCACTGGCGTTGCTGCTGCTGGACGTGGATCACTTCAAGCAGATCAATGACCGCTGGGGACATCTGGCCGGCGATGCGGTAGTGCGGCATGTCGCCGACGTGCTGAGCAGCTGCGTCGCCGATCGCGAGCACCTGCTGGGCCGCTATGGCGGGGAGGAGTTCGTCCTGTTGCTGCCGGGGGCCGATCAGGCCCAGGCGCGGCAGTGCGCCGATCGCCTGCGCCAGGCGCTGCGTGAGTCGTCCGCGCGGCTGGACGGCATGCCGGTGCCGGTGACGGCGAGCATCGGCCTGGCGATCGATCAGGGCACAGGCGACATGGCGCGCCTGCTCGGTGCAGCCGATGCCGCGTTGTACCGGGCCAAGGCCGAGGGCCGCGACCGCACCATCAGCGCGGCGGCCTTGACGGTGCAGTGAGGTGCGCGGCGACGCCGCCGCCTTCCCCGGCACGGGGCCAGCCGTGTAAGTTGGGTCACATCGGCCACGCCCGCGCGTCGTGGTGGCATGACCTTCAACAAGGGGAAGTACGGAAGATGTCTACACACCACCTGAGGCTGGCCGGTGCGCTGGTCGCCGCCCTGTGTGCCGGCTGTGCGCCGGTACCGGAAGATGCATCCGGCGCCGCCGCCGCTCAACGCCTTTTCGGCACGCTCGCGTTCCAGCCCTGCACCCTGACCAGCGCGCAGGCCAGCGCGAACGTGGAGGCACAGTGCGCCACGCTGCAGGTGCCGGAAAATCCGGCCGAACCCGACGGCCGCCGGATCGGGTTGAACATCGCCTGGCTGGAGGCCGGCAATGACGGCGCTGGCAAGGCCGACCCGGTCTTCTTCCTCGCCGGTGGCCCCGGCCAGGCCGCGACCGAGGTCGCCGCACCGGTGAACATGGCACTTCGCGATGTGCGCAAGCAGCGCGACATTTTCCTGATCGATCAACGCGGCACCGGCAAATCCAATCCGCTCACCTGCCTGGATGCGCAGGGCAAGGAGCTGCCGCTGGATGAGAACGCGGCGCCGAGCGCGCGCCTGATCGAAGACTATGCCCGCCGCTGCGCGCAGTCGCTGACCGGTCGCGCCGATACCCGCTTCTACACCACCACCGAAGCCATCGGCGACCTCGATACGGTGCGCAAGGCACTGGGCGTGGACAAGATCAACGTGATCGGTGGCTCCTACGGCACGCGCGTGGCGCAGCAGTACGCCGCGCACTATCCGCAGCACACCCGCACCGTCGTGATCGATGGCGTGGTGCCGAACGACCTGGTGGTCGGTGGCGACTTCGCCAACACCTTCGAAGATGCGATCACCCTGCAGTCGGCGCAGTGCCGCCAGGATCCGATCTGCGCCAAGCGCTTCCCGGTGGACACCCGCACCCAGCTGCGCAACGTCATGGCCACGCTGGCCAGGGCGCCGGTCGAGGTCGAGTACCGCAATCCCGGCACCGGCCAGGCCGAGCGTGATGTGCTGACCGCCGATTCGGTTACCGGACTGGCCTTCATGTTCTCGTACATGCCCGAGCTGTCCTCGCTGCTGCCGGTGATGCTTGATGAGGCCGCGCAGGGTCGCTATGCGCCGCTGATGTCGCTGAGCAAGATGGCCAGCCGCACGCTCGGGGTGCAGATGAACCGTGGCATGCAGTGGTCGGTGCTGTGCGCCGAAGATGCCGATCGCTACCAGGAAGGCGCGCAGGGCGACCGTGTGCTCGGCCCGGAAGTGGCGCGCATGTTCTTCGCCGCCTGCCCGGCCTGGAACGCCGGTTCGCGACCGAAGGATTTCACCGCGCCGTTCGCCTCGACGCTGCCGGTGCTGCTGCTGTCGGGCCAGTTCGATCCGGTCACGCCGCCGCGCTACGCCGAGCAGGTGCTCAAGCAGCTGCCCAACGGGCGTCACCTGCTCGCCAAGGGGCAGGGCCACGGCACGATCAACGCCGGCTGCATGCCGCGCATCCTCGGCCAGTTCATCGACACGGCGGATGCCAAATCCCTCGACGCCACCTGCCTGGATACCCTCAGCCCGGTGCCCGCCTTCACCTCGTTCAACGGATGGGCCCCATGAACCGTTTCTCCCACCGCACCGGGGAGGTGCGCGCATGATCGTCGCCGAGAACCTGCATAAAGCGTTCAAGACCAAGACCGGCCTGATCCAGGCCGTCCAGAACGTCGGCTTCCAGGCCGAAGACGGCCGCATCACCGGCCTGCTCGGGCCGAACGGTGCCGGCAAGACCACCACCATGCGCATGCTGTACACGCTGATGAAGCCCGACCAGGGCCGGGTGCTGGTGGATGGCATCGACGCGGCGGTGGACCCGGTCGCGGTGCGTCGCCAGCTGGCGGTCCTGCCGGACGCGCGCGGGGTGTACAAGCGCCTGACCGCGCGCGAGAACATCGCCTACTTCGGCCAGCTGCACGGCATGAGTGCCGCGCGGATCCGCGAGCGCACCAAGGTGTTGTGCACGGCGCTGGAGATGGAGGACATCCTCGACCGCCAGACCGAAGGCTTCTCGCAAGGCCAGCGCACCAAGACCGCGATCGCCCGCGCCCTGGTGCACGACCCGCGCAACGTGATCCTGGATGAGCCCACCAACGGGCTGGACGTGATGACCACGCGCGCGCTGCGCGGGTTCCTGCGCGGGCTGCGTGACGAAGGTCGCTGCGTGATTTTCTCGAGCCACATCATGCAGGAGGTGGCCGCGCTGTGTGACCACGTGGTGATCATCGCGCAGGGCACGGTGATGGCCGCCGGCAGTGCCGATGAGCTGCGCGCACAGACCGGGGAAAGCAACCTGGAAGATGCCTTCGTCAAGGCAATCGGTACCGAAGAAGGATTGCACGCATGAGTTCGTTCGCCACGCTGTTGACCGTGATGCGCAAGGAACTGCGCGATCTCTCCCGTGACCGCCGCACGCTCGCGCTGACGCTGCTGCTGGGGCCGCTGTTGTACCCGGTACTGATCCTGGGCATGAGCAAACTGGCCGAAAGCCGGGTGAAGACGCAGATCGAGCAGCCGTTGGAAATTCCGATGATCGGCGGCGAGCATGCCCCCAATCTGGTGCGTTTTCTGGCATCGCAGGGTCTGAATGCGACCGAGGCACCGAAAGACCTCACCGAGGCGATCCGCAGCCAGCGTATCGATGTGGCGCTGCGCATCAGCCCGGAATTCGGCAAGGACTGGGCCGACGGCCGCCCGGCGCTGGTCGAGATCATCAAGGACAGTACCCGCCGCGCCGCCGATATTCCCAGCAGTCGCCTGGAGGCGGCACTGGGCGGCTACAGCCAGCAGGTCGGTGCGCTGCGCCTGCTGGCGCGCGGTATCGATGCACAGGTGGCGCGACCGCTGGACGTCGCCGCACAGGATCTGGCCACCGCCGAAGCCAAGCGCGGCATGATGCTGTCAGTGCTGTTGCCGATCCTGCTGACCATCACCTCGTTCCTGGGCGGCGCCTACCTGGTGATGGACACCACGGCCGGCGAGCGTGAGCGGCAATCGCTGGAGCCGCTGCTCGCCACCCCCGCACCGCGCAGTGCGATCGTCAGCGGCAAGATCGCCGCAGCCTGCGCTGTCGGTGTGGCATCGCTGTTGCTGACCCTGGCGGCCTTCAAGATCAGCGCGCAGCTTTCCTCGGGCGGGGTAGGCCGGCAGCTCAACATGGGTTTCCTGCCGATGCTGCAGATGCTGCTGATCATGCTGCCGATGCTGTTCATCGGTACGTCGCTGCTGACCTTCCTCTCGGCCGCCGCCAAAAGCATGAAAGAAGCCCAGAGCCACATGACCTGGCTGATGCTGCTGCCGATGCTGCCGGGGTATGCGCTGATGGTGTACCCGATCAAGAGTGAGCTGTGGCAGTTCGCGGTGCCGTTCCTGGCACAGAACCAGATGCTGCTCAAGATCATCCGCCACGAAGCGATCAGCCCACAGATGTGGGCGGTCTACCTCGGTGCGGGCTTCGGGCTGGCGGCGCTGTTCTGGTATGCCGCGGTGCGCCGCTACCATCAGGAGCGGTTGGCGATTTCGGGTTGATCCACGAAGGGCTCCGAAAGGGGCCCTTCTTCAGGGGTGGATTCGCATGACGACAGCGCGCCTCAGCGCTTGACCGGGTGAGGCGCGGTCCGTGTTGGATACGACACATGGGATCACTGGTAGAGGCTGCACTCGCAGGCGATCTGCGCTTACCGCGATGCTGTCCGGCTAGATTGATGGGTGACGAGCTTTCGGAGACGGAGAGCGAGCCCGCCCATGCATATCGATGCCAATCTTGTCGTGTTGTACGTTTTCAGCGTGGTCGTGATGATCGCCATACCAGGCCCTGTTGCGGTGTTCGTGGCAGGCACCGGCATCGTCGGTGGACCGAAGCTGGCGCTTCGGGCGATTGCCGGCACCAACGCTGGCTCCCTCGTACTGATCGTGCTGTCGATGCTGGTCGTCCAAGGGCTGCTGTCCATCAATGAGACGGTGTTTACCTTGCTCAAAGGCGGCGGCGCCCTCTACATCGGCTATCTCGGCTACCAGATGCTGCACGATGCCGGAAGGGCGGCGGCCACGCCGGTGGCGACGCACGGGAGTTTCACAAAGGGCTTCGTGATGTCGATCTCGAACCCTAAAGACATCATCTTCTTCGCATCGTTCTTTCCGCAGTTCCTCGAGATCACGCCTCAGCCAACGGTGAGCCTGGGGCTGCTGACCGTACTGTGGATCGTGCTGGACTTCGCCACCCTGATGACGGTCTGCCTGTTGGTCCGGCGGTTGGTGAAACCAAACGTGCACCGGGGGATGCTGCGCGTCTCAGGCGTCTTGCTGATGCTGATTGCCCTGATCGGCGTGGGGATGGCAGGCCGTGACCTCGTCAGCGCTGGGTTGCCCGCCACCATGGCGTTGCAAGAACCTTCGACTGCCCTATAGCGGCAGTGCTGCATGCGCCACTGAAATCAGAAAAAAGGCCCGGATCACTCCGGGCCTTTCGTCATACCAGCTTACGTCGCGATCAGCCGCCTTCCGGCGCGAAGGCAAGCGTGCGTCGGGTCGTAACCGGTGCGCCGACCGGCTCGAACTTCCAGCGTTTGACGGCATTGAGTGCTTCGCGGTCGAACACGCGGGCCGGGGTGGCGCGCAGCACGCGGGCGGCGGTCACCGAGCCGTCGGTGCCGACGGTGAGTTCGACCAGGACTTCGCCGGAGGTGCCCGAACGCAGCGCGTCGGCCGGGTAGCGCGGGGCGGGCGTGCTGACCGGGCGCAGGCTTGGTGCGGCGGCGGCCTGGCGGGTCGCCGCAGCCTGCTGGGCGGCCGCCTGCTGCTGGCGCTGTTCGGCCTCGCGACGGGCGTTGGCCTGGCGCTCGGCATCCTGCGTATCACGGCGCGCGGCTTCCTGCTGGGCAGCAATCTGGCGCGCGGCCTCGGCTTCGGTGGTCTGCTGCTGCGCCAGGCGCTGTTGTTCCACCAGCTGCTTGGCGCGGGTCTCGGCGTCCTTCTTGACCTTGTCGGTCTCTTCCTGGGTGCGCTTGAGCGCAGTCTGCATGCTGCCGCTGATGCCCTGCTTCAGGCGGGGCAACGCCGGGGCGGTCGGGTCGACTTTCTCGATCAGCGCGACCAGGCGCTGGGTCTCAGCGAAGTCTTCGCGGCCCAGGTTCTGCTCGGCGGCAATCAGGGTGTACGGCAGCAGATCGGTCAACGCGCTCTTGACCGAGGCATCATCCGGGGTCTTGTCACGCAGCGCCAGGTAATACTCGATGGCGTTGTCGCCGGCCGGGGCGTACATGCGGTTCTCGCGCAGCGCCTTGCCGGCCAGCTCGCGCAGTTCTTCGGTGCCCAACGATTGGACCTTGGCCGACACCGCCGGTGCGGCCGGCGCAGCAGTGGGGGCTGCCGGTGCCGCAGGTGCGGCCGGTACGGTTTCGTCCTTGCCAGAGCAGGCGGACAGGGCCACCAGCAGGATCATCGGCGCGAACAGCCGCGCCGGGCCATGAGTCTTGACGTGCGACATCCAACTCCCCTTTGAAGACGACGATACGTAGGGCCTGATGCGGTCAGGCCGACCGAAGGCCATGGACGTTTCCCGACGTCCACGGCGGACCCGCAGGTGTGCAATCTAGCATCACCCCGCCCGGCCCGGGGGCCAGGCGGCCAGGGCAGGGGGCATCCTCACCGATGCCGCCGCTGCCGTGCAAGCCTCAGTGAGACAACGTCTTGCTCGGCGTCCCGTTCATCAGCTTGTCGGTGTAGGCGATACCGATCGCCGACAGGATGAAGGCGGCATGGATGATGGTCTGCCACATCACGCCGGTGGAGGTCATGGCCGAGCACTTGAAGGCTACGGCGGCCGTGGGCCCGGCGGCTGCGACAGCGGCCGAAACGGCCTGCAGGTACGCGTCGCTGTTGCACGATGGCAGCCCATCCAGATTGCCAGCTGCAATGAAGGTCTTCAGCAGGTGGATCGAGGAGATGCCGATGATCGACAGCGCCAGCTTCACCTTCAACACGCTCGCATTGACGTGGCTCAGCCACTCCGGCTGGTCGGGGTGGTTTTCGAGGCGCAGGCGCGACACGAAGGTCTCGTAGCCGCCCACGATGACCATCACCAGCAGGTTGGAGATCATCACCACGTCGATCAGGCCCAGCACCAGCAGCATGATCTGCTGCTCGCCCATCTCATTGGCCTCGTGCAGCAGGTGCCACAACTCCTTGCCGAACAGGAACACATAGACGCATTGCGCCAGGATCAGGCCCAGGTACAGCGGCAGCTGCAGCCAGCGCGAGGCGAAGATCAGGGAAGACAGGGGACTGATGGGGGTCTGGGTCGAGCTCATGCTGGAATGCTGCGTTGCGGGGACGGCGCAGCGTAACGGTCCGGCTTGACCCTGCCAAGCCGAATGACGGACTAGACTCGGTATTCCCAATCCGCGAGCCGTCGCCATGATCGACCTGTACTACTGGCCTACCCCGAATGGCCACAAAGTCACGCTGATGCTGGAGGAGACCGGCCTGCCGTACCGGATCCAGCCGGTGAACATCGGCGCCGGGGACCAGTTCACGCCCGACTTCCTGGCGATCTCACCCAACAACAAGATGCCGGCGCTGGTCGACCACCAGCCCACCGACGGCGGCGCGGCGCAGAGCGTGTTCGAGTCCGGCGCCATCCTGCTGTACCTGGCCGAAAAGACCGGCCGCTTCCTGCCGGCCGACAGCCGCGGCCGGGTGGCGGTGCTGGAATGGCTGTTCTGGCAGATGGCCGGCCTTGGCCCGATGAGCGGTCAGATGGGCCATTTCAACGTCTACGCGCCCGAAAAGATTCCCTATGCGATCGAGCGCTACAACAACGAAGTGCGCCGCCTGCACGGCGTGATGGACAAGCGCCTGGCGCAGAGTGCCTACCTCGGCGGCGATGACTACAGCATCGCCGACATGGCCAGCTACCCGTGGATCGGGGCCTACGACACGCTTCCGGTCGATTTCAGCGCCTTCCCGAACCTCAAGCGCTGGCATGACGCGATCGCTGCGCGCCCGGCCACCCAGCGGGCCTACGCCCTGCGCGAGAAGGTGAACCCGCAGGCCGGCAAGCCGCTCAGCGAAGAAGAGCGCAAGCACCTGTTCGGCCAGCGCTGACGCGGTGGTCGCTTGCCCGGTCGTGCCGGCCGCTGGCCGGCTCCCCGCAGCGGTGGGCGCGCCCGGACGCCCGCCATCCCCGGCACGACCGGAACGGTTTTGGTTAGGATGAAGCGTTCCCCGTGCCGTTTTCCTGGCCGGGGACTGCCCAGACGCTCCCGGAACCCTCCATGCGCCACCTGTTTGCTTCGCTCGCCCTGATGCTCGCCTCGACCTCGATCGCCCACGCTGAAAAACTGACCCTGGATGCTATCACCGGCCCGCTGCCGTTGTCCGGCCCGACCCTGATGAAACCCAAGGTGGCCCCGGACGGCTCGCAGGTCAGCTTCCTGCGCGGCAAGGACGCCGACCGCAACCAACTGGACCTGTGGGCGTACGACATCGCCAGCGGCCAGACCCATCTGCTGGTGGATTCCAAGGTGGTGCTGCCCGGCACGGAAACCCTGAGCGACGCCGAGAAGGCCCGCCGCGAGCGCCAGCGCATCGCCGCGATGACCGGCATCGTCGATTACCAGTGGTCGCCGGATGCACGCACGTTGCTGTTCCCGCTCGGCGGCGAGCTGTACCTGTACGACCTGAGCAAGCAGGGCAAGGCCGCGGTGCGCCAGCTCACCCATGGGGAAGGCTTCGCTACCGATGCCAAGCTGTCGCCGAAGGGCGGCTTCGTCAGCTTCGTGCGTGCCCGCAACCTGTGGGTGATCGATCTGGCCAGTGGCCAGCAGATCCAGCTCACCGACGATGGCAGCAACACCATCGGCAATGGCGTAGCGGAGTTCGTCGCCGATGAGGAAATGGACCGCCACACCGGTTACTGGTGGGCGCCGGATGACTCGGCGATCGCCTTCGCCCGCATCGATGAATCGCCTGTGCCGGTGCAGAAGCGCTACGAGATGTATGCCGACCGCACCGAGATGATCGAGCAGCGCTACCCGGCGGCTGGCGACCACAACGTCACCGTCAAACTGGCGGTGATCGCGCCGCGCCGCAACGCCACGCCGCGCTGGATCGACCTGGGCCGCAACCCCGATATCTACCTGGCCCGCGTCGATTGGCGCGACCCGAAGCACCTGACCTTCCAGCGCCAGTCGCGCGACCAGAAGACGCTCGAACTGATCCAGACCGAACTGGCCAGCGGCCAGCAGCGCACGCTGGTGACCGAAACCTCGCCGACCTGGGTACCGCTGCACAACAGCCTGCGCTTCCTCAAGCAGGGCGGCTTTGTGTGGTCGTCCGAGCGTAGTGGCTTCGAGCACCTGTACCGCATCTCCGATGACGGCAAGACCGTCACCGCACTGACCGCCGGTAACTGGCCGGTGGACGAACTGCTGGCCGTGGACGAAGATGCTGGCAAGGTCTACTTCCGCGCCGGCATGGACAGCCCGCGCGAAAGCCAGCTGTACGCCGTGTCGCTGCAGGGTGGGGTGCCGAAGCGCCTCTCCCAGGCCCCGGGCATGCACACCGCCAGCTTCGCGCGCAACGCCAGCGTCTACGTGGACAGCTGGTCCAACACCACCACGCCGCCGCAGATCGCGCTGCACCGTGCCAACGGCGAGAAGATCGCCACCCTGGTCGAGAACAATCTTGAAGACCCGGCGCATCCGTACGCACGCTATCTCGATGCGCAGCGCCCGGTCGAGTTCGGCGCCCTGACCGCCGCCGACGGCAAGACAGAACTGAACTACAGCCTGATCAAGCCGACCGGTTTCGATCCGGCCAAGCGCTATCCGGTCGTGGTGTACGTCTATGGCGGCCCGGCCTCGCAGACGGTCACCAACAGCTGGCCCGGCCGTGGCGATCACCTGTTCAACCAGTACCTGGCCCAGCAGGGCTACGTGGTGTTTTCGCTGGACAACCGCGGCACGCCGCGTCGCGGCCGTGATTTCGGCGGTGCGCTGTACGGCGTGCAGGGCACGGTGGAAGTGGCTGACCAGCTGCGCGGCGTGGCCTGGCTGAAGCAGCAGGCCTGGGTTGATCCGGCGCGCATCGGTGTGCAGGGCTGGTCCAATGGCGGCTACATGACCCTGATGCTGCTGGCCAAGGCCTCCGACAGCTACGCCTGCGGCGTGGCCGGTGCACCGGTGACCGATTGGGGCCTGTACGACACCCACTACACCGAGCGCTACATGAACCTGCCGGGCAACAACCCGAAGGGCTATGAAGAAGCGCGCGTGCTGGCGCATATCGACGGCCTGCGCTCGCGGCTGCTGCTGATCCACGGCATGGCCGATGACAACGTGCTGTTCACCAACTCTACCGTGTTGATGAGCGCGTTGCAGAAGCGCGGCCAGCCGTTTGAACTGATGACCTATCCCGGTGCCAAGCACGGCCTGTCGGGCAGCAACGCCCTGCACCGCTACCGCCTGGCCGAGGACTTCCTGGGGCGCTGCCTGGCGCCCTGATCCCCCGTTCCTGCCACCGGCCTGACAAGGAGTTTGCCGATGACATTGCCGCCCGCACTTCCTGGTACCACCGTGCCCACCGGCTGGTGGCGACGCCACTGGCGCTGGGCCATGCCAGTGGCGGTGGTGGTCGGCATTGCGGCGGCAGCGGGGGCGGTGTGGTTCGCGCTGTCGCAGTGGGCGTACTGGAGCAAATCCAGCACGCCCTACCAGGAGGCCATGCGCCGCGCGCGCTGCAACATCGAGCTGGTCGAGGCCCTCGGTGAACCGTTGCGTGATGGCTACCTGCCGGCGGGATCGATGCATTCCAATGGGCAGAGCCAGTTCGTGATCGGCGTGAGCGGTCCACAAGGGAAGGGCCGCCTGTTCCTCAACGCCAAGCGTAGTGGCGAGCACTGGGACTACCCGATGCTGTATGTGGTCACCGATGCCAACGAGGCCATCGATCTGACCGCGCTGGATGATGCCGAGGCGGCCGAGCGCTGTGCGTTGGCTGAGTGCCGCGCCAAGGGCGAGTGTCCGCCGTCGCTCAGTCTTTGAGAGGCGAAGCTGACGTTGCTGCCTTCTGGATTCGCAATGACTGCTGTTTTCGTTGATACCGTGATGCCACGCTGGGTTCTGCGTACCCGCGGTCTCTAGTCTCGATGCACCTGCCCGTTTGGGCAATGCTGCGGGCGAGGTGGAGCGGTGGAACGAATCTTGAGTGGCTTGATGGCTGTGTTGTGTGGTTTGTTTTTAGCGCCGACAACCTTTGCGGCGCTACCGTTCATCGAGGTTCCCACTGGTGGGTGGGATCCCGGGCTGGAGGCGCGCAAGCACTATGCCGGCGGAATGTATGACTGGGTGCGCCGGGTCAAGGTAGATCGCACGGCACTGGCGTCCGATCGGATCCAGGTCGATCTGTTCGACGACGTGTTCATTATCGAGCGCACGCCCCTGATCGCCAGAGAGCCGGAAGATGTTCCTCTATATGTGGCGGATGTCAGCACGCATGATGTCCAGCGCTCGCCCACGTCGCGGCAACTGTGGGCAGGGACGATCATCGGCGTGCGGGGGCCTGGGGGAATGTCGAGCACTGTCGAAATCACCGAGCTGGGCAACGGCGACCTCATGTCCAGTTTTTCACGTGGCCATTTGCTGTATCAGCTGTTTGGGGATCTACTGGTGCGCATCGATCTGCGCCGGGTTCCCAATGAAGCACCCACGGTGCGTGATCCCTATCCGGCGGACCCGCTCATCCTGGATAAGGCTGCTTCCCCATCAACCGCGGTATCGACGATACGCGTGGCTTTTGGGTACGGAAATGGTGCGCTTGCCAACGGTAGGGAGCAGGTTTTCAGAATGATGGAGGGAGCGGTCGAACACGCAACTGCTGGCTTCCTCGCTAGCGGTATTCGGGTTGAACTACAGCGGGCTGGAAATGCGCTGCCCGGCTACGCTGAATCCAGCGTGGTACAGACGCTGGATGACCTTGTTCTGGGCTCTAACGGCCCGCTCTGGCTGGTGCATAGGATGAGGCATCTCGAAAAGGCGGATTTGATGCTGATGATCATCGACACGAAAGATCCGGAATCCGTCTGCGGTCAAGCACAACGGCTTCTGGCAACGAAGGAAACGGCATTTGCGGTGGTTGAACGTCGCTGCCTTCCTAATGAGATCAACAGCCTCGCCCATGAAATCGGCCACCTCTTGGGCGCCGACCATGATCCTGCACACGCGTCCATCAGCCCTCCAAAATTCCAATACGGGCATGGCTATCAATCACCATTGAATACACCTGACCGGTGGAGGACAGTGATGGCTTACGATTGCAGTGATCGTGCATGCGGACGGGTCAACCGCTGGTCATCTCCGCGGGTGAGCCACAACGGATTGCCGGCTGGAACGGCGCGTCTGCATGACAACGTCCGCGTGTTGAATGAGACACGAGCCACAATAGCTGCATTCTATCCAGACCCGTGAGCAGACTGACCCGGGCCGGGAGGTTAACAATCAAGCCATGACCTCCGGCCAATTGCCCCCGACCCGCCAAGTGCGTAGGGTCGCAGGCATCCTGCCCTGGAGTTCCTGCATGAAGCCGCTTGTCCTTGCTGTTGCGTTGGCCCTGTCCGTTCCCGCCGCGCTGTCGGCCCCGCCGGCGTTGGCCGCCCCGGCTGCCGCCAAGCCCGCCGCTTCGCCAGCATGGGTCACCCGCAGCAACCAGCTGGCGCAGATCCTGCTGGATGCGCAGGGCCCGTTCCAGCCGGAAGAGACCGGCTTCTTCGGCGTGCCGGGCTATGACGACAAGGTGGCCGACTTCGGCCCCGACAACGGTGCCCGCTACCGCGCGGCGATGGCCAAGGCGCGCAGTGAACTGCAGGCCAAGCTTGCCACCGAGCGCGATCCCAACGTCCGCCAGGACCTGGCGATCATGATCGCCGCCGCCGACCAGAACATCGAAGGCAGCGAACTCAACGAGAAATACCTGCTGCCGTGGAGCGACACCCCGCAGACCGTGTTCAGCGGCCTCAACCTGCTGCTGTCCGATCAGGTGCCGGCCGAGCGCCGGGCCAAGGCGCTGGATCGCCTGAAGGCCTACGCCGGGCTTGCCCCGGGCACGCAGCCGGTGACCACCCTGTCGCGCCAGCGCTATGAAGAACGCCTGGGCGAGAAGACCCTGCTGCAGCCGACGAAGATCGAAGTCGAGCAGTCGCTGGCCAATGTGGACACCTACATCACCGGCATCGAGCAGCTGTTCGGCAAGTACAAGGTGGCTGGCGCCGAGCAGGCGCTGCAGACCATCGCCAGCCAGCTGCGCGAGTACCGCGATTGGACCCGCCGCGAGGTGCTGCCCAAGGCCCGCACCGATGCGCGTCTGCCCGAGCCGCTGTATGCCTACCAGCTCAAGCGCGTGGGCATCGACATCGCCCCGGCGCTGCTGATGCAGCGGGCCCAGCTGGAATTCATGGAAACCCGCTCGGCGATGCGCCAGCTGGCGCCGCTGGTGGTGCAGGCCAAGGGCCTGAAGGTCACCGACAGCACCGATCCGGTGGCGGTGGTGCGTGCGCTCAAGGGCGACAAGATTCCCGACGATCAGCTCGAGCACCACTACCGCGGCGTGATCGATGCGATCGACCCGATCATCCGCAAGGAAAGGATTGTCGATGTGCCGCAGCGTCCGATGCAGATGCGCCTGGGCTCGGCCGCCGAAAGCGCCGCCTCGCCGGCACCGCATTTCCTGCCGGCGCCGCTGGTCGGCAATACCGGGCAGCAGGGCACCTTCGTGTTGCCGCTGGGCAACCCGGCCGCCGGCGACAAGGCCGCGCAGTACGACGATTTCAACTTCGGCTCGGCCGCCTGGACGCTGAGCGCGCATGAAGGCCGCCCGGGCCACGAACTGCAGTTCACCGCGATGGTCGAGCGCGGCATCTCGCTGGCCCGCACGATGTTCGCCTTCAATTCGGTCAACGTGGAAGGCTGGGCGCTGTATGCCGAAGCGGAGATGGTGCCGTACGAGCCGCTGGACGGTCAGCTGATCGCGCTGCAGTTCCGCCTGCTGCGGGCCGCGCGCGCGATGCTGGACCCGATGCTCAACCTGGGTCAGATCGACCGGGCCAACGCCGAGCGCGTGCTGATCGATGAGGTTGGCCTGTCCAAGGCGATGGCCACGCAGGAGCTGGACCGCTACATGGTGCGCATGCCCGGCCAGGCCGGCAGCTACTTCTACGGCTACACCCGGATTCTTGAGCTGCGCATGCAGACCGAGCTGGCGCTGGGCGATCGCTTCGACCGGCTGGCGTTCAACAACTTCCTGCTCGACCAGGGCCTGCTGCCGCCGGACCAGCTGGCCAAGGCCGTCAATGACGTGTTCGTGCCGAAGTACAAAAGCGCGGCCAAGCGCTGACGCGTTTGCGGTAGGCACCGACCGTTGGTCGGTGCGCTATCCCAGCAGCCACGACCAACGGTCGTGGCCTACCGCGGCCTTCGTTACCGCTGCGGCGTGATCGTCTGCGTCGGCAGACGCGGCGCCGGCGGCGGATTCGGTACCCAGATCGCCACACCGGCCGCGCGCTTCTGCGTGGTCGGGATGCCGATGCCCACACCACCGCCCACGTGCGAGCCGTAGCTGCCCGCACCGACGGACATGCCGACTGGCGAGCCGCTGGAACCCACGCCCATCAGGATCACGCCGTTGGCCCCGAGGGCGGCGGCCTCACGCTTGAGCCGCATGACCGCGGCATCGGTCTGGCCCTGCGTGCCGAAACCCACCGCGCTGGCCGATTCGAGCTGGGCGATTTCCTGCGACCCGGCCGGCGGCGTGGAGTAGATCTGCACCGTGGCCGGATCGACCGGCGCACGCGCCTGGCCGAGCATGACCTTGGAGGTACTGGCGCAGCCGGCGCTGAGCAGCGCCAGGCCCAGCAATGCAGCGCATCGGATGTTCATGGCGTTACCCCTGTGTGTGATGGCTGGGATGATCGGCGCTGGCGACTGAATCGGTCCCAACCCCTGCCAGCGCACCCTAGCACCGGCCCGGTGAGGCCCCCGCCAACGGCGTCTCGCTGCCGCTTGCGCCTGCGCCGGGAACCGCTATGGTGGGCCACGCATTCACCTCAAGGAGCCGGGCATGGGATTGATCAGTCTGTTGTGGGGCATCGTCGCGCTGCTCTGGATGATTGTGGCCCTGATCCCGCTGCTGGGGTGGGGCAACTGGTTCCTGATCCCGTTCGCGGCGGTGGGCGCGGTCATCGCCGCGATCGGCATCCTGTTCACCCACGCCAGCAAGCGCGGCCGGGCCTGGACCGGGCTGGTGCTCAACGGCATCGTGGTGGTGGTGGGCATCGTCCGGCTGGGGCTGGGTGGCGGCATCATCTGAGCGGCCCGTGCGCGGCCCGGGTGCGACCGACCGTCGCAGCTCACGGCCGCCCGGTACCATCGGCGTAGAATGACCGGCTGCCGCATCCGGCTCTGCCGGCGGTCCACGCCCGTCCGGGCGCTCTCCCTGCACCGATGATCATTCGTCCTCGTCCCCACGGCTGGCAACTGCTCTACATCCTGCGCGGCTCCATCGTTCCGGCGGTGGCCCCGAAGGTGGTGGCGATCCTGCTGCTGTCGATCGCGGTGGCTGCCCTGGCCGAGCTGTGGCACCCGCCGGGCATCGAGCGCGTCTCGGTGGCACCGTTCACGCTGCTGGGCCTGGTGCTGTCGATCTTCCTGAGCTTCCGCAACAACGCCTGCTTCGAGCGCTGGTGGGAAGGCCGCAAGCTGTGGGGCCAGCTGATCTATGAATCCCGCAGCCTGGCCCGCCTGTGCCAGGCGCTGCTGGTCGACGATCCTGCGCTGCGCGACCGCGTGTGCCGGCTGTGCATCGGCTTCGCGCATGCGTTGGCCGCCCGCCTGCGTGGCCGCGACATGGCGCTGGCGGCGCTGCCGTGGGTGCCCGAGGCCGATCGCGCGCGGTTCGGCCAGCGCCTCAACGCGCCCGACCAGCTGCTGGCGATGATTGCCGCCGATCTCGCCCAGGCGCTGCGCGCCGGCCAGCTTGATCCGTTCCTGTACACCCAGTTCGAAACGCGCCTGCATGCACTGTCCAGCATCCAGGCCGGTTGCGAGCGCATCCTGACCACGCCGCTGCCGTTCGCCTACACGCTGCTGCTGCACCGCTGCGCATGGCTGTTCTGCGTGCTGCTGCCCTTCGGCCTGGCCAGCTCGCTGGGCTGGGCCACTCCCGTGGTCTCGGCCGTGCTCGCCTATGCGTTCTTCGGCCTGGACCAGCTCGGCGAGGAGATGGAAGAACCCTTCGGGCTGGAATCCAACGACCTGCCGCTGGATGCCATGGTGCGCATCATCGAGATCGACCTGCTCGACAGCCTGGGCGTCCAGCCGCTGCCCGAGCCGCTGCAACCGCGGCACTACCTGCTGCAGTAGTTCCTGCACTCCTTCCTGCATTCTGTTCCGGAGTTCCTCATGGCACACCCCGACTATCGCCCCCGCCGCATGCGTCACGACGAGTTCTCGCGCCGCCTGATGCGCGAGAACACGCTGACCACCGACGACCTGATCTATCCGGTGTTCGTGCACGAGCTGGCCGGCCGCGCGCCGGTGGCCTCGATGCCGGGCGTGGAGCGGCTGTCCATCGACGAGCTGCTGAAAGTGGCGGAAGAAGCGCTGGAGCTGGGCATTCCGGTGATCGACCTGTTCCCGGTGATCGATCCGGCCGGCAAGTCGCTCGATGCCGCGGCGGCATGGGACGAGAACGGCCTGGCACAGCGCGCCATCCGCGCATTGAAGTCGCGCTTCCCCGAGCTGGGCGTGATGACCGATGTCGCGTTGGATCCGTACACCACGCACGGCCAGGACGGCATCATCGATGACAAGGGCTATGTGCTCAACGACATTACCGTGGAGGCGCTGGTCAAGCAGTCGCTGTCGCATGCCGAAGCGGGCGTGGACATCATTTCGCCCTCGGACATGATGGACGGCCGCATCGGTGCGATCCGCCGTGCGCTCGATGCCGCCGGCCACGTCAATGTGCGGATCATGGCCTACTCGGCCAAGTACGCCTCGGCGTTCTACGGCCCGTTCCGCGACGCGGTCGGCAGCTCCACCGGCCTCGGCAAGGCGGACAAGAAGACCTACCAGATGGACCCGGCCAACGGCGACGAGGCCATGCGTGAGATCGCGCTGGACCTGGAAGAGGGCGCGGACATGGTGATGGTCAAGCCGGGCATGCCCTACCTGGACCTGGTGCGCCGGGTGAAGCAGCAGTTCGGCGTGCCGACCTTCGCCTATCAGGTCAGTGGCGAGTACGCGATGATGAAGGCGGCCTTCGCCAATGGCTGGCTGGACGAGCGGGCGTGCGTGATGGAGTCGTTGATCGGCTTCAAGCGCGCCGGCGCCGATGGCGTGTTGACCTATTTCGCCCCGCAGGTGGCGCGTTGGCTGCGTGAGCGCTGACAATACGCGCCCACCCGATACAGGACGACGACGATGCAGACGATGGGATGGCTACAGTGGGTGACCTGGACGGCCGGTGTGCTGGCCTTCGCCGTGGTGATCGGGCTGGTGATCCGTGGCGTGCGCCGCGCCGCGCGGCAGGCACCGGAGCAACCCTCCGCCGCGGCCCGCATCGCCCGTGAGGCGCAGCTGTCGCCCGCCTTGCAGGCACAGCTGGCCGCGTTGAACCAGCGCAAGGATCACGGCGAGATCAGCGAAGCGCAGTACGAGCAGCTGCGCGCGGAGCTGCTGCAGGGCCATTGACCCTGGGCGGCGCCGCCTCCACGGGTAGCAACTGTCTTATCAGGTGCAGACCAACGCGGCCTCGGCGTCCCGCTTGCGGGCGTTGAGGATGACCAGCATCTTGCGCATGACCGCTACCAGCGCCACCTTGCTCG
>NZ_JBDJMT010000008.1:0-153527 GCF_039674045.1 Stenotrophomonas sp. TWI602
GCTCGCGGGGTAGGGCCGGCCGCGGGCCGGCTCCCCGGGACCCTGGCGCGACCCGACGGCCGGCCCGCGGCCGGCACTACCTCGCGTGGTGGGCGCGGTGCGCCCGCGCCGATTACTTGAACTTGTAGACCACGTTCATGGTGGTCAGCGTGTCGGTCTTGCGCTTGTCTTCGGCGACGTCGCTGTTGTGGCGCGCCTGCCAGCCGGCTTTCAGCGCCAGATGCTCGTTCATGCTCACCGACACGCCGAAATCGTTCTGCGCGAAGGTGTTGTACGAGCCCGACTCGACCAGCAGCGTGTTCACCAGGTCGGTGTTCGGGGTCAGCGTGTACTTGAGATCGAACAGGCCGCGGCCGATCAGGCCGGTGCGGGTCGCGTCGTCTTCGGTGTTGTGGGTGCGGCGCACACCGGGGCCGATCTGCGCATCCATGTAGAAGCGCTCGGCATCGATGATCCGGGTGCCGTAACCCAGACCGAACGAGCTCTGGCGGTCGTAGGTGGCGAAGTCGTCGCGCTCGTAACGCACCGTGGCGGTGATCTGGCGGTGTTCACCCAGCTGCAGCGCGCTGCCGGCACTGCCGGTGTAACGGTTGGCGGTGGTGTTGCGGCGGCGGATGGTGGTGCCGTCGTCGTTGGTATCGGTGTATTCCGAGCGCGAGCGCAGGCCGAACAGATCCATGCTGTGGACCCAGTCATCGTCGGTGTAGCGCAGGCGCAGACGACCGTTGAAGCTCTCGGTATTGCTGTTGCCGCGGGCCGAGGCAAAGCCCAGTTCACCGCCACTGCCGCTCCAGGGGGAGGTCATCGCCGCCAGTTCGGCAGCGTCCTGTGCATAAACCGCCGGGGCGCAGAGCAGCAGGGGAACAAGCAACGAAACGCGCAGGGACATCAACGGTTCTCCGTGATCGGACAAGGGGGAGGGACAACAAGGGGGGGATGATACTTGATGCGTTCAGCGTCACATTCGGCGACGGGCCCCGGCTTTAGGACCCGTTCGGCCTCGGCCCCTGTTCAGGGAATATCGATGCGCAGTGAGGCGTCGTCGAAGCGCGAATAGGTCACGGTGATCCGGAACGGCTGCCCGTTGGTTTCACCCTTGCGCTCGATCTGCACCGGCAGGCCCTGTGCATTGACCCAGTACAGCAGGCCATCCGGCGCGGCGGTTGCATGGCGCACCTCGTATTTGTGCGCGCGCTGGCCACCGGCGCGGTCCTCGCCAAGATCACGCACCGTCAGCTGCGCTGGCTCAAGATCGGCCGGCAGCGGGTTGCGCCACTGCGCCAGCATCCCTTCTGGCACCGGGATCTGGCGCACTTCGCCGGCACGCTGCAGGAAGAAGGTGCCGCCGACGATGGTCTGCGGGCCATCGTCGGTGATCAGCCGATAGCGGTCCGGGGCGACATAGTCCATCTGTGCCTCCAGGGCGCGCGGGCCCTGCATCTTCATCACCGCGTGGAAGCTGCGCAGCTGGCCGAAGCGCTGGCTGGCCGCCAGCACGGTGGCCACCGGATCGGCGGCCGGTGTCGTCGCCGTCGCGGCAGGCACCGCAGCGGCGGGCGTTTCACTGCGTCCGCAGCCACTGAGCAGCAGGGCGGCGGCGGACAGGGCAAGGGCGGGCAACAGGCGCATGACGGGCGGCAGCAGGCGGTGGGGGCCCCACGATAGCCGAAGATGCAGCCGAAGCCGCCACAACGACGGCGACTCGGACATAATCGGGTCATGGACCGATATGAACGCATCAATGCCCTGCATCGCCTGCTCAAGTCCGCCCGTTACCCGGTAACGGTGGCGGCCCTGCAGGAAAAACTGGAGTGTTCCCGCGCGACTGTCTACCGCGACCTGGCCTTCCTGCGCGATGCGCTGATGGCCCCGGTGGAAGGTGATGGCGAGGCGGGCTTCCGCTACCAGGCCGACGAGAGCGACCGCTTCGAACTGCCGGGGCTGTGGCTCAGCTCGGAAGAACTGCATGCGCTGCTGGCCTCCCAGCACCTGCTCTCGCGCACGGGCGGCGGCGTGCTGTCCTCGGTGCTGGCCCCGCTGCAGCAGCGCATCGAAGGCCTGCTGGCCGCACAGGCCGGCGTCTCGACCTGGCCGGTTGATCGGGTGCGGGTGATTCCGCACCGCGGCCGCAAGTTCGATGAAGCCAGCTTCCGCGCGGTCGCCTCGGCGGTGCTGGAGCGCAAGCAGCTGGCCTTCGAGTACCGGGCCCGCTCCACCGATGAGGCGACCCAGCGCACCGTGTCGCCGCAGCGCATGACCCACTATCGCGACAACTGGTACCTGGATGCGTGGGATCACGGTCGCGAAGGCCTGCGCAGCTTCGCGGTGGACCGTATCTACAAGGCGCGCGTGATCGATACCACCGCGCGCGATGTGGATGACACCGAGCTGGACGAACAGCTGGGCGCCAGCTACGGCATCTTCTCCGGGCCGCCCAAGGGCTGGGCCACCATCGTGTTCAGTGCCAAGGCTGCGCGCTGGGTGGCCGATGAGCATTGGCATTCCAAGCAGCAGGGCCGCTTCCTGCCCGATGGCCGCTATGAGCTGAAGCTGCCTTACAGCGTCTCGCGCGAACTGCTGATGGACGTGCTGCACTACGGCTCGGATGCGGAAATCGTCGAGCCGGTGATGCTGCGCGAGCAGGCCAAGGCGCTGCTGGCACTGGCCCTGACCAGTTACGAGTAAGCCGGCCGGGCCGGCATCGGCTCATGCCGTGGAGTCATATGCCCCGGATTCCGCAAGGGCCGGGGCGTGCGGTATCGTGGGGCGTTGCTGCCCTTATGGATCCCGCTGCCCCCATGAAAAAGTACCTGCTGCTCCCGTTGCTTGCCGCTTCGCTGGCCCTGGCCGCCTGCGGCAAGCCGGCCAATGATTCCAAGAAGCTGGTGGTTGCCGCCACCGCGGTGCCGCACGCCGAGATCCTCGCCGTGGTCAAGCCGATCCTGGAAAAGGAAGGCCTGACCCTGGACGTGCGCGTCTTCAATGACTACGTGCAGCCCAACGACCAGCTGGTGCAGAAGCAGGTTGACGTGAACTACTTCCAGACCGAGCCCTATCTGGACGCCTACAACCGGGACCGCAAGACCGACCTGGTCAAGGTGATCGGCGTGCATATCGAGCCCTTCGGTGCCTATTCGCGACGCTTCACATCGCTTGATGCGCTGCCCAACGGCGCCGACGTGGTGATCCCCAACGACCCGAGCAACAACAGCCGCGCGCTGATCCTGCTGCACAAGGCTGGCGTGATCACGCTCAAGGACCCGACCAATGCGTTGGCGACCCAGCGCGACATCATCGCCAACCCGAAGCAGCTCAAGTTCCGCGAGCTGGATTCGGCGATGCTGCCGCGCGTGCTGGACCAGGTCGATCTGGCCCTGATCAACACTAACTACGCGCTGGATGCCGGGCTCAACCCGACCCAGGATGCGCTGGCGATCGAAAGCAAGGATTCGCCGTACGTGAACTTCCTCGTTGCCCGCCCGGACAACAAGGACGATGCCCGCGTGCAGCAGCTGGCCAAGGCCCTGACCGGCCCGGAAGTGAAGGCTTTCATCGCCGAGAAGTACAAGGGCGCGGTCCTCCCGGCATTCTGACCGGCACCCACGGTAGAGCCACGCCATGCGTGGCTGGCCGCGCCCAAGCGGCAATGATCGCCGACGCGGGCGTCACCCCACGCGGAAGCCCATCGTCGCCTCCACCGCCTGCTGCCAGCCGCTGTACAGCGCCTCGCGCTGGTCCACCGGCATCTGCGGGGTGAAGCGGCGGTCCACCGCCCATTGTTCGGCGATCTCCGCCCGGCTGCGCCAGAACCCGGTGGCCAGCCCGGCCAGGTAGGCGGCGCCCAGCGCGGTGGTTTCGGCCACCTGCGGGCGCAGCACTGGCACGCCCAGGATGTCGCTCTGGAACTGCGCCATGAAGTCGTTGGCGATCGCGCCACCATCGGCGCGCAGTTCCTTCAGTTCGATCCCCGCGTCGGCCTGCATCGCCGCCAGTACGTCGCGGGTCTGGTACGCCATCGATTCCACCGCCGCGCGGATGAAGTGCTCCTTGGTGGTGCCGCGGGTCAGCCCGAACATCGCGCCGCGCACATCGCTGCGCCAGTACGGCGCCCCAAGCCCCACGAACGCGGGCACCAGGTACACGCCGCCATTGTCCGCGGCACGCTCGGCGTAGGCTTGGCAATCGCTGGATTTGCCGAACATGCGCAGCCCGTCGCGCAGCCACTGCACGACCGAACCGGCGACGAAGATCGAGCCTTCCAGCGCGTACTCCACACGTCCATCAATGCCCCACGCGATGGTGGTCAGCAGGCCGTTCTCGGACACCACCGCCTTCTCGCCGGTATTCATCAGCATGAAGCAGCCGGTGCCGTAGGTGTTCTTGGCCATGCCCGGCTCGAAGCAGGCCTGGCCGAACAGCGCGGCCTGCTGGTCGCCGGCGATGCCGGCAATGGGCAGGTGCTGGTCGAAGAAGAACTGTGCCTGGGTGGTGGCATACACCTCGCTGGAACTGCGCACCTGCGGCAGCATCGCGCGCGGGATGTTGAACAGCGCCAGCAGTTCATCGTCCCACTGCAGCGCATGGATATCGAACAGCAGCGTGCGCGCGGCATTGGTGACATCGGTGACGTGCGCCTGGCCGCCACTGAGGTTCCAGATCAGCCAGCTGTCGATGGTGCCGAACAGCAGCTCGCCGCGTTCAGCACGTGCCTGCGCGCCGTCGACGTGGTCGAGGATCCAGCGGATCTTGGTCGCCGAAAAGTAGGCATCGATCAACAGCCCGGTCTTGCGCCGGATCAGCGGCTCGTGGCCATCGGCCTTGAGCTGTTCGCAGATCGCATGGCTCTGCCGCGACTGCCACACCACGGCGTTGTGGACCGGCTGGCCGGTAGCCTTGTCCCAGACCACCGTGGTCTCGCGCTGGTTGGTGATGCCGATGCCGGCGATTGTGCGCGGGTCCACCTGGTAGCGGTTCAACAGCTCGGTGATCGTGGTGTACACGCTGGTCAGGATCTCGCGTGGGTCATGCTCGACCCAGCCCGGCTGCGGGAAGATCTGGGTGAACTCGCGTTGCGCGCTGCCGGCGACGCGCCCGGCATGATCGAACAGGATGGCGCGCGAACTGGTCGTGCCCTGGTCGATGGCGAGCACGTAGTGCTTGTCCATGGTCTGCTCCGTGGAAATCGATGCCGTGAGGCGTGACAGGCGTACAGCCTACGGCATCGAAACACGCGCCTGCAGGGTGGCGGACAACGCCTCGCGCTGCGCAGCGTCCACGCGCAAGCCCAGGTGGCTGCGGCGCCACAGCACGTCGTCGGCGGTGTGGGCCCATTCGTGCGCGATGAGGTAGTCCAGTTCGCGGTCGTAGAGGCCGCCGCCGTGGTCCTGGCCCAGCGCGTCGAGTGTCTGTGCGCCGGCGAGCAGCCCGACCGCACGGGTGCCGTAGCTGCTGGCCAGGCGCTGCAGCAGGGCAGGGGGCAGGCGAGGGTGGTCACGCTGCAGCGCCTCGGCCATTTCAGCGGCCGTGCCGCCATCGCCCCCCGGCAACGGTGGCCCACCGGCGGTCCACGCCGCGCCCATCTCCGGCAGCGCGGGTGAGAGCCGCCCCAGCGCTTCCTCGGCCAGTGCGCGGTAGGTGGTGAGCTTGCCGCCCAGCACGCTCAGCAGCGGGGCGCCAGCCGCATCCAGCTCCAGCCGGTAGTCGCGCGTGACCCGCGATGCATCGCGGTGATGATCGGCCAACAGGGGGCGCACCCCGCTGTAGCGCCAGACGATGTCCTCGGCGCGCACTGGAACGCGCACGAACCGGTTCACCGCCTCGAGCAGATAGGTCTGTTCGTCGGCGCGGGGCTGCACCTGTGCCGGGTCGCCGTCGTAGTCGGTATCGGTGGTACCGATCAGGGTGAAGTCCTGTTCGAACGGAATCGCGAACACCACCCGCTGGTCGGGTTGCTGGAACAGGTACGCACTGTCATGGGCGAACTGGCGCGGCACCACCAGGTGGCTGCCCTGCACCAGCCGCACTCCCAACGGGGCATCGAGTCCCGCCCGTTCCAGCACGGTACCGGCCCACGGTCCACTGGCATTGACCACGCAGCGGGCGCGGACGCGCTGCACGTCGCCGTTGGCGGTGCGCAGTACGGCCCACCAGTGATCGCGGTGGCGGATCAATTGTTCGCAGCGGGTGCGCGTGCGGATCTGCGCGCCGCGTGCATGTGCATCGAGCGCGTTGAGCACCACCAGCCGGGCATCGTTGACGCGCGCATCGGCGTAGGTGAAGCCGGTCCGGTAGGCGGGCTGCAATGCAGCGCCGCTCGGATCGCGCCGCAGGTCGATGCGCTGCGAGGGCGGGAAATGGGGATTGGCGTGACCCAGGTGGTCGTAGAGCCACAGCCCCGCGCGCAGCATCCACGCCGGGCGCAGATGGCGCACATGCGGCAGCACGAAGCGGGTCGGGGCGATCAGATGCGGTGCAAGCTGGCGCAGCGTTTCGCGCTCGTTGAGCGCCTTGCGCACCAGTGCGAATTCGCCCTGCTGCAGGTAGCGCAGGCCGCCATGGATCAGCTTGGTGCTGGCGCTGGAGGTATGCGCGGCCAGGTCATCCTGCTCGCACAGGCAGACCGACAGGCCGCGTCCCGCTGCGTCGCGGGCGATGCCGGCGCCATTGATGCCGCCGCCCACCACCAGCACGTCGAAGGATTCGCTCATCGGCTCCCCGGGGCGGACCGGTCGGGTCCATCGTTACCCGAGTGTCGACCACAAGCCGGCAACGCCCGATGAAAGTGGCGGGCCCCACAACGACAACGGGCCCGCGAGGGGCCCGTTGTGCGTACTGCGTGGAAGCGGAACGGCGTGCTTAGAAGCGCGCGCCGATGCCGAAGCCCACGGTCCACGGATCCAGCTTGGCCTTGTCGCCGGTGCCTTCACCGTTGACGGTCAGCTCCGGGCGCGAATGCATGTAGCGGGCATCGGCACGGGCGAACCAGGTGCTGTTGATGTTCATGTCCACGCCGACGGTGCCGATCGCGCCCTTGGCGGTCTTGACGCCGATGTGGCCGATGTCGCTGGCGAGCTCTTCATTGCTGAAGTTGGACTCGTAGTAACCGGCGCCCACGAACGGACGGAACACGTTGTCGGCCTGGCCGAAGTGATACTGGCCGCTCAACGCGATCGGCTGCTGCTCGACCGTGCCCAGGCGGGCGCCATCGGTGCCGCGCACGCGGTGATCGAACTTGTCGGCTGCGCCCCACAGTTCCACGGCCCAGTTGTCGTTGATGTAGTAGCTGAAGCTCAGGGTCGGGGCCGGGCCGCCGTCCACCTTGCGCACGCCATCGAGCGGATCGTTCTTCGGCTGCAGCAGCGACACGCCGCCGACCACGGCGAAGTGCTTGCCAGAAGCGGTATCAACAGTGCTGTCCTGCGCGAAAGCAGCCGGCGCAAAAGCAAGAGCAGTCAGGGTAGCCAGGGTCAGGGTACGGATGGAGCGCATGGGGGAATCTCCTCAGGATGTTTTTGTTCTGGGCCCCGGTGTTGTGGGGCGAGGCAACCGTAGTCCCCGCAATATGAATCGCATCCGACGCACGTTAAAATTTAGTTGTTTCCATTCAGCGATCAGTGCAAAACCGCTGTATTTACGGGCGATGATGCGATGCCTGACATTCATTCATCTGGTGATGGTGTGATGGAAACCACAACGTGCATCGGCTTCCCTGCGCAGCTCAACGCCGAGTGCCGCGTGCTGATACTCGGCTCGATGCCGGGCGTGGCATCGCTGCAGGCTGCGCAGTACTACGCCCATCCGCGCAATCGTTTCTGGCCGTTGATGGGCGTGCTGTGCGGGATCGACACGACCCTTCCCTATCCGGATCGCGTGCGCGCATTGAACGCGCGCGGTGTGGGCGTGTGGGATGTGATCGGGCAGTGCGAGCGACGCGGCAGCCTGGATGCGTCGATCGTGCGCGGCAGTGAAGTGCCCAATGCGCTGGGTGCACTGATCGAGGGACGGCCTGCGCTGCGCGCGATCGCCTGCAATGGCGGCACCGCGTACCGGGCGTTCCAGCGTTTCATCGTGCCGGCGCTGCTTGATGCCGCGCGCGAGGTGCCGGTCTGGTCGCTGCCCTCCACCAGCCCGGCCAACGCAGCCTGGCCGTTGCCCCGGCTGGTGGAGGCATGGCAGCCGCTGGCCGATGCCATCCGGCTTTGAGGCGGGGACAGCGCCGGACAATACGGTACCGACTGGAAAATTCCGCTTTGCACTGTGCCAAGCCCAATCCGGCCAAAGCAGATGCCTGCAACAGCCTGTCCCGGGACAGCAGCGCTGAAAATTCGCCAAGCTGGTTGGCGCTGGCGCGCGAAGCCCCCACAATAGGCGATTCCCTACACCAGATTGCCGGAGTTTTCCCCATGGCCGAAATCAAGGAAGCACTTGTCCCCGATATCGGTGACTACAGCGATATCCCGGTAATCGAGGTGCTGGTCGCCGTTGGAGATACCGTCAAGAAAGACCAGGGTCTGGTGACGCTGGAATCGGACAAGGCCACGATGGAAGTGCCGTCCTCGGTGGCCGGTATCGTCAAGGAAATCAAGGTCAAGATTGGCGACAACCTCTCCGAGGGCAAGCTCGTGGCCCTGATCGAAGTCAGCGAAGAGGCCGCCGCGCCGGCCGCTGCTGCTGCGCCGGCCCCTGCTGCCAAGGCCGAAGCCGCCGAGACCGCGACCAAGGTCGAGCCGGTCGCCACCCCGGCCGAGCCGGACAAGCTGGCCGCCCGTGATATCGAACAGTCCGCCGCCAAGCCGACCCAGCCGGCCCCGGCCGCCGCTGCCCCGTCGGGTGGCTCGCCGACCAGCCCGCCGGTGGCCTTCAACGCCGACAGCGTGCTGCCGCAGAAGGTGCCCTACGCTTCGCCGGCCGTGCGCGTGTTCGCCCGCGAGCTGGGCGTGGACCTGAACCAGCTGAGCGGCACCGAGAAGGGCGGGCGCATCACCAAGTCCGACGTGCAGAAGTTCGTCAAGTCGGCCCTGACCGGCGGCGGCGCTGCCACCGGCGGTACCGTGGCGGCCGGTGGCGGTCTGAACCTGCTGCCCTGGCCGAAGGTCGACTTCAGCAAGTTCGGTGAGGTCGAGGTCCAGCCGCTGTCCCGGATCAAGAAGATCTCCGGCGCGAACCTGGCCCGCAACTGGGCGATGATTCCGCATGTCACCCAATTCGAGCAGGCCGACATCACCGAGCTGGAAGCCCTGCGCGTGGCGCTGAACAAGGAAAACGAGAAGGCCGGCATCAAGCTGACCATGCTCGCCTTCCTGGTCAAGGCCAGCGCCGCGGCGCTGAAGAAGTTCCCGGAGTTCAACGCCTCGCTGGATGCCAGCGGCGAGAACCTGACCCTGAAGAAGTACTTCAACATCGGTTTCGCGGCCGATACGCCGAGCGGCCTGGTCGTGCCGGTGATCCGCGACGTCGACAAGAAGGGTGTGGTGCAGATCGCGCAGGAATCCGGCGAACTGGCCAAGAAGGCCCGCGACGGCAAGCTCGGCCCGGCCGACATGAGCGGTGGCTGCTTCTCGATCAGCTCGCTGGGCGGCATCGGTGGCACGGCGTTCACCCCGATCGTCAATGCACCGGAAGTGGCCATCCTGGGCGTGTCCAAGTCGTCGATCCAGCCGGTCTGGAATGGCAAGGAGTTCGCCCCGAAGCTGATGCTGCCGCTGTCGCTGAGCTATGACCACCGCGTCATCGACGGCGCGCTGGCCGCCCGCTTCACCACCTACCTCTCGCAGGTGCTGGCCGACATGCGGCGCGTCCTGCTGTGAAGCAGGGCCTGGTCCTGGCCGGGCTGCTGATGGCGCTGCCGATGGCGCAGGCGGGCGCGCGCGAATGCGCGTCCGACCTGGGCCATGGCTGGCCACCGGCGGTCGGCAACTATGGCCAGGCAGTGGAAACCCTGTTCGACGGCACGGTGCAGCCTGCGCTGTCGCTGGTGAGCCTGCCCAGGAGTGGCGTGGAAACCGGCGTCGCCTTGTTGCCCGCTCCCCAGGATCAGGCATGGACCCTGCGCTACAGCCGGGCCGACAAGCGCGTCTACACCTGGAACAGCGGTGCCCGCCAGGGCGGCGTGGAACTGCGCGTGGACCAGGAACCGGACCAGTACCAGGTCAGCATCCCGGCACTGTTGGCGCAGCGTTTGCTGCACAGCTGGCAGGCCGCATTGGCCGCGCAGGTACCGGGCGACCGCAAGGCGCCGGTGCTGGAGGGTGACGTGCTGTCCTTCACCGTGGATGGCCAGCGATACAGCGGCACCCGGCCGGCGTGCGGTGCGGGCCGGCTGATGATGAAACAGGTGGCGCTGCTGATCGAAGCCAGCGACACCCAGGAAAAGAAGCTCGACCGTCGCTGGAAAGATCTGGACGAGTCGCTCGACGAACTGCAGCAACTGCTCGGCGGCAAGGCCGGCTGAGCACCAGGAGAACACGAATGGCCGCAATTGAAATCAAGGTTCCCGACATCGGCGATTACAGCGGTGTGCCGGTGATCGAACTGCTGGTCGCCGTGGGTGACACGGTGAAGAAGGACCAGGGTCTGGTCACGCTGGAATCGGACAAGGCAACGCTGGAAGTGCCGTCCTCGGCCGCCGGTGTGGTCAAGGAAATCAAGGTCAAGCTCGGCGACAACCTCTCCGAAGGCGACGTCGTGCTGCTGCTGGAAGCCGAAGGCGAGGCCGCTGCGCCTGCCAAGGCCGAAGCACCCAAGGCCGAGGCCGCCCCGGCCAGCAAGCCGCCGGTGACCCCGTCGCATCGCGCCCCGGCCGAACCGGCCGCGCCGCAGCCGTCGCTGTCGTCGGGCAAGCCGGCCGATATCGAGTGCAAGATGGTGGTGCTGGGCGCAGGCCCGGGCGGTTACACCGCCGCCTTCCGTTCGGCCGATCTGGGCGTGGATACCGTGCTGATCGAGCGCTACGCCAGCCTCGGCGGCGTCTGCCTCAACGTGGGCTGCATCCCGTCCAAGGCGCTGCTGCATGCTGCCGCGGTGATCGACGAAGTGGCCCACGCCGGTGATTTCGGCGTGGAGTTCGGCAAGCCGACCATCACCCTGGACAAGCTGCGCGGCTACAAGGAAAAGGTGGTCACCCAGCTGACCAAGGGCCTGGCCGGCATGGCCAAGCAGCGCAAGGTGCGCACCGTGCAGGGCCTGGCCAGGTTCGTCTCGGCCAATGAGCTGGAGATCGTCGGCGACGACGGCAAGACCCAGCTGCTGCGCTTCGAACAGTGCATCATCGCGGCCGGTTCGCAGGCGGTGAAGCTGCCGAACTTCCCGTGGGACGACAAGCGCGTCATGGATTCCACCGATGCACTGGAACTGGCCGAGGTGCCGGGTTCGCTGCTGGTGGTCGGTGGCGGCATCATCGGCCTGGAAATGGCGACGGTGTATGCGGCGCTGGGCAGCAAGGTGACCGTGGTCGAGTTCATGGACCAGCTGATGCCGGGCGCCGACAAGGACCTGGTCAAGCCGCTGGCCGATCGCCTGAAGAAGCAGGGCGTGGAGGTCCACCTGAAGACCAAGGCGACCGATGTCAAGGCCGACAAGGCCGGCATCACCGTGTCCTTCGAAGCCGCGGTGGAAGGCGAAAAGCCGGGTCTGGACGCCAGCACCTTCGACCGCGTGCTGGTCGCGGTGGGCCGCTCGCCGAACGGCAAGAAGATCGATGCCGAGAAGGCCGGCGTGCAGGTCACCGACCGTGGCTTCATTCCGGCCGACCGCCAGATGCGCACCAACGTGCCGCACATCTTTGCGATCGGCGACATCGTCGGCAACCCGATGCTGGCCCACAAGGCCACGCACGAGGGCAAGCTGGCCGCGGAAGTGGCTGCCGGCGAGAAGAAGGAATGGGTGGCGCGCGTGATTCCGTCGGTGGCCTACACCAATCCGGAAATCGCGTGGGTCGGCGTGACCGAAACCGAAGCCAAGGCCAAGGGCCTGAAGGTCGGCGTGGCCAAGTTCCCGTGGGCCGCCAGCGGCCGTGCGATCGGCATCGGCCGTACCGAAGGCTTCACCAAGCTGATCTTCGACGAAGAGACCCACCGCATCATCGGTGGTGCGATCGTCGGCGTGCATGCCGGTGACCTGCTGGCCGAGATCGGCCTGGCGATCGAGATGGGTGCGGAGGCCGAAGACATCGGCCACACCATCCACGCCCATCCGACGCTGAGCGAATCGGTGGCGATGGCGGCGGAAATCTACGACGGTACGATCACCGATCTGTACATGCCGAAGAAGAAGTAATTGGTCGATCACCGCCGTTGGTGGTGGCTCCGGTTCAACGAAAAACCCCGGTGAAAGCCGGGGTTTTTTGTTGCTGACGCTGAAGCTGAGGCTGGCGAAGCAGCATCTCTTGGGGCCGCTTCGCTGCACAGGCCGGGGCCCGCCGCGACCGGCAGGCCGTTCGGCAAATGTCCCCCGGCATCCGCCTGGTGGCGGCTGCCTCCTCCTTGATTTTGCCCAACGGCCTACCGGCCGCGGCGGGCCCCGGCCTGCGCAGCGAGCGCCCGACGCCCAAACAACCCGCAGTTGCTCCCCAAAACAAAGCGCAAAAAAACGCGGCCCCCGATATCCCGGAGGCCGCGCTTGGAGAGAGGTAGTGCGAAGGGCTTAGAAGACGAAGCTGACGCCTGCCACCGGACCCTTGAACTCCTGCTTCAGACCGATCGTGCCATCGCTGCCGCTCTGGTCCACGTCGAGCTTGAACCAGTCGTAGCCGGCGAACACGCCGAAGTTCTTGGTGAAGCGGTAATCGACGATCGCATTGGCGCGGCTCAGATCACCGTCGTAATCGTCGAAGTTGCCCCACTTGGTGTTCAGGTACTGGCCCTGGAACGTGATCATCCACTTCTCGGACGGGGTGAAGCTCAGGCGTGCACCGACCACCGGCGCCACACCGTCGGCCTTCTCGTCCAGGAACTCGCCCTGGTACAGGTCGCCGACATCGGCGTAGGCCATGGTGCTGACCTTGGCGTACTCGGCACCCAGCTGCAGGCCGAGGTCGAACTTCTCGGTGTCCACCACCGAATAGTCGTACACCAGGCTGGCGACCTGGTACTTCAGCTCACCCTTGATGAAGCTGCCGGCCGGCACAGTGGTATCGCCGAAGCTCACACCCTGGTCGAGGGTCTCGCGGCGATCCTTGTCGTACTTGAAGTAGTTGAACAGCAGGCGCTGGCGGTTGCTGATACGGAACATGCCGTCAATGCGCGGCTCCCATTCCTTGCCGCCGAGGCCGAAATCTTCGGAGAAGCCAACGTCCTGACCCGCGATGTTGGTATTGCCACGGATCGTGTTGTCCGAATCGATCTGCATCGCACCCAGGCGCAGGGCGAAGCGGTCATCGCCTTCGGCGGCGTGGGACGGAGCGGCGTAGGAGAGTGCGGCCAGAGCGACTGGCACGGCAAGCAGGGAGAGCATCGGGCGCATCGGGGGTCCTTGCGGTGGTTCTAGTGATGTGCCGTCACATTGCCCACTGCGACGTCCACCATTCGTGAAGGTATGGTGGACGCAGTGTGTACCGTTCATGCATACCGGGGGGGGCGCAGGTCCGCGCGGTGGCCGCTTTCGGGTGCAAGCACCGGTCAGGACGGGCTCCGATTGAACTGGCCCTGGATCCTTCCGCCCGCACCGCTAAAAGAGGGTGGCCCCGGAGAGGGCTTCGGGGCCACCCTGTACTGGCCTGCGCGTGGGACGCCGACGAGGATTCAACGGCAGGCTGATGACTCTGACCGGGGCGTGCGACCAAAGTTCAACATGTTGCACTGCCGCATCGGGCGCCCCTTTGCGCAGTGGGATTGGCCCGGAGGTGGAACAGGTTTCCACAAGCCCCCAACGGCGGGCTTACATCCGGGATGAACAGGCAGCGGTTGTCTCTCAAATTGTCCCATTGCTATAATTTGGCGGCTCGACGAGGCGCTGGCTTGCGGCCTCGGCCTTTCCTACTCACAACCATGCAGGACATTCACGTGCTGAACTCCGTTGACGCGGGTCGGCGACTGATGCTGCGCGCAGCGGTTTACCCGCTGGCTGCAGTGGCTGTCCTGGCTCTTGCCCTGCTGCTGTGGGGAGGCCCGAAGGCCGCTCTGGGGGCGCTGCTCTCCGGTGTGGCGGTTTCTGCAGCCGGCTGGGTCGCCGCGCGGATGGCGCTGGGCGGCGGGGTGCAGGCGGCAGGTTCGGCGATGACCCGCCTGATCCTGGCGGTGGTGGCAAAGTGGGTGCTCGTATTCGGCGTCCTGATGGTGGGGTTCCTGGTCTTCAAGCTGCCTGCACTGGCGCTGTTGGCCGGTATCGCCGTCGGGTTGATGTTCCAGGTCCTGGCTCTGGCCAGGCGCTGATCCAATTTATTTAACTCAAGGTTCCGGACACATGGCAGGCGAGGCGCTGACACCCACCTCCTACATCCAACATCACCTGCACAACCTGACGTTCCATATGCAGGAAGGTGGTTTCTGGGCGATTCACGTCGACACCATTGTGACTTCGGTCCTGATGGGTTTGTTGATGGTGTTTGGCTTCTGGATGGCAACCCGCAAGGCGACGGCCGGCGTCCCGGGCAAGTGGCAGGCGTTCGTCGAGATCTGCCTGGAGTTCGTTGACCGCCAGGCCAAGGACACCTACCACGGCACCAGCAAGCTGGTGACCCCGATCGCGATCACCCTGTTCTTCTGGATCCTCATGATGAATCTCATCAAGATGATCCCGGCCGATTTCATCGCCAAGCCGCTTGAGATGATGGGCGTGCCGTACTGGAAGCCGGTTCCCACCGCCGACGTCAATGCCACGTTGGGCATGTCGATCAGCGTGTTCTTCCTGATGCTGTTCTTCGCGCTGCGCTCCAAGGGCCTGGGTGGCTTCACCAAGGAATTCCTGACGGCGCCGTTCGGCAAGTGGATGCTCCCGTTCAACCTGATCCTCAACATCGTCGAGTGGCTGAGCAAGCCGATTTCGCTGGCGATGCGACTGTTCGGCAACATGTTCGGCGGTGAGATCGTCTTCCTGCTGATCTGGGTGCTGGGCGGTGCGGGTATCGCCGGTGCCATCGCAGGCGGTGCATTCGGTCTGGGCTGGATGCTGTTCCACCTGCTGGTGATTCCGCTGCAGGCGTTCATCTTCATGATGTTGTCCATCGTGTACCTGAGCCTGTCGGAAGACGCTCACTGAGTTTCGCTTCACCCTTCATCCGTTTGTTTCTAAACCCTTAGTTATCCAAAGTTCCAGGAGAAAACCATGTACTTCGCCGTCCTGACCAACCTCGCCCAAGTCCAGAGCTCCACCGTCCTCGCCGTCGGCATCATGATCGGCCTGGCCGCGCTGGGTGCCGGTCTCGGTCTGGCCATCATGTCCGGTAAGTTCCTGGAATCGGCCGCGCGTCAGCCGGAACTGATTCCGGTGCTGCAGGTCCGCATGTTCATCACCGCCGGCCTGATCGATGCCGCGTTCATCATCTCGGTCGCCGTCGGCCTGCTGCTGGCCTTCGCCAACCCGACCATCGGCGAGTTCGTTGCACGTCTGCCGGCCGTTGCGGGCTGATCCAGCGAAAGCGAAACGATCAGGCGCCTTGTGCGCCTGATCGCGGATGAAGGACGGCTGCGCCGCTTTGGGCGGCGCAACCACCCCATCACCCCAGATTGAGCGAACCCCATGGATATCGGTTTTACCCTCGTTGCCCAGGCACTGGCGTTTGCCGGACTGATCTGGATCATCGCGACCAAGATCTGGCCGCCGTTGATGAACGCCATCGAAGAGCGTCAGCAGAAGATCGCTGAAGGCCTTGCCGCTGCTGACCGCAGCCAGAAAGACCTGGCCCAGGCCCAGGAAAAGGTCAACGATGCACTGAAGGATGCGCGCACCAAGGCCAACGAGATCATCGATCAGGCCCATGCACGCGCCAACCAGATCGTTGATGCCGCCAAGAATGAAGCCATCGTCGAAGCCAACCGCCAGAAAGATCTGGCCTACGCCGAGATCGACGCTGCCGCCAACCGTGCCCGTGAAGATCTGCGCAAGCAGGTGTCCGCGCTGGCCGTAAGCGGTGCCGAAAAGCTGCTCAAGCGCGAAATCGACGCCAACGCCCACAAGGCGCTGCTCGACGAGCTGGCCTCGGAGATCTGATCGATGAGCCAGGCCCTCACGCTTGCACGCCCGTATGCCCGCGCCGCGTTCGCGACCGCGCGCGACGAAGGCACGTTCGCGCCGTGGTCGGACGCGCTTGCGTTCTCCGCCCACGTAGCTGCCGACCCGCGCGTGGCGGCCTTGCTGTCGAACCCGGAACTGGATCGCGGCGATGCCGTCGCGATGCTGGTGCCGGAATCGTCCAGCGAGACCTTCGGTCGCTTCCTGGCCATCCTGGCCGATGCGCACCGTCTGCCGCTGCTGCCGGAAATCGCCGGTATGTATGACCAGCTGCGCGCTGAAGCCGAACACGTGGTCAAGGCCACGGTGACCTCGGCCACCGAATTGTCCGGCGCCGAACTGGACGCCATCAAGGCCGCGCTGCGCAAGCGCTTCGGCGCCGAGGTGGATGTGACGACCGCGGTCGATGCGTCGCTGATCGGCGGTGCCGTGATCGACGCCGGTGATGTGGTCATCGATGGCTCGCTCAAGGGCAAGCTGTCGCGCCTGCAGACCGCGCTCGCTAACTGAATTCATTTAACGTCCGGCGTGATCGCCGGCACTAGGACTTGACGATGGCAACCACGCTCAACCCCTCCGAAATCAGCGAACTGATCAAGAACCGCATCGAGAAGGTCAAGCTGGCCGCGGAATCGCGCAACGAAGGCACCGTGACCAGCGTGTCCGACGGCATCGTGCGCATCTTCGGTCTGGCCGACGTGATGCAGGGCGAAATGATCGAACTGCCGAACAACACCTTCGCACTGGCCCTGAACCTGGAGCGCGACTCGGTCGGCGCCGTGGTGCTGGGTGATTACCAGAACCTGCGCGAAGGCGACGTCGCCAAGACCACCGGTCGCATCCTGGAAGTGCCGGTCGGTCCGGAAATGCTGGGCCGCGTCGTGAACGCGCTCGGCGAGCCGATCGACGGCAAGGGCCCGATCGCGGCCAAGGCCACTGCGCCGGTGGAGCGCGTTGCTCCGGGCGTGATCTGGCGCAAGTCGGTCGACCAGCCGGTGCAGACCGGTTACAAGTCCGTCGACTCGATGATCCCGATCGGCCGCGGCCAGCGCGAGCTGGTCATCGGTGACCGCCAGACCGGCAAGACCGCCCTGGCCATCGATGCGGTGATCAACCAGAAAGAAACCGGCATCAAGTGCGTGTACGTCGCGATCGGCCAGAAGGCGTCGACCGTGGCCAACATCGTGCGCAAGCTGGAAGAGAACGGCGCCCTGGCGCACACCGTGGTGGTCGCTGCGACCGCGTCCGAATCGGCCGCGATGCAGTACATCAGCGCCTACTCGGGCTGCACCATGGGCGAGTACTTCATGGACCGCGGCGAAGACGCGCTGATCGTGTACGACGATCTGTCCAAGCAGGCCGTGGCCTACCGCCAGATCTCGCTGCTGCTGAAGCGTCCGCCGGGCCGTGAAGCCTACCCGGGTGACGTGTTCTACCTGCACTCCCGCCTGCTCGAGCGCGCTGCCCGCGTGTCCGAAGAGTATGTGGAAAAGTTCACCAACGGCGCCGTCAAGGGCAAGACCGGCTCGCTCACCGCGCTGCCGATCATCGAAACCCAGGCCGGTGACGTCTCGGCCTTCGTGCCGACCAACGTGATCTCGATCACCGACGGCCAGATCTTCCTGGAAACCGATCTGTTCAACTCGGGCATCCGCCCGGCCGTGAACGCCGGTATCTCGGTGTCGCGTGTCGGTGGTGCGGCCCAGACCAAGATCATCAAGAAGCTGTCCGGCGGCATCCGTATCTCGCTGGCCCAGTACCGTGAGCTGGCGGCGTTCGCGCAGTTCGCCTCGGATCTGGACGAAGCCACCCGCAAGCAGCTTGAGCGCGGTCAGCGCGTCACCGAGCTGATGAAGCAGAAGCAGTACGCCCCGATGTCCATCGCCAACCAGGCGCTGTCGATCTACGCCGTCAACGAGGGTTACCTCGACGACGTGGCGGTCAACAAGCTGCTGGCGCTGGAAGAAGGTCTGCATGCCCACTTCGCCAACACCCAGGGCGAGCTGATCAACAAGATCAACGCGACCGGCGGCTGGGACAACGATATCGAGGCTGCCTTCAAGAAGGGCATCACCGAGTTCAAGACCACCGGCAGCTGGTAATACCGGTCCTGTAGAGCGGAGCGTTGCTCCGCTGGGCTGAAAGCAGCGGAGCAACGCTCCGCTCTACGTCAAACGCGGGGCCTGTGCCCCGCGCCACGGGAAGAAGAGATGGCAAGCGGACGCGAAATCAAAACCAAGATCAAGAGCGTGCAGAACACCCGCAAGGTGACGCGTGCGCTCGAAATGGTCTCGGCCTCCAAAATCCGCAAAGCGCAGGAGCGGATGAAGACGTCGCGTCCGTATGCGCAGGCGATGAAGCAGGTGATCGGTCACCTGGCCCAGGCCAGCACCGACTACCAGCATCCGTTCCTGGTCCAGCGTGACGAGGTCAAGCGCGTTGGTTACATCGTGGTCTCGTCCGACCGCGGTCTGGCCGGCGGCCTGAACAACAACCTGTTCCGCAAGATGCTGGGCGAAATGCGCCAGTGGCAGGACAAGGGCGCCGACATCGACGTGGTCACCGTCGGCCAGAAAGCCTCGACCTTCTTCCGTCGCGTCAAGGTCAACATGGTCGGCACCGTCACCCACATGGGCGATGTGCCGCACCTGGAACAGCTGATCGGCGTGATCAAGGTGATGCTCGATGCGTTCACCGACGGCAAGGTTGACCGCGTGTACCTGGTCTACAACCGCTTCATCAATACGATGACGCAGAAGGCCAGCTTCGATCAGCTGCTGCCGTTGCCGGCTGCTGAGAAGCAGGTCGCGCATCACGACTGGGACTACCTGTACGAACCCGACGCTGCGACCGTGCTTGAGCACGTGATGACGCGTTACGTCGAGTCGCTGGTGTACCAGGCCGTGCTGGAAAACGTCGCGTCCGAGCATGCAGCCCGCATGGTCGCGATGAAGTCGGCCAGTGACAACGCGAACAAGCTGATCGGAACCCTGCAGCTGGTCTACAACAAGGCCCGCCAGGCAGCGATCACCCAGGAAATCTCCGAAATCGTCGGCGGCGCGGCAGCAGTCTGACGCGCACAGTCAAAGCACACATTAGAGGATTGCAGCAATGAGTCAGGGCAAGATCGTTCAGATCATCGGCGCCGTCGTCGACGTCGAATTCCCCCGCGAGTCGGTGCCGAAGGTGTACCACGCGCTGAAGGTGGACAACACCGAAATCACGCTGGAAGTGCAGCAGCAGCTGGGCGACGGCGTGGTCCGTTGCATCGCGCTGGGCTCCACCGACGGCCTGAAGCGCAACCTGGTCGCCACCAACACCGAACGCGCCATCTCGGTGCCGGTCGGCGCGGGCACGCTGGGCCGCATCATGGACGTGCTGGGTCGCCCGATCGACGAAGCCGGTCCGGTCACCGCCAGTGACACCTGGGAAATCCATCGTTCGGCCCCGTCGTACGAAGACCAGTCCCCGGCCACCGAGCTGCTGGAAACCGGCATCAAGGTCATCGACCTGATGTGCCCGTTCGCCAAGGGCGGCAAGGTCGGCCTGTTCGGCGGCGCCGGCGTCGGCAAGACCGTCAACATGATGGAACTGATCAACAACATCGCCAAGGCGCACAGCGGTCTGTCCGTGTTCGCCGGCGTGGGTGAGCGTACCCGTGAGGGCAACGACTTCTACCACGAGATGAAGGACTCCAACGTCCTGGACAAGGTCGCGATGGTGTACGGCCAGATGAACGAGCCGCCGGGCAACCGTCTGCGCGTCGCCCTGACCGGCCTGACCATGGCCGAGTACTTCCGCGATGAGAAGGACGAAAACGGCAAGGGCAAGGACGTGCTGCTTTTCGTCGACAACATCTACCGCTACACCCTGGCCGGTACCGAAGTGTCGGCACTGCTGGGCCGTATGCCGTCGGCCGTGGGTTACCAGCCGACCCTGGCCGAGGAAATGGGCGTTCTGCAGGAGCGCATCACCTCGACCAAGAACGGCTCGATCACCTCGATCCAGGCCGTCTACGTGCCCGCCGATGACTTGACCGATCCGTCGCCGGCCACCACGTTCGCCCACCTGGATTCGACCGTGACCCTGTCGCGTTCGATCGCCTCGCTGGGTATCTACCCGGCCGTGGATCCGCTCGACTCGACCAGCCGCCAGATGGATCCGCTGGTCATTGGCCACGAGCATTACGACACCGCCCAGCGCGTCCAGCAGACCTTGCAGAAGTACAAGGAGCTGAAGGACATCATCGCCATCCTGGGCATGGACGAACTGTCCGAAGAAGACAAGCAGGCCGTGACCCGCGCCCGTAAGATCGAGCGCTTCTTCAGCCAGCCGTTCCACGTGGCCGAAGTGTTCACCGGTTCGCCGGGCAAGTACGTGTCGCTGAAGGACACCATCCGTGGCTTCAAGGCCATCGTCGATGGCGAATACGACCACCTGCCGGAACAGGCGTTCTACATGGTCGGCAGCATCGAAGAAGCGGTCGAGAAGGCCAAGAAGATGGCTGAAAAGGCCTGATGCGGCGGGGACGGGCGACATGCCCGTCCCGACCCGTCACACGGGGTGGGCGCAGGCCCACCGCTGAGGACATCCTGCGGTGGGCGCGAGCCCGCCCTAAAGCGAGAAGAGTTTCATGAGCACCATCCGTTGCGACATCGTCAGCGCCGAGCAGGAAATCTTCCGTGGTGAGGCGACCCTGGTCGTGGCCACCGGTGAGCTGGGTGAGCTGGGCATCGCGCCCAAGCACGCCCCGCTGATCACCCGTCTGAAGCCGGGCAAGGTGGTGGTGACCACGCCGAGCGGCGAGCAGATCGACTTCGCCATCTCCGGCGGCATTCTCGAAGTGCAGCCGCAGGTCGTGACCGTGCTGGCCGACACCGCGATCCGTGCCCAGGACATCGACGAAGCCTCGGTCCGCAAGGCCAAGGAAGAAGCCGAGCGCATCCTGGCCAACCGTGGTGAAGCAATGGAAGTGGCCGAAGCGCAGCAGCGCCTGGCGGAAGTGTCCGCCCAGCTGCAGGCGCTGGAGCGCCTGCGCAAGAACCTCAAGCACTAAGCGGGGCGGCGCGACGGCGCCATCCGCGAAGGGGAAAACGCCGGCTTGCCGGCGTTTTTTTTTGCCTGCCTCCCGGTACGCCGGATCAGCGGAAGATCAGGCTCCGCATCAGCAGGAATGACAGCCCGGCCAGCCCGCCCTCCACCAACGGTTTGGCCAGCCACGCATAGCGCAGCCCCAGGTGCTCGGCGGCCAGGGTCACCAGCAGCGTGCTGATCGCGGTCAGCACGGCCCACAGCAGCAGGAAGCGCGCAAAGCGTGGCCAGCCCAGACGATGCTCGCCATCGCGGGCAAACGTGTAGCGGCCGTTGAGCCAGAAGCCGAGCAGCATGCCGCTCACGCGCCCCAGCAGGTTGCCGGGTGCCGCTGGCATTCCCAGTGCGGTGCCAGCCACGAACACGGCCCAGTCCAACACCAGCTGGACCAGGCCGACGACGAGATAGCGGCTGCCTTGGCGGAGGAGACTCACGTGTACTCCGGGTGCGGACAATCCCACATGTTAACGAGCGTCGCACTAGAATTCCCATCAACGATACCCGGAACGTGATCTACCCATGACCCAGCCCCTGCACGTGATCATCCTGGCCGCCGGCGCCGGCAAGCGCATGAAGTCGGCCCTGCCCAAGGTGCTGCAGCCGATCGCCGGCCGCCCGATGCTCGCGCACGTCATCGAGACCGCGCGTCAGCTGCAGCCTGAAGCGATCCACGTGGTGTACGGCCATGGCGGCGAAGCGGTGCGGCAGGCATTGGCCGATCAGCCCGATCTGCGCTGGGCGGAGCAGAGCGAGCAGCTGGGCACCGGGCATGCCGTGCTGCAGGCCATGCCGGAAGTGCCGGATGCGGCAACCGTTCTGGTGTTGTACGGCGATGTGCCGTTGATCCGCGGCGAGACGTTGCGCCACCTGTTGTCGCAGCCGGGCCGCTTGGCCGTGCTGGTGGCCGAGGTCGCCGATCCGACGGGCTACGGGCGCATCGTGCGCAATGCCGAGGGCAAGGTCGGGGCGATCGTCGAGCAGAAAGACGCCACCGACGAACAGCGCAGCATCCGGACCATCAATACCGGCATCATCACCGCCGAATCCACGGCACTGCGCCGTTGGTTGTCGCAGCTGTCCAATGCGAACGCGCAGGGCGAGTACTACCTGACCGACATCTTTGCCGCGGCGGCCAGCGATTACACGCCGGCCGAGATGGCGTTCGTGCAGGACCCGCAGGACGCCGAAGGTGCCAACGATCCATGGCAGCTGGCCCAGCTTGAACGCGCCTGGCAGCTGCGCGAAGTGCGTGCGCTGTGCGCGCAGGGCGCACGCGTACTGGACCCGGCACGGCTGGATATCCGTGGCACCGTCACGGTCGGCAGCGACGTGCAGATCGACGTCAACGTGATCCTGGAGGGACGTGTGGTGCTGGGCGATGGCGTCAGCATCGGCGCGTTCACCCGGCTCAAGGATGTTTCCCTGGCCGCGGGCACCGTGGTCAAGCCGCACTGCGATCTGGAGGGCGTGGTCAGCGAAGGTGCGGCAGACATCGGTCCGTTCGCGCGGCTGCGCCCCGGCACCGTGCTGGGGGAGGGCTCGCACGTGGGCAACTTCGTGGAAACCAAGAAAGTCGTGCTCGGTGCCGGCAGCAAGGCCAACCACCTCACCTATCTGGGCGACGCGGTGATCGGCAGCAAGGTCAACATCGGTGCGGGCACCATCACCTGCAACTACGACGGGGTGAACAAGTCGCAGACCACGATCGGCGATCGTGCCTTCATCGGATCCAACAGCTCGCTGGTCGCGCCGGTCGTGATCGGGGAAGGCGCAACCGTCGCCGCTGGCTCGGTGATCACCCGCGGCGCCCCGGCGGACAAGCTGACCGTCGCCCGCGCACGTCAGGAAACCATCGACGGCTGGAAGCGCCCGACGAAGAAGTAGTGCCGGCCGCTGGCCGGCAACCAGGCGATCCCGGGGCCACGACGGTGCCGCCCAGCGGCCGGTCTACCGGGCGTCAGCCGGCAGGAACACCGCCACGCACAGACCGCCCTCGCGGCGGTTCTGCAGCGAAATGCGGCCACCATGCGCTTCGACGATCTCACGGGTCAGCGCCAGGCCGAGCCCGGTGCCGTTGCGCTTGGTCGAATAGAACGGCATCAACGCGTTCTGCAGCACCGCCTCGTTCATGCCCTTGCCGCGATCCAGTACTTCCAGCCGCAGCCACTGGGGCAGGCGGGTCAGGCGGACCTCGACGTCGTCATTCGGCGGCTCGGCCTCGCCACACGCTTCATGGGCATTCTTGAGCAGGTTCAGCAGCGCCTGCCCGAGCTGGGCGATGTCCACGCGGCTCTGCAGATCGTCGGGTACCTCGGCCATCCGGAACGGAATCTGGTGCTGCAGCCCGCCCAGGAACAGGTTCCACTGTACGGTCTGCAACTGCGGCTGTGGCAGCTTGGCGAACCGCGCATAGCCGCGGATGAAGCCTTCCAGATGACGCGCGCGCTCCTCGATGGTGGCGAACACCTCTTCCAGCCGCTCGGTCTTGCCGCGCCGGACCAGCTCGCCACCGGAATGCGCCAGCGAGGCGATCGGGGCCAGCGAATTGTTCAACTCGTGGCTGATCACCCGGATCACCTTCTTCCAGGTCTGCACTTCCTGGCGGCGCAGTTCGGCGGTCAGCAGGCGGATCAACAGCAGATCGTGCGGGCGGCCGTTGAGATGGAAGTTGCGGCGTGACAGGTGATAGATCTGCTCGTCGTCCTCATCGCGCTCATCGTCGCTGTCCTGGCCTTCGCCACGCACCGCGAAGAGGCTGTCGCCCCCGCGGGCGATGGCGTCGCGCAGCTCGATCGGCATCGTCGCCATGACGTCGTCCATGCGCTGGCCCTCCAGCTTCCAACCGTTGTGCAGCAACTTGCGCGCCGCCAGGTTGGAAAACACCACGCGCTGCACGCCGTCGCCCCCGTGCGCCAGCAACAGCATCGATACCGGCGTGTTCTGCACCATGGTGTCCAGCAGCAGCTCGCGCTGGACCAGGTCCTGGCGCTGCGCACGCAGCACGTCGCCGAGTTCGCGGTGGGCCTGGACCAGATCGCCCAGCTCATCATTGGAGGGCCAATAGATGCCGAAGTTGTATTCACCGTCGCGGTAGCTGCTGGTGGTGCCGGACAGGGCGCGCAGCAACGAGCGGATCGGTGCGGTCGCGCGGCGCAGGCTCCACCACATCAGCGCCAGCAGCACGACAACCGAAATGCAGGTGACCGCCCAACCATGGTCCAGCCAGAACGCCAGATACCACGGGAATGCAGCTGCCAGTGCCAGGACCGGCAGCAGCCGCAGGAACAGCCGGAAGGTGAACGAGCGCCGCTTCATTCGCGCGGGATGCCGTAACGGTCCATGCGCCGGTACAGCGCCTGGCGGCTGAGCCCGAGTTCGGCAGCGGTCTGGGCAATGATGCCGTGGTTATGCGCCAGTGCGGTTTCGATCCGGCTGCGGTCCGGGTCCACGGCCGGGCTGGCCGCGCGCGGGGCCGCGGCGCGCGGCAGGTTGAGATCGCCTGCCTCGATGCGCGGTCCCGTCGCGAACAGTTGGGCGCGCTGCAGCACGTTGCGCAGCTCGCGCACATTGCCCGGCCAGGCATGCCGCTGAAGCGCGGTGGCCGCCGCGGTGGACAATGGCTTGCCAGTGTCCAGGAAGCGTTCGGCCAGCGGCAGGATGTCGCCGGGGCGGTCGGCCAAGGCCGGCAGCGCCAGCTCGACAGTGTTGAGGCGGTAGTACAGATCCTCGCGGAACTGGCCATCGCGGATCATCGTGGGCAGATCGGCGTTGGTCGCGCTGATGACGCGGACCTTCACCTGCCGCTCGCGGTTGGAACCCAGCCGTTCGAAACGGCCGGTTTCCAGCACGCGCAGCAGTTTCATCTGTCCACTGGCAGAGAGATTGCCGATCTCATCCAGGAACAGGGTGCCGCCATCGGCGGCCTCGAACTTGCCTTCGCGTGCCTTGTTGGCACCGGTGTAGGCACCGGCCTCGGCACCGAACAATTCCGCCTCGATCAGCTCGGACGGAATCGCGCCGCAGTTGAGCGCGACGAACGGCCCCTTGGCCACCAGCGAGTTGGCCTGGATGATCTCGGCGATCTTCTCCTTGCCCGCGCCGTTGGGGCCGGTGATCAGCACCGGCAGTGCCGAGCGTGCCACCTGGCAGGCCAGGTTGACCACGCGCTCGCTGGCCGGATCGGCCACCACGGCACCGCGCAGATCGTAGCGGGCCTCCAGCGCCGAGCGATCGCGTTGCTCGCGGTCGCGGCGGCGGTCCAGTTCGCGGCGGGTTTCGGAGAGCTCCAGCAGGTTGTTGACCGTGATCAGCAGCTTGCGGTCGTCCCATGGCTTGGCCAGGTAGTCCGCCGCGCCCGCCTTGACCAGATCGACCGCGCTGCTCAGATGTGTCCAGGCGGTCAACAGGATCACCGGCAGGTCCGGATGACGTGCACGGATCTGCTGGAACAGGGCTTCGCCTTCTTCGCCGGAGGTGGTGTCCTCGGTGAAGTTCATGTCCTGGATCACCAGATCCACCGGCTGTTGTTCCAGCAGCGCCAGCCCCTGCTCGGGCGAGAGCGCGTGCAGGGTATCGATGTCGTGCAGCGAGAACAGCACGTCGAGTGCGGTGCCGACGCTGGCGTTGTCGTCAATGATCAGGATCGAGGGCATGCGGCAACGTAGGACCGGAAGTGGAATCAAGAGTACCGGAGCGCCGGGCCAAGGGGCAGATGGCCCGGCGTGGCAGGCCTCAGCCGCCGGCGCGTGGCGGCGTTGCGGGCTGGGGGATGGGCGGTGTCTCGACCGCCAGCACCTCGCTCCAGGCGGCGGTGTCGACATCCACGGTCACCTGGTCGCCCTTGCGCAGCACGACGACGGGCACCCGGGTGGCCTTGTTGCCAACCAGCGCATGGGTGAGGTCGGCCATGCGCCGGACGGGCTGGCCATCCACGCGCAGGATCCGGTCGCCGCTGCGCACACCGAAGTAGCTGCTCGGTTCGGTGGTGGTGACGCGCACGATGCCATCCCGGGCATCCACCACCAGATGGTGGCCGGCGTCACGCCACTCCAGGCGTGCGGTATCGGTCTGGGTGGCGGCCAGCGCAGGTGCGCTGGCCAGCAGGAGGGACAACAACAGGGTCGTGATCCTGGTCTTGGTCTTGGTATTGGTCTGGCGCATTTCAGGCACTCCGGGTGGCAACGGCAGGGGGGACGGCGGCGGCGCGACGGGCCGGGCCGAAGACAGCGATCTGGCCCAGCAGCCACAGCAGTACCGCGCCGATCGGCAGGTAACTGATGGGCATGCGTGGCAGCTCGTAGTTGTTCATCAGCCACAGATTGATCGTGTAGGCCATCAACATGCCCAACACGATCCCAACCGTGGCCAACAGGAAGTTCTCGGTCTGGAAGTAGCGCAGGATCTGGCTGCGGGTCGCGCCCAGCGCCCGGCGGATGCCGATCTGCTTGGTGCGCTGCTGCACCCAGAAGCTGGCCAGACCAACGATGCCCAGTGCCGTCACCACCAGCAGGGCAACGCACACGGTGATCAGCAGGCCGACCATGGCGCGGTCGTTGGCGAAGTACTTCCTGCGCTGTTCCTCGTAGGTGGATTTGCCGCGGATCAGCCGGCTCGAATCGACACGTTCCAGTGCCGTCACTGCTGCCTTGATCACCTCGTCCCGACGCGCGGGATCGGTGACACGGATCAGGTAGAAGCCTTCGTCGTAGGTCGCCCGCAACGGCAGCATGATCGAATACTGGATGTCGCCGCCAACCGGGTTCGGGCGGGCCAGCACCTTGACGATGCCGACGATGCGCAGCGGCATGGAACCGCTGTAGACCGTCTTGCCCAAGGCATCACCGCCGGGGAACATCTTGTCGGCAATCGCCTTGGTGACGATGATCGCCGAGCCCGTTTTTTCGGCGTTCTCGTCGGTCAGGGCATCCGCTGCGTCGCGGTATTCGTCGCTCTGGAAATCACGGCCGGCGATCAGCTCCACGCCCAGTGTCTCCAGCGCGCCTTCGCGGGCGAAGTACTGGGAGGTGCTCAGCGTCGAGCGTTCCTGGTTGGGGGTCAGCCCCAGGCCCGTGTTCCAGGAGCTGTTGCGGAACGGAATCTGGTTCAACGTCACGGCACTCTTGACGCCCGGAATGGCCTGCAACGCCGCCAGGTCTTCGCGGGTGCGCGCGGCCGCATTGACCTGGGTGCCGATGCCGCCCAGGCGGACTTCGATCAGTTCGGTCTCGGCGATGCCGCTGGGCTGGTTGATCTTCTCGATGCGCTGCCCGATCAGGAACAGCGCATTGCAGACGATGGCGCAGGTCAGGGCGATCTCGAGCACGATCAGCGACGCGGCGGTTTTATGCCGGCGCAGGGTGGAGAGGATGGGACGGATATCCATGGTGTGCTCCGGATCCTTACTGCGATTTGAGTTGGATGGCGGGCGCGACCTGCATGGCGCGCAGCGCCGGCAGGAAACCGGCCAACAGGCTGGCGACCAAGGTCAGCGCGAAGGTCATCAGCAGCATCTGCCCATCCAGCGTGGCCAGCTTGGCGTAGTCCACCGGTTGCTGGCGCACCGCGTACAGTCCCAGCATCGCGAGCACCAGGCCGAGCAGGCCGCCGGCCAGGCCGACCGTACCGGCCTCGATGAGCGACTGCAGGAAGATCTGGCCGCGGCTGGCACCCAGCGCCCGGCGCACGCCGATCTCGCCGCTGCGGCGCAGGAACTTGGCCAGCAGCAGGCCCACGGTATTGATCAGGCAGACCAGCAGGAAGCCCATCGCCAACCACAGCTGCAGGCGCACGTCACCGGGGACCACCTTCTTGTAGTCCAGCCACTCCATGACATTGCGCAGACGGACGTTGTTGGGACGCTCGAAGCGGCCGGCCGCACGCTGCTGGTCGGAGTAGTTCTCCAGGTAGCGGCGGTACTCCGCAGCTTGCCCGGCGTTCTCCAGCTCCACCCAGTACTGGATCCAGGTGCAGCTGGCGGTCGGGCCGGTCGGATCGGGTTCGTTGCGGCGGCCGAAGCAGTCCATGCTGCCGCTGCGGTCGAACTTCAGCTCGATGGCCGTGGTGAAGGGAACGAACACATCTTCGCTGTCGCCATAGCGACCGGTGTTGAGATCGTAGAAGTGCGGGTTGGGGTGCCACTCGTCCAGAACGCCCACCACGGTCATCGTGTTGCCATTGATGCGCAGTGACTTGCCGACGCTGTTGGCGCCATCGAACAGCTTCTGGTTGAGTGTCTTCGTGATCACCGCGACCCTGCCGCGGCCCTCGTCATCGGATTCCTTCCAGCCCTGGCCGTACTGGAACGGGGTATCGAACATCGGGAAGAAGTCGCCCGAGGTGTAGCGAGAATCCGTGACGAACGGACGCAGCGTGCTGCTGTCCGGCTCGATGGTGACGCCGCCACCGGTCATCATCGCCTGGCGCTTGGCATGTTTCTCGCTCAGCAGTCTGGTGGCATCGAAGCGGGTCAACTGGTCGGCCGGTTCTTCGCCAGGCTGATAGCCAAGCGCCGACTGTGGATCAATCTGCACGCTGAAGAGCCGGTCGCTCTTCTGCGGAATCGGATCACCGGACAGCACGTGGAACACGGTCAGCGTGGTCATCGACGCGCCGATGCCCAGCGCGATGGCGATCACCATCAGCGCGGTCAGCACCTTGTTGCGCCGGAAGCTGCGCAGGGCCAGTCGGAAGTAGTAAGCGATCATGGCCGGCCTCAGTCGTTGGCGATGGCAGCGGCAACCGCGGGGCGCGGCGTGGAAAGCACCGGGTCGCGCAGCAGGTCGGTGACCTGGCCGTCGACGATGTGCACGTTGCGCTTGGCACGGGCGGCCAATTCGGGATCGTGGGTCACCATCACGATCGTGGTGCCCTTGGCATTGATTTCTTCCAGCAGCTCCATGACGCCACGGGCCATCTGGCTGTCCAGGTTGCCGGTCGGTTCATCGGCCAGCAGCAGGCGCGGGCTGCCCGCCAGCGCCCGCGCGATCGCGGCGCGCTGCTGCTGACCACCGGAGAGTTCGGCCGGGTAATGCTTCATGCGCGAGCCCAGGCCCACCTGGGCCAGCGCGTGCTCGATGCGCTCCTTGCGCTCGGCAGCGGGCATGCCGCGGTAGCGCAGCGGCACATCGACGTTGTCGAACAGGTTCAGATCGGAGATCAGGTTGAAGCCCTGGAAGATGAAGCCGATCTTCTGGTTGCGCAGGCGGCTGCGCGCGTCATCGCCGAGCTGGCTGACGTCCTGGCCATCGAGCAGGTAGGTGCCGCTGGTGAAGGTCTCCAGCAGGCCGGCGATGTTGAGGAAGGTGGTCTTGCCCGAACCGGACGGACCGGTCACGGCGACGAACTCGCCTTCGCGGACATGCAGGTCCAGCGACCGCAGGGCGTGGGTTTCCACCTGTTCGGTGCGGAAGACTTTGGCGACCGAGCGCATTTCAAGCATGGCTGTTTTCCTTTGAAAGTCGAGAGGATCGAAAGGGACTGAATCAGTTGATGGAGACGCGCTCGGCATCGCCGAACAGATCACTGCCGGACACCACGACGCGATCGCCGGGCTGCAGGCCAGAGAGGATTTCCACTTCGCCCAGGCTGCTCACACCGAGCTTGACCGGGCGACGGACCGCACTGCTGCCGTCCATGACGTAGGCGTAGCCGTTGCCCTGTTCGACGAACGGGCCGCGTTCGATCTTGAGTGCGTTGCGGCGGGTATCGAGCAGCACGCGGGCCTGCATCCGCTGGCTCTGGCGCAGGCCCTGCGGCTGCTTGTCGGCGAAACGGATGCGGGCATTGACCTCGCCGGCGACCACTTCCGGGGAGACGGCGGAAATCTCGCCGGCGAACTGGCCGCTGCCGCCGGTCAGCTGCGCAGGCATGCCGATCGTCAGCTCGCGGGCGAAACTCTCCGGCACCTTGATCTCGATCTCGAAGCGCGACAGGTCGACCACGCCCAGGATTGGCGCATTGGCGACCACGTTGGTGTGCTGGGTCGCCTGCACCTGGCCGACCTGGCCATCGAACGGCGCACGCAGCGTGAGGGCGTCGACCTGGCGCTCGACCTCGGTCACCACCGCACGCTGGCGGTCGGCGAGCAGGCGCTTGTTGCGCGCATCGAGGTCGGCGCCCTGGGCCTTGAGCAGGGCGTCCTTGCGGGCATGTTCGAGCTGGATGTCGCTCTTCTTGACCGTGTCTTCGGCCTTGGCGACATCGACCTGCGGCACCGCGCCCCCATCGAAGCCACGCTTGTAGCGTTCCAGATCGCGCACGGCCGCCTGGCGTTCGATCACCGCCTGGTCGGTATCCTTCTGGGCCGTGGCGCGCGCCAGGGTCGCATCCAGGGTGGCGCGGCTCGCCTCGGCCTGCAGACCGGCCAGGGTGGCCTGTTCCTGGGCCAGCTTGCTGCGCAGTTCGGGGCTGTCGATCACGGCCAGTTCCTGGCCCTGCTTGACCACGTCACCGGCCACCACCTTCAGGTTCACGTTGCCGGCGGAGATCGCATACAGCACCGGGTTGTTGGCCGCGATCACGCGACCGTCCGCGGCGATGTCGCGGACCATGTCACCGCGGGTGACCTCGGCGATGCGGACGCGGGCGCTGTCGAAGGAGCGGCTGGCCCCGAGCCAGGCACGGGCGGCGAAGCCGATCGCCAGCAGCACGACCAGCGCGGCGACCGCCGGCCACAGCCAGCGCTTCCACGGGGCGGGCGCGGCATGCGAGGAAAGGGTCTGGTCCTGGGCGGAAGTGTCGCGGATCATGGGGCTCGTTCGCGGTTGGGTTGTGAAGTACCAAAGCAGACTTCGTGCCAACTTTTCACCCTTTGAAAACAAGGGGTTGCGATCGGGGTGGCGTGTCCGCGTGTCCGCGGACACCGGACCGGACACTTTCGTTAAGCCGACAGCGCCCAAGCCGCCGGGGCGGCCACGCTAGAATGCGAGCCTAACCAGCAGGGATCTGAATCTATGTGCGGCATTGTGGGAGCGATCGCGCATCGCGACGTGGTACCGGTACTCATCGAAGGCCTGAAGCGACTGGAATACCGGGGCTACGACTCGTCGGGCATTGCCGTGATCGACACCACTGCCGCCGAAGCTGACGTCCGCCGTGTGCGCCGCACCGGCCGCGTGGCCGAGATGGAGAAGGCCGCCACGAGCGAAGGCTTCCAGTCGCTGCTCGGGATCGGCCACACCCGCTGGGCCACCCACGGTGGCGTGACCGAGGCCAATGCGCACCCGCACATCAGCCACGGCGTGGCGCTGGTGCACAACGGCATCATCGAGAACCACGAAGAACAGCGCGAGAAGCTGCGCGGGTTGGGCTACACCTTCGAGTCGCAGACCGACACCGAAGTGATCGCGCACCTGATGCACCATCACCTCAAGGAAGGCGACAGCCTGCTGTCCGCGCTGCAGCGCACGGTCAAGGAACTGACTGGCGCCTACGCGCTGGCGGTGATGAGTCGTGCCGAGCCGGATCACTTCGTGTGTGCGCGCATGGGCTGCCCGCTGCTGATCGGCGTGGGCGAGGGCGAGAACTTCGTCGCCTCCGACGTCTCGGCGATCCTCCAGGCCACCCGCTCGGTGATCTTCCTGGAAGAGGGCGATACCGCCGATATCCGCCGCGATGGCGTGCAGGTGTATGACGAGCACAACCAGCCGATCGTGCGTGACGTGCACCTGTCCGATGTGTCGCTGGCCTCGCTGGAGCTGGGCCCGTACCGCCACTTCATGCAGAAGGAAATCCACGAGCAGCCGCGCGCGCTGGGCGACACCATCGAAGCGGCGATCGATGCCGGCGGTTTCCCGGCCACCCTGTTCGGCAAGAATGCCGAGGGCGTTCTGTCGGATATCGAAGGCGTGCAGATTCTTGCCTGCGGTACCAGCTATTACGCCGGGCTGACCGCGCGCTACTGGATCGAGGCAATCGCCGGGCTGCCGTGCAGCGTCGAGATCGCCAGCGAATACCGCTATCGCGCGGCCTACGCGAATCCCAAGCACCTGATCGTCACCATCTCCCAGTCCGGCGAAACGCTGGATACGATGGAGGCGCTCAAGTACGCCAAGTCGCTCGGCCACCTGCACACGCTCTCGATCTGCAACGTTCCCGAGAGCGCGATCCCGCGTGCCAGTGAACTGGTCTGCTACACCCGTGCCGGTGCCGAGATCGGTGTCGCGTCGACCAAGGCCTTCACTACCCAGCTGGCCGCGCTGTTCCAGCTCACCGTGGTGCTGGGCAAGCTGCATGGCCGCATCGATGCCGCCCAGGAAGCGGACTACCTGGAACAGCTGCGCTTCCTGCCGGGCAGCGTGCAGCATGCGCTGAACATGGAGCCGCAGATCGCCGCGTGGGCCGAGCGCTTCGCGCGCAGGAACAGCGCGTTGTTCCTGGGCCGTGGGCTGCATTACCCGATCGCGCTGGAAGGCGCGCTCAAGCTCAAGGAAATCTCGTACATCCACGCCGAGGCCTATCCGGCCGGCGAGCTCAAGCATGGCCCGCTGGCGTTGGTGGATGAAGAGATGCCGGTGGTGGTGATCGCCCCGAACGACAGCCTGCTGGAAAAGGTCAAATCCAACATGCAGGAAGTGCGTGCCCGCGGCGGTGAGCTGTTCGTGTTCGCCGACCAGGACAGCAACTTCGTCGAGTCCGAAGGCGTGCATGTGATCCGGACGCCGCGCCATGCCGGTGTGCTGAGCCCGATCGTGCATACGATTCCCGTGCAGCTGTTGGCCTATCACACCGCGCTGGCCCGCGGGACAGACGTGGACAAGCCGCGCAACCTGGCAAAGAGCGTGACGGTGGAGTGATGTGTCCGCCGCCGAGGCGGCGCTGACGCGTATCGAGGGTGGTCCTGCGGGGCCACCCTTTTTTTGTGCGCCACCCATGGGGTGGCTCTACGCGGCCGTCGGCACTGGAACTTTAGTCGTGCCCTGCGGCGGCATTCAGCGACGGTTTTACCGGCGGTGCCATTCTCAGGGTCGTCCCCCGCTTCCACGACGAACCGTCCCAGATTTGCAAACTCTTGGGCCAGGGTGCGGACGTAGAATCGAATGACCGAGGACCGCGTGGCGATGCCACCGACCTCGCTGCAACCAGGCGCATCTCTCGACTTCAGTAACCTGCACCAGGAAACAAGAATGAACGTCCGCGAACTCCTGCAATCCAAGAAAGAAGCCATCGTCACCATCGATGTGGAAGACACCATCGGTGCCGCGGCCCACAAGATGAGCGCGCACAAGATCGCCGCCCTCGTGGTGATGAAAGACGATGCACCGGTGCGTATCGTGTCCGAGAAGGACATCGTGCGCAGCCTTGCGGAAGATGGTCCCCAGGCGGGCAGGCGGGTCATTTCGACGCTGCCGTCGGCAGGGCTGGAAGGCATCGGTCCCGACGCGAGCCTCAAGCAGGCGATGGCGCTGATGACGTACTCCCGCCATCGTCATCTGATGGTGACCGAAGGCGCCACGCTGGTCGGCATCCTGAGCCTGGGCGATATCGTGAAGAATCTGCTCAGTGAGCTGGAGCTGGAAAAGGCGGTCCTGCAGGACATCTACATGGCGGCGCACTGACGCTGCCCTATCTGCGTTGACGGGCATTGCCGGCCATCGGCCGGCAACCCCATGCGAGGTCAACGTGTACGTTGGACCTCGACCAGGTGCTGGAGGTCGTCCTTGAGCAGCCGATAGGCGCCCTCGCGCGCTGCATCGCCGGTCTGCCGCAGTACCCACGACGGATGCACCGTGGCAAACGCCCGCGTGCCGTCGTCCAGCACGTGCCAGCGTCCGTGGTTCTCCATCAGATTGAAACCGGCCCCGAACACGGCCGTGGCCGCGCTCGCCCCCAGGCAGACGATTACCTGCGGTCGCACGTTCTCGATCTCGCCCATCAGCCACGGCCGACACGCGTTGATGTGGGTCATCTGCGGCTTACTGTGGATGCGCCGCTTGCCGCGCCGCTCGAAACGGAAGTGCTTGACCGCATTGGTCAGGTAGAGCGCGCTGCGCTCGATGCCGAGTTCGCGCAGCGCACGATCCAGCAGCTGTCCGGCGGGGCCGACGAACGGATGCCCGCTGAGGTCCTCGCTGTCCCCGGGTTGTTCGCCGACCAGCATGATCGATGCATTCGGTGGACCTTCACCGAACACCGTCTGCGTGGCCGGTTCCCACAGCGGACAGCGGCGGCACGCCGCGGCGGCATCGCGCAGCGCGTCGAGCGTGGCAGGCGTCGTCTCTGTGGCCGGCGCCGGTGCCGCGATGGCCTGGGGAATGCGCCGCCGCGGGGCCTGCGCTTCACGGTCGTGCATCTCCTGCACCCGGTCACCGGCATCACGCACCAGCTGTGGCAGCAACGAGGCTTCGGGCAGGTGCTTCCAGTATCTGGCGGGCATCTCCTGCTGCATCATGCGCGTGTTGAGCCGGGCCGGATTGAAGATGTTGGCGTAGTAGGTGCGCCACAATTCTTCGCGTGCGTCTTCCATCGGCGCATCGCTCTGGTGGCCGCCCGGACCGAACGACAGCTGCTGCCCATCCCAGTGCACGCTGCGGTACGGCGTCAGGATCGCCCAGCGCATGCCGGCGAATCGTCGCGCGAAAAACGGTGCGACGCGGTCGACGATCTGGTGATCCGGTTCGAACCAGGCAATGAACGCGTCCTGTTCGCCAGGCACCTCCCGGAAGCGCACGAAGGCCTTCATCTTATGCGTGTCGCGGCGTACCGCCTGGCTCAAGGCCATGGCGCGAAGCACGTCGGCATCGGCGGGGTTGGTGAGCAGACTGCGTTCGCCATGGGTGATGCGCCACAGCATGCGATAGAGCAGGGACATCCGCTGCGGATCGCGGTGGCACAGGCAGATGGCAGCCAGCTCGACAAAGCTCTTGGGGACATGGACCTGCGGCTCGGCCGGTGGCGCGCTGTCCTCCACCGAGCTCAGCGATGGCGCATCCAGCAGCGACGTCTCGCTGCCAGGCAACCAGTCCAGTTGATCCGGCGCGACCGCGTGGCGCAGGGCCAGGCGCGCGGCGGTGCGCCACGCTTCCAGAGACCACGCCGGGTCGACCCGCACACTCCAGCGCGACATGTCAGTGGGCGGCCGTGTCGGGGAACAACGCACCCTGTCGCGGCGGTGGTGCCAGTCGGGCACGTAGTGCCGCCGGGTCATCCAGTGCACGCCGCGGATGATGGTCGGCCAGCTGCACGAACGGCAGCAGCTTGCTCATCGGCGCACGCAGGCGGGCCACATCGGCCACGCGCAGGCGTCCATGCCGCCGCGCCATCAGTACGCGCTTGACGTTGCGCACGCCGAGCCCGGGCACGCGTAGCAGCAGCTCCTTGGGCGCGATGTTGAGATCGACCGGGAAGCGCTCGGGGTGGCGGATCGCCCAGGCCATTTTCGGGTCGATGTCCAGGTCCAGCATGCCGCCCTGGGTGGCATCGGTGATTTCCTCCACGCCGTACCCGTAGAAGCGCAGCAGCCAGTCCGCCTGGTAGAGGCGGTGCTCGCGTGCCAGTGGCGGTGCCTGCAGGGGCAGCGCCTTGCTCGCATCGGGAATGGGGCTGAAGGCGGAGTAATAGACGCGGCGCATCCGATAGTTGCCGTACAGATTGTCGGCCGCGCTGAGGATCTGGTTGTCGCTGGCACCGTCGGCGCCGACGATCATCTGGGTGCTCTGCCCGGCCGGCGCGAAGCGGGGCGCGCGGGCCCGGCGGCCGCGCAAGGCCGGCGCGGGGGGCGCTGCGGCGGCTGCCGAGGATGATGGCGCGTCAGGGTCCGGATGTGACGTGCGCGCTTCCTTGGCTTCCTCGATGCGCCAGCGCAGCTCGCCCATCGCGCCGCGGATCGACGGCAGGGATTTCTCTGGCGCGAAGCTGGCCAGCCCTGCCTCGGTGGGCAGCTCGATGTTGATCGACAGCCGATCGGCATGGCGACCGGCAAGCGCAAGCAGTTCCGGGGAGGCTTCCGGAATGGTCTTGAGGTGGATGTAGCCGCTGAACCGGCGTTCTTCGCGCAGCACGCGCGCGATCTCCACCATCTGCTCCATGGTGTAGTCGGCATTGCGGATGATCCCGCTGGAGAGAAACAGCCCCTCGATGTAGTTGCGCTTGTAGAAGTCCATCGTCAACGCGACCACTTCCTCCACGCTGAAACGCGCCCGCTGCACGTTGCTCGATACGCGGTTGACGCAGTACGCGCAGTCGTAGATGCAGAAGTTGGTCAGCAGGATCTTGAGCAGCGACACGCACCGGCCATCGGGCGTGTAGCTGTGGCAGATTCCCATCCCCTCGGTACTGCCGATGCCGCCGGATGCACGCGAATCGCGCTTGCCCGCGCCACTGGAGGCGCAGGACGCGTCGTACTTCGCGGCATCGGCAAGGATGGCCAGTTTGCGGATCGTCTCCATGGAAAGACCGTACCGAGGCACGATCTCATCCAGTGAGACGCATCAGATAGTCCCTGAAGAATTCAGGTTCCGACTCAGCCTTCGAAGGTCACTTTCACCGAGTCCGCGCTGTAGGTGGCCGGCCCATGGAACACCACTTCGATGTTGTTGCCATCCGGGTCCAGGGCGAAGGCTGCGTAGTAGCCGGGGTGGTACGGCCGCTCGCCCGGCGCACCGTTGTCCTTGCCACCGTTGGCCAGCGCGGCCTGGTGGAAGGCCTCGACGGTGGCGCGGTCGCGGGCCTGGAAGGCGAGATGATGGCGCCCGGTGAGCTGGCCGAGCGCTGCCTCGCTGTCGGGCGTGGAAATGAACAGCTCATCGGCCCAGAAGTAGGTGTCGCCTTCGCCGGCGATCGGAATGCCGATCGTGTCGAACACGGCCTGGTAAAAGCGGCGGCTGGCGGCAAGATCCCGGACCACCAGCTGCAGGTGATCGAGCAGGCGGCCGCGGTGCAGTTCCATCGTTTCCATACCGACTCCGTTGGGTGGTGGGACGGGGCGCAGATATACCACTGGCGGCGGCCCAGGGCATCACCGCGGTGTCGACCTTGCTGACCACGTGCAGGACCTGTGTCGGCCACGGCCCTTCCGCCGGCCCGCGCGCTGACCTACGCTGCGCGCTGACGTCATGAACGCGCAGGCGGAGGAGGCACGATGCTGTGGATGGTGATGATGGCGCAGGCGCTCGCCGGCGACGTGGGTTATGAACAGGTGCGTGCGTTGGCGCAGCGCGATGAAGCCAGTCTGGCGCCGGCGGCCTACACAGAAATGGTGGACAGCATGAGCCGGGTCGGAGGTGCCAGCTTTACGCGTTGCCTGCCGACCCCCGCGCCGGAGACGCTCGCCGCGTTCACGGTGGTGCTGCAACTGGATGCACAGGGCAGGGTAGTGCGGACCTGGCGCGAAGGCGATGAGGCGGTCGCGCGCTGCGTGGACGCAGGATTTGCCGGGAAAACGTTGTTCGTACCACCCAAGGCGCCGTTCCATGCGGCCTTCGAGTTCCAGGTCCAGCCGTAGCCGCCGCGCCGCGCCGGGCGGTGCGGGCGCGCCGCGGAGCGGCGGGGATCAGGCGATCGGCGTGTTGGAGATGATCTCCACCCAGTAGCCATCCGGATCCTTGATGAAGGCCAGGTGCTTCATGCGGCCGTCTTCCAGGCGCTTCTGGTAGGGCACCTGCAGCGCATCGAAGCGCTTGCAGGCGGCCTGGATGTCCGGCACCGACACGCAGATATGGCCGAAGCCGCGCGGGTCGGTATTGCCGTTGTGATAGACCGGGCCGTCCTGGGCTTCGGTGCCGTGGTTGTGCGTCAGCTCCAGCACGCCCGGAATCCCGGCCATCCAGACGCGGCGGGCATCGTCACCTTCGGGAATCTGCGTGCCGGCCGGCAGCAGGGCCAGGAAGTACAGGCTGAAGTCGGCGTCGGGGAAGTGGCGCAGATCGATCAGCTGGAAGCCGAGCACGCGGGTGTAGAAATCCAGCGAAGCGGTGGCGTCCTTGACGCGCAGCATGGTGTGGTTGAACACGAAGCCGGTGGTGTCAGCGGGCACCTGGGCGGCGACACCCGGTTGGTTCTGGAAGGCGGCAAGGCTCATGGGGGATCCTGGGGCGGGGGCCGCATCGGCGCGGCGGACGGGCCATTTTAGCGGTCCCGGCTGGATGGGGTGGCGGGTAGAATGGGGCGTCTCCCTGCGCAGTGTTCATCCATGTCCCAGCGTGAATGGGTGGCCGCCGCCATCCGCAAGATCGAAGCCGACTTCAACCGATCGGCCGATACCCACCTGATTCCGATGGACCTGCCCGGGTTCGAGGGCATCGACCTGTATTTCAAGGACGAGTCCAGCCATCCCACCGGCAGCCTGAAGCATCGTCTGGCCCGGTCGCTGTTCCTGTACGCGCTGACCAACGGCTGGCTGCGTGAAGGGCGCCCGGTGATCGAGGCGTCCAGCGGCTCCACGGCCGTATCCGAGGCGTATTTCGCCCGGCTGCTGGGCCTGCCGTTCATCGCCGTGATGCCGGCCACTACCTCCCCCGAGAAGATCGCGGCGATCGAGTTCCACGGCGGACGCTGCCATCTGGTGGAACGTGCGTGCGACCTCAACTGCGATTCGGAAGCGCTGGCCCGCGAAACCGGCGGCCACTTCATGGATCAGTTCACCTACGCCGAGCGCGCCACCGACTGGCGTGCCAACAACAACATCGCCGAATCGATCTTCAAGCAGATGGCCGAGGAGCCGCACCCGGTGCCGGAGTGGATCGTGTGCAGCCCGGGCACCGGTGGCACCGCAGCCACGCTGGGCCGCTACGTGAGCTACCGCCGGCATGACACGCGCATCCTGTGTGCGGACCCGGAAGTGTCGGTGTTCTACGACGGCTACTGCGCGGCGCTGGCCGGGCAGCCCTGGCGCGAGCTGACCTGCAGCGGTGGCTCGCGCGTGGAAGGCATCGGCCGGCCGCGGGTGGAATCCAGCTTCATCCCGACCAGTGTCGATGCGATGGTCAAGGTGCCCGACGCGCTGAGCCTGGCCGCGATGCGCCACGTCAGCCGCCAGCTGGGCCGCCGCGTGGGCGGCTCCACCGGCACCAATTTCATCGGCGTGCTGCAGGCCGCGCAGCTGATGCGCGATGCCGGCCGCAGCGGCTCGATCGTGACCATCCTGTGCGACAGCGGCGAGCGCTACGCCCACAGCTATTACAACCCGGAGTGGTACCCGAAGCAGGGCATCGACGTGGAGGGCGCCGATGCCCAGCTTGCCGCGGCGGTGGCGGGGCAGGGGTTGCCGGTGCTGCCCTGCGTCTCGCTGGAAGCGCTGTACTGAGCGGGGCAGCAGGCACGGCGTGAACCTCGCCCATCGGCGCACGCCGGGGCCTTGTGCGGGGTGGGGGGCAATGCCATATCGTGGGGTGATGCCGCTGCAGCGGCCCCGTTGTCTGGAGATGCCTGTGACCCCCACCAACCCCCTGCTCGATTTTTCCGGCCTGCCGCGTTTCGATGCGATCCAGCCTGAGCACATCGCCCCGGCGATCGATGCCCTGCTGGCCGAGGCCGAGGCGGCGGTAACGACCGCCGAGACCGTATCCCCGCTGAGCTGGGCGACCTTCGCCGATCCGCTGGATGACGCCACCGAGCGCCTGTGGCGTGCTTGGGGGCAGGTGGGCCACCTGCAGGCTGTGGTGAATACCCCGGCACTGCGCGAGGCCTACAACGCCAACCTGCCCAAGGTGACGCGCTTCGGCAGCGCACTGGGCCAGAACCTGGCGCTTTACCAGCAGTACCGTGCCCTGGCCGCCGCGCCGGAAGCGGCGCAGTACGCTCCGGCACGCCGCAAGGTGCTGGAGAACGCCCTGCGTGATTTCCGCCTGGGCGGTGCTGAACTCGATGACGCCGGCAAGGCGCGCTACCGCGCGATCCGCGAAGAACTGTCCGCGCTCTCGGCGACGTTCTCGCAGAATGTGCTCGATGCGACCGATGCCTGGTCGCTGCATGTGGAAGACCGCGCCGAACTGGCTGGCCTGCCGGACGATGTGATCGCCGCTGCCCGCACGGCCGCAGAGAAGGATGGCCTGAACGGCTGGAAGCTGACGCTGCAGATGCCGTGCTATATCCCGGTGCAGACCTACGCCGAGCATCGCCCGCTGCGTGAGGCGCTGTATCGCGCCAACGCGGTCCGCGCCTCCGAATTCGGCGATGCCGCGCTGGACAACAGCGGCAACATCGATCGCGTGTTGGCCCTGCGTGCGGAGCTGGCGGCGCTGCTGGGCTTCGCCAACTACGCCGAGTATTCGATCGCCACCAAGATGGCCGAAGATGCGCCGCAGGTGCTGGGCTTCGTGCGCGATCTGGCCGTGCGTGCCAAACCGTATGCACAGCGCGACCGTGCCGAGCTGGAGGCCTTCGCGCGCGACGAACTGGGGCTGACCGCGCTGGACGCGTGGGACCTGGCCTTCGCGGCGGAGAAGCTGAAGCAGGCGCGCTACAGCTATTCCGAGCAGGACGTGAAGCAGTACTTCACCGAGCCGAAGGTGTTGGACGGCCTGTTCAGCGTGATCCGCAGCCTGTACGGGCTGGAGGTGCAGCCGGACAGCGCGCCGGTGTGGCACCCGGACGTGCGCTTCTTCCGGGTGGTCGATGCGCAGGGCGCGCTGGTGGGTCAGTTCTATCTGGACCTGTACGCGCGCGAAGGCAAGCGCGGTGGCGCGTGGATGGACGATTGCCGCAACCGCCGCGAGACCGCTGCCGGTGTGCAGACGCCGCTGGTGTACCTGGTCTGCAACTTCGGCAAGGGCGCCGCGGGGCAGCCGGCGACCTTCAGCCATAGCGATGTGACCACGCTGTTCCATGAAATGGGGCATGGGCTGCATCAGTTGCTGACCCGCATCGGCGAACTCGGCGTGGCCGGCATCAACGGCGTGGAGTGGGACGCGGTGGAACTGCCAAGCCAGTTCATGGAGAACTTCTGCTGGGAATGGGAGCGCGTGCAGGCGATGACCGCACACGTAACCACAGGCGAGCCGCTGCCGCGTGCGCTGTTTGACCGCATGCTGGCGGCACGCAATTTCCAGAGCGGCATGTTCACCGTGCGCCAGCTGGAGTTCGCCCTGTTCGACATGCAGCTGCACAGCGATTTCGACCCGACCCAGGACAGCGTGCAGGCCCTGCTGGAGCGCGTGCGCGATGAGGTGGCGGTCAACCGGCCGCCGGCCTGGAATCGCTTCCCCAATCAGTTCAGCCACATTTTTGCCGGTGGCTATGCGGCGGGCTACTACAGCTACAAGTGGGCTGAAGTGCTCAGCGCCGATGCCTATGCCGCGTTCGAGGAAGCGCCGGACAAGGTGACCGAAACCGGTCAGCGGTTCCGCGATGAAGTGTTGTCGCGCGGCGGCAGCCGGAGTGCGGCAGAGAACTTCGCCGCGTTCCGTGGCCGCGCGCCGACCGTGGACGCCCTGCTGCGACACAACGGGATGGTGTGACCCCGGTTACGGTAGTGCCGGCCGCTGGCCGGCTCTGCATCCTGCCGCCAGGGGCGGAGTGTCATGCAACGTGAGGCGCCGGCCAGCGGCCGGCACTACCCGGCAGCGTGATCGGACCGGACGCGGCTCATTCGGCGTAGATCATCTTGCGGGTCATGCCGCCGTCGACGATGTGGTCCTGGCCGGTGATGAAACCGGCCAGGTCCGAGAGCAGGAAAACCGCCAGCGCGCCGATGTCCGGCGGCTGGCCAACCCGGCCGACCGGATGCTGCGCCTGATCGCGGCGCGAGAGCTTGGGCGTGCGCCGGCGTGAGGGTGCCTGCCAGGCATCGGTGGTGATCCAGCCGGGGCTGATGCTGTTGACCCGCACCGCCGGCCCTTCGCTCAACGCGAGTGCATGGGTGAAGGCGACCAGCCCGCCCTTGGCCGCGGCATAGGCTTCACTGTCCGGTTCGGACTGCCAGGCACGCGTCGAGGCGATGTTGAGGATGGCCCCGGCGTGTTCGCGCAGGGCGGGCAGGGCGTGTTTGCTGCACAGGAAGGCGCCATGCAGGCTGGAGAGGCGGCGTTGCCACTCGGCCAGCGGCATCTCCGCCAACGGCGTGCCATGGGCACTGGCGATGCCGGCATTGTTGACCAGGCCATCCACGCGGCCAAAGCGCTTCATCGTCGCCTTCATCAGCGCCTGCACACTGCGCTCGCTGGCTACATCCGCGCGCTGGAACGCCGCGCGCTCCGGCAGCGCCCATTCCCTCAGACAGGCCTTGCCGGCATCGGCATCCAGGTCGGCGATCATCACGCTGCCGCCGGCGCCGAGCACCGCCTGCGCGATGCCACGGCCCACCCCCTGCGCACCGCCGGTGATCACCACCACGCGGTCGCGCAGCGGCTGTGCCGGCCAGTCGAGGATGGGCGGGGTCAGTGGCACGGCGGCATGTCGTTGCGGCCCAGCAGGCGCGTCCAGCCTTCAATGCCGAGCTTGTCCAGCGTTTCGATGTTGCGCTCCACGATCACATCCGGATCCGGGAACGCGGCGACCGCCCGCTCGACGCTGTCTTCGCGCAGCAGGTGCAGGGTAGGGTAGGGCGCACGGTTGGTGTAGTTGCTCACGTCATCCGGCGCCGCGCCGGCGAACTGGTACTGCGGATGGAAGCTGGCCACCTGGAGGATGCCCTGCAGATCCAGTGCTTCGATCGCCGCATCGGCGTTGTCGAGGAAATCGTTGTAATCCAGGAAATCGGTCAGCACGTCCGGATGCACGATCAACGTGGTGTCGATCTGTTCGGCCGGCGTATCGCGCAGCAGGATCAGCTCTTCGGCCAGTTCCTCCACCAGCGCTTCCGGGGTGGTCGCATCGCTGAGCACGAACCGCACCTGATCCTTCACGTACACCGCTTTGGCGAACGGGCACAGGTTCAGGCCGATGACGATCTGCTCCAGCCATTTCCGGGTCTCGGCAATGGGGTCGTGGGTGGCAGTGAGGGAAGCATCGTTCATGGCGGGCGGTGTCGCTGGCTGGGCTGTTGATTGTACGGCGCGGCGGTGAAGCGGGCAGGAGATCGGCTCCACTGTCCATTAACTGGACACCGGCCATGCTGATAAACCCTTATCCGGCAATCACTTGCAGTGATCGGGCCAACGGCCAATAGGCAGTGGCCCATGGCAGGTATCCAATGGCCGGGTACACGACGCAAGGAGTTCTCAGAGATGGCAACACACGCATTCCTGCCGACGGCCACGTGGTCCGGCAAGCTGTTCGAGGGTCAGTGGAGCCCGGGTGCCGGCACCCAGGATGTGGTCGAACCGGCCACCGGCGAACGCCTGGGCGAGATCGCGATGGCCGACCCGGCGCAGATCTCGCGCGCCGCCGCCACCGCCGCCAAGGCGCAGCGCGACTGGGCCAGCGCCCCGTATGACACCCGCGCGCAGGTCCTGCGCCGTGCCGCGCAGCTGGCCGAAGAGCACAACGACGAGATCGTGCAGTGGCTGGTCCGCGAAAGTGGCTCCACCCAGCTCAAGGCCGGCTTTGAGGCCAAGGTGAACACCAAGGCGTTGCATGAAGCGGCGGCACTGCCCTCGCGCAGCATCGGTGAAGTGCTGCCGTCCGAACCGGGCCGTCTGAATCTGGCGCGCCGCCGACCGCTCGGCGTGGTCGGCGTGATCGCGCCGTTCAACTTCCCGCTGTATCTGGCCATGCGCGCAGTCGCCCCGGCACTGGCGCTGGGCAATGCGGTGGTGCTCAAGCCCGATCCGCGCACCGCCGTGTGCGGTGGCTTCGTGATCGCACGCCTGTTCGAACTGGCTGGGCTGCCGGCCGGCCTGCTGCACGTGCTGCCCGGTGATGGCGCGGCCGGTGCGGCGCTGACCAGCGACCCGAACATCGCGATGATCCAGTTCACCGGCTCCACCGGTGCCGGGCGCAAGGTCGGTGAAGCGGCGGGCAAACACCTGAAGAAGGTGTCGCTGGAACTGGGCGGCAAGAACTCGCTGATCGTGCTCGACGATGCGGACATGGAGCTGGCCATCGCCAACACGGCGTGGGGCGTCTACCTGCACCAGGGCCAGATCTGCATGGCCACCGGCCGCGTGCTGGTCCAGCGCAGCATCCATGCGCGCTTTCTGGAAAAGCTGGTGGCCAAGGCGAAATCGCTCAAGGTCGGCAATCCGGCCGACGGCGAGGTGGCGATCGGGCCGTTGATCAATGCCCAGCAGCGTGACCACGCCGCGCGCATCGTCGCCGAGGCACAAGCCGCGGGCGCGACCCTGGCGACCGGTGGTGGCTACCAGGATCTCTACTTCGAGCCGACCGTGCTCAGCGATGTGAGCCGCGACAACCCGGCCTTCCACGAAGAGATCTTCGCACCGGTCGCGGTAGTGGTGCCGTTCGATACCGATGATGAGGCGGTGGAGCTGGCCAACGACAGCGAATACGGCCTGTCGATGGCGATCGTATCCAGCAACGTGGGCCGCGCGCTGAAGCTGGGCGAACGGCTGCGCACCGGCCTGCTGCACATCAACGACCAGACGGTGAACGATGAGGTGATCAATCCGTTCGGTGGCGTGGGCGCCTCCGGCAACGGCACCAGCATCGGTGGCCCGTCCAACATCGACGAGTTCACCCAGTGGCAGTGGATGACCGTCAAGGGCGAAGCGCCCGCGTACCCGATCTGATCCAGGAGATTCTCATGACCGCAACAGCAGAACTGCGCGACATCACCGTGGCCGTGGTGCGCGAAAAAGAACAGCCCTTCACCATCGAGAAGGCGTGCATCCGTGGCCCGCAGGACGATGAAGTGCTGGTCCGCGTGGTCGCCACCGGCCTGTGCCATACCGACCTGATCGTGCGTGACCAGTACTACCCCGTGCCGCTGCCGGCCGTGCTCGGCCATGAAGGCGCGGGCATCGTCGAAGCGCTCGGCCCAGGCGTGAAGGACCTCAAGGTCGGTGACCATGTCGTGTTGACCTACGGCGCCTGCGGCCACTGCAATCCCTGCAGCGGCGGCCACGGCGCCTACTGCAAGGACTTCTTCGGCCTGAACTTCGGTGGCGGTGCGCTGGACGGCTCCACCGCGATCCAGGATCCGGACGGCACCCCGCTGCACGATCACTTCTTCGCGCAGTCCTCGTTCGCCACCTACGCACTGAGCCGCGAAAACAACGCGATCAAGGTGCCCGACGATGCGCCGATCGAACTGCTCGGCCCGCTGGGCTGCGGCATCCAGACCGGTGCCGGTGCGGTGATCAACTCGCTCAAGGTGACGGCCGGCAGCAGCTTCGCCAGCTTCGGCGCGGGCGCGGTGGGCCTGAGCGCGGTGATGGCCGCACGCGTGGCCGGTGCGACCACCATCATCGCCATCGATGTGGTGACGTCGCGGCTGGAACTGGCCAAGGAGCTGGGGGCCACGCACGTGATCAACAGCCGCGAGGTCGATGTGGTGGAAGCGGTGCGCGGGATCACCGGCGGCGGCGCGAACTTCGCACTGGAATCCACCGGTCGTCCGGAGGTGCTGGCGCAGGGCATCGAGGCCCTCGGCGGGTTGGGGATGATTGGCGTGGTCGGCGCGCCGAAGCTGGGCACCAAGGCCGAGTTCGACGTCAACAACCTGCTGCTCGGCGGACGCAGCATCCGCGGCATCGTCGAAGGCGACAGCGTGCCCAAGGTGTTCATTCCGCAGCTGGTGCAGCTGTACCAGCAGGGCCGCTTCCCGTTCGACAAACTGGTCAAGTTCTACCCGCTGGACCAGATCAACCAGGCCGCCGAGGACAGCACCCGCGGTGTCACCCTCAAGCCGATCCTGACCATCGGCGGGTGAAACGGTCCGTCGCAGGCCTGCATGCCTGCGACGACGTACCAGTCAGCTTTGCGGGAGTAGGCTGTCGGTCCGAGGTGGAGATCGACCGATGGCCGCGATGGTTCTGGAACAGCAGCAGGTATTGGCCGCCGCCCGTCAGCGCTTCGCCGAGGGCGGCGCGCTGATGGACAGCGTGGTCAGCCCGCCGGTGCAGCGCTCCTGGGAGCGCTCGCGCCAGGCCGGCGTACAGCCGCGGCAGGAGCCGTACTACGCGCCCCTTGCCGCTGCGGCCACGCGCCTCGACGACCCTGCCGACCGCCGCCTCGCACGCTGTGTGCGCGAGGACATGGACCACCTCTGGGCCGCCTTCGGCGGCCGCCAGTGGACCCTGTTCTGCGTCAACGCCGAGGGCCTGGTCATCGCCCAGCGCGAACATGGCCTGGCCGACGTCCCGGTACTGCGTCCGATCCAGATCGGTCGCCGCCTGCGCGAAATCGACATCGGCACCACCGCACCGGCCTGCAGCCTGGCCGAAGACGCGCCCGCCCTGGTGCGCGGCAATGAGCACTATCTCGACCGCTTCGCCACCGTGTTCTGCCTGAGCGTGCCGCTGCATGGGCTGGATGGCGAAGTGCTGGGTGCACTGGACATCACCGGCACTGGCGAGCGCGATGCCGAGCTGTTGCACGGCTACTTCCGCCAGGCCGCGCTGTCGGCCGAGAACCGCCTCATGCAGGACCACCGCCCCTGCCACCTGCTGGCGGTGCAACACGACACCCGATGGCTGCACTCGCCCCTGCAGGGCCTGCTGGCCATCGAAGAAGACGGCCAGGTGCGTGCCGCCAACCGCGTCGCCCGCCGCCTGTTCGGACTGCCGCGTCGCGGCCACTTGCCCGTTCTCACCCTGGACGGCCTGTTCGCCGGCGCCAGTACCCACCAGCGCCGCCGCCTGCTGCAGAGCGGCCCCGCCCACCGCGTCCGCCTGGATGACGACACCGCCGTGCACGTGCAGTACCTGCGCGGACCACTCGCACCGCATGCCAGCGTGAAGCTCGATGTGCAGCATGCCAACGCCACGCACGCATCACTGCGCGCGCAGAACACACAGCACGTACGCGACGCCGTGGCCGCGCATCAAGGAAACGTCAGCGCCGCCGCACGTCAGCTCGGCATCTCACGCACCACGCTGTACAAGCTGATTCGCGCGTAACGAGCAGCATCCGGCGGCATACGCCGCGCGCGGAAGGGCTTCTCTTCGATCCTTTGCAACGAGGTTGCCGGCCAGCGGCCGGCACTACCGAGGGGACATCGCCTGATTGCCGGCCAGCGGCCGGCACTACCGCTTTGCTCGCCCATCCGCCGAGGAAGCGTCGGGGCGGCGGGTAGGGCCGGGCCTTGCCTGGACCATGAGCGGCATGGATGCCGCGACATGAGCCCCCATGGATGGGTTCACGGCGGGTCCGGGCAAGGCCTGGCCCTACCCGCCGCAGCCCTCGCCAGTGAATCGCCAGCCTTTAGCGATGAGCTGCCAACGCCAAAGACAACGAAAGCCCATCAGCAACAAACAGCGGCGCCCTTCGCTGGCGCTGTTCGCTACAGCCCTTCGGCCAAGATCAATCGCGGAAATTATCGAACTGCAGCGGCACCTCGAACGTCTCCTTCCGCAACAGCGCCATCGCATCCTGCAGATCATCGCGCTTCTTGCCCGTCACCCGCAGCTTGTCGCCGTTGATCTGGCTGTCCACCTTCAACTTGGCCTCCTTGATCGTCGCCGCGATCTTCTTGGCCACCTTCTGCTCGATCCCCTGCTTCACGGTGATCTTCTGCCGTGCACCGGCCAGATTGGTTTCGATATCACCGAACTCCAGGCACGCCGCATCGATCTTCCGCGCCGTCAACCGCTGACGCAGGATGTCCGTCATCTGCTGCAGCTGGAAATCGCTCGGTGCGGACTGGCTGATCACGCTGTCTTCCAGCACGTACTTGGCGTCCACCCCCTTGAAATCGAAACGCGTGGACAGCTCGCGGTTGGCCTGGTCGACCGCGTTGGTCAGCTCGTGGGTGTCGACTTCGGAAACAACGTCAAAAGAGGGCATGGGCAAACTCCAGCGGGTGAATGTCCCCATTCTATCAAGCCACCATGGACGGGCCGGCCAAGCCGGCGATAATGGGCCATGAACACGCAGAAATCCCCCACCCGCGCCGTCGCCTGGATGCTGATGGCCGTCGCCTGCTTTTCGCTGATGGATGCCGGCATGAAGCAGCTGTCGGCCAGCTATCCCACCCTGCAGGTCACCTTCCTGCGCGGTGCGGCCTCGCTGCCGTTCGTACTGGTCTGGGTGCTGGCCACCGCCGGCCCGCGCTCGCTGGTGCCCAGTCGATGGGTCCTGCACCTGCTGCGCGGCGTGCTCGGCATGGTGATGATCGGCTGCTTCGTCTACGCCCTGCGCAGCCTGCCACTGTCCACCGCCTACACCATCTACTTCGTCGCCCCGCTGCTGATCGCCGCGCTCTCGGTGCCGCTGCTCGGCGAGCACGTGGGCCCGCGCCGCTGGATCGCCATCGGCATCGGCCTGGTCGGGGTACTGGTCGTGCTGCGCCCCGGGGTCGGCGGCATCATTTCCTTCCCGGGCCTGATGGTGCTGCTGGCCGCCACCGCCTATGCGCTGGCCGCGATCACGGTCAGCATGCTGACCCGCACCGACACCCCGCAGTCGATGGTGGTGTGGTTCCTGGTGATCATGGCTGTCGGCGCCGGCCTGCTGGCGATCCCGGACTGGCAGCCGCTGCAACTGGGCCATGCCGCGCTGATCGCCGGCATGGGCCTGGCCGGGGCAGGGGGGCAGGTCGCCCTGACCCGTGCTTTCCAGCTGGGGGAGGCCTCGATGATCGCGCCGCTGGAGTACACCGGGCTGGTCTGGGTGATCGGCTGGGACCTGCTGTTCTGGGGCGTGCTGCCCGACCAGGTGACCTGGCTGGGCGCGGCGATCATCGTCGCCTCGGGCCTGTACCTGCTGCACCGTGAGCGGGTGCGCCGGGTCCAGCCGCCCCGGCCGCTGGACCACCCCTGAGCCCGGCCGGCCCCCCTGGCCGGCCGGATCACAGTCTCTTAGAACCAAACGGAATATCATTCCGCGCAACCGCACGGGCCAGGGCCGCCCCGCGCTGGTAGGCTGCACGCCCCCTCCCGTCGATGCCCGGTTGACCGCGAAGTGATCGAGTTCCAGCGCCTGCACAAATCCTATGCCGTCGGCGGCCGCGCGATTGCCGCGCTGCAGCCGCTGGACCTGACCATCGAGGCCGGCGAAGTGTTCGGCATCATCGGCCATTCCGGCGCGGGCAAATCGACCCTGATCCGGCTGATCAACCGGCTCGAGGAGCCGACCGGCGGCCGGCTGCTGATCAATGGCGAGGATGTCACCGCGCTCGATGCCGAAGGCCTGCGCGTGCTGCGCCGGAAGATCGGCATGATCTTCCAGCACTTCAACCTGCTCTCGTCGCGCACCGTGGCCGCCAACGTCGCCTTCCCGCTGGAGCTGGCCGGGACCCCGCGCGCGGAGATCGACGCGCGCGTGGACGAACTGCTGCATACCGTCGGCCTGGAAGCGCACGCCAACAAATACCCGGCGCAGCTGTCCGGCGGCCAGAAGCAGCGCGTGGGCATCGCCCGCGCCCTGGCGACCCACCCGCAGATCCTGCTGTGCGATGAAGCCACCAGCGCGCTGGACCCGCAGACCACCGCTTCGGTGCTGAAGCTGCTGGGCAAGATCAACCGCGAGCTGGGCCTGACCATCGTGCTGATCACCCACGAGATGGACGTGATCCGCCGGGTCTGCGACCGCGTTGCCGTGCTCGATGCCGGCCACCTGGTGGAAACCGGCCCGGTCACCGAGGTGTTCCTGCACCCGCAGCACCCGACCACGCGCCGCTTCGTGAGCGAATCGGAGCAGGTGGACGAAGGCGAGCTGCACAAGGATTTCGAGGCGGTCGCCGGGCGCATCGTGCGCCTGACCTTCCTCGGCGCCGACACCTACGAACCGCTGCTGGGGCGCATCGCCCGCGAGACCGGCGTGGACTACAACATCCTGTCCGGCCGTATCGACCGGATCAAGGACACCCCGTATGGCCAGTTGACCGTGTCGCTGGTCGGCGGCGACGTGCAGGCCGCGCAGGCGGGGTTCGTTGCCGCCGGTGTCCACCTTGAGGAGCTGCGCCGATGATCCTGGCCACCGCAGGCGGGTTCTTCCGCCATCTCGACGCCGGCAAATGGGCCGATATCGGCCAGGCCACGCTGGATACCCTGCTGATGCTCGGCGGCTCACTTCCGCTGACGCTGCTGATCGGCCTGCCGCTGGGCGTGCTGTTGTTCCTGACCGGCTCGCCGCAGCTGCACCGCAAGCCGGTGCTGTATGGCGCGCTCGCGCTGCTGGTGAACCTGCTGCGCTCGGTGCCCTTCATCATCCTGATGATCGTGCTGATCCCGCTCACGCTGTGGATGATGGGTACCTCGCTGGGCGTGCGCGGTGCGATCGTGCCGCTGGTGATCGGTGCGGCGCCGTTCTATGCGCGCCTGGTCGAAACCGCGCTGCGCGAAGTGGACCGTGGCGTGATCGAAGCGACCCAGGCGATGGGCGCCACCACCTGGCAGCTGGTCACCCGGGTGCTGCTGCCCGAAGCGCGGCCAGGCCTGATCGCCGGCGCCACGGTCACCGTGATCGCGCTGATCGGCTTCACCGCGATGGGCGGCGCGATCGGCTCGGGCGGCCTGGGCGACCTGGCCTTCCGCGATGGCTACCAGCGCTCGCACACCGACGTGGCCCTGGTCACCGTGGTGCTGCTGCTGGTGCTGGTGCAGATCCTGCAGATGATCGGCGACCGCCTGGTCTCGCACTACAGCCGGAAATAACCGGTAGGTACCGACCGTTGGTCGGTACGCCCAAAATGACCGGTAGGTACCGACCGTTGGTCGGTACGCCCAAAATGACCGGTAGGTACCGACCGTTGGTCGGTACGCCACGCTTACCGGACGTTCGGCACTTCAAAGCCCAGCCGGTCCACCTGCTCGGGGTGCTGCGGCACGCGCTTGAGCTTGTCGGTATTTACCCCGTAATCGTCACGCAGGCGGGTGGCGAGCTCCTTGTAGAGCTCTTTGTCCATGTCCGGCTGGCGCGCGAAGATCCAGGCCATCTCGCGGCCCGGGTAGCCCAGCATCGCCCATGAATAATCCGGCGCGACTTCCAGCACACGGGTGTGGGTCGGCACGATCTTGTAGAACCAGGTGCGCCAGTTGTGGTTGCCGCTCTTCTCGTCCACCGAGGCGCGGACGGTCAGTTCCTGCTGCGGCTCGGAGAAGCCATCGCGGTAGCGGTAGGTGATGGACACTTTCTGGTCGCCGCGCAGGCGGAACTGATTGACGCTGGCGACATGGCCACGCTCGATCGGGTTCGGCACGCGGCCGATCACATACCAGGTGCCCATGAACCGTTGCAGGTCGATCGGCGCATTGGCGCTGTCGACCGCGACCGGGGTCGGCGCGGGTTCCGGTTTGGTCTCATGGCGGAACGCACAGGCTGACAGCAATGCCAGCGAGGAGACCAACAGGACAGCGCGAAGCGGGCGGTTCGAAGACATGCGGCAGGTGGCTCCAGTGGCTGGCAGGGGCATGGTGGGTGGGACAGCGGAGAACGTCAATGGCGGCGCAGCGGTTGCGTGACCGATTCATGCAACCGCTCGCCGGACATCCCTCCTGTCGCCTCCCCGTACAAGGTCGCAGCCCTTGAGATGGCGGCGCGGCAAGGTGACGCATCACTTTCGCACGGAGCTGTGTCATGACCCTGTCGTCTTCCCCGCGTTCGTCCGACCGTCCCGATCCCCGCGTGCTGCGTTGCGTCAGGCAGGCCGTCCTTGCCGGGGTGGCCCTGGTCCTGGTCTGGCCCGCCGCGCGGGGGCATAGCGAGTGGATCGGCTGGCTGCCGATGTGGCTGATCGGCATGCCGCTGATGGCCTGGTGGAGCCTGCTTCGCTTCCGCCTGCCGCTGGCCGGCCTGCTCAACCGCACCGCCCGCCGCCGCCGCGGGCCGCAGGCCCGGCGCCGGCGGCGCCCGTTGGCGCGTCCGGCGCGACCTGACCTTCGACACGTGAGCCGCGGCCAGCCGGTGTGATAGCGTCCCAAGGCTATGAACGCCTGGAGCTGCAATGTCACGATTCGCTTCCGCCTGCCTGGTGGCAGGTCTGATCTCCGCCGGTGCGGCGGGAACCGCCATGGCCGCTGACGCCCCCGCGGACCCGTACGCCTGGCTTGAAGACGTCACCGGCGACAAGCCGCTGGCGTGGGTCAAGGAACAGAACGCCAAGTCCGAAGGCCGTCTGGCTGCGACGCCGGCGTTCAAGCAGATGGAGACCAGCATCCGCGAGGTGCTCGATTCCGATGCCAAGATTCCCGGCGTGCAGAAGATCGGTGACTACTACTACAACTTCTGGAAGGACAAGCAGCACGAGCGCGGCCTGTGGCGCCGCACCACGCTGGCCGAGTACCGCAAGGCCTCGCCGCAGTGGGAAACCGTGCTGGATCTGGATGCACTGAACAAGGCCGAGGGCGAGAACTGGGTGTGGCACGGCGCTGACTGCCTGCGCCCGGATTACTCGCGCTGCCTGATCGCGCTGTCGCGCGGCGGCGCCGATGCCGATGTCACCCGCGAGTTCGACCTGGCCAACAAGACCTGGATCAAGGACGGCTTCTTCCGCCCCGAATCCAAGGGTGGCCTGAACTGGATCGACCGCGACACGGTGTTCGTCTACACCGATTTCGGCACCGGCACGATGACCACCTCCGGGTATCCGCGCGTGGCCAAGCTGTGGAAGCGCGGCACCCCGATGGCCTCGGCTTCGATGGTGTACGAGGGCAAGCCCGATGACATGTACATCGCGGCCATGCACGACGATACCCCCGGCTACGAGCGCAACCTGGTCAGCCGCACGCTGGCCTTCTACAACAACGAAATCTTCCTGCGCGCCGATGATGGCACGCTGACCAAGATCGATGCGCCGAACTCGGCCGAGAAGGGCCTGCGCAAACAGTGGCTGACCCTGGAGCTGCGTGAGCCGTGGACCGTGGGCGGCAAGACCTACGCCGCCGGTTCGCTGCTGGCCACCAAGCTGGACGATTACCTCGCCGGCAAGCGTGATTTCGACGTGCTGTTCGCGCCGACCGACACCACCTCGCTGGCCGGCACCAGCTGGACGAAGAACCATCTGGTCCTGAACGTGCTGGACGACGTCAAAAGCCGCCTGAGCGTGCTGACGCCGGGCGACAGCGGCTGGAAGACGACGGCCTTCACCGGCGCGCCGTCGTTCGGCACCGTGGCCGTCAGTGCGGTCGATGCCGATGACAGCGATGCGGTGTGGATGACCGTCACCGATTACCTGACCCCGACCACCCTGGCCATTGCCGAGATCGGCAAGCAGCCTGAGGTGCTCAAGACCATGCCGACGTTCTTCAACGCCGATGGCAAGGTGATCGAGCAGCACTTCGCCACCAGCAAGGATGGCACCCGGGTGCCGTACTTCGTGGTGCACCGCAAAGACATGAAGCTGGACGGCTCCAACCCGACCCTGCTGTACGGCTACGGTGGCTTCGAGATCTCGCTGACCCCGTCGTACTCGGGCGGCATGGGCCGCGCGTGGCTGGAGAAGGGCGGCGTATACGTGGTCGCCAACATCCGTGGCGGTGGCGAGTACGGCCCGCGCTGGCACCAGGCGGCGTTGAAGCAGAACCGCCACAAGGCCTATGAAGACATGGCCGCGGTCGCCCGCGACCTGGTGAGCCGCAAGATCACCTCGGCCAGGCACCTGGGCGTGCAGGGCGGCAGCAACGGTGGTCTGCTTACCGGCAACATGCTCACCCAGTACCCGGAGCTGTTCGGGGCGGTGGTGGTGCAGGTGCCGCTGCTGGACATGAAGCGTTACAGCCACCTGTTGGCCGGCGCGTCGTGGATGGCCGAATACGGCAATCCGGATACGGCCGATTGGGAATTCATCAAGACCTTCTCGCCGTACCACCTGTTCGACGCCAGCAAGACCTACCCGCCGGTGCTGTTCACCACCTCCACCCGCGATGACCGTGTGCATCCGGCCCATGCCCGCAAGATGGCGGCCAAGATGATCGACGCCGGCAAGGACGTGACCTACTACGAGAACATCGAAGGCGGTCACGGCGGCGCGGCGAACAACGCGCAGGCCGCGCATATGTCGGCGTTGGCCTACAGCTTCCTGTGGGAGCAGCTCTCCAAGTAAGCTCGGGGTGCTCGACGGCCAGGGGCGGTCGAGCAGCCGGCAGGGAGTGAGCCTGCCGCGGACGTTGTAGCCCCCTGGCGTAGACTCCGGGTGGTGGGGCGTCAGGTTGGCTCCACCCCATTTTGAGCGCCACGCAGCGATGCGTGGCGTTTTTTTTATGGGCGGCTCAGCGCAGCCATGTCTCCAGCCCACGCGCGATCCGGCGCACCGCGTCTTCCAGGCGCGGCACGTCCTGCGTGTAGGCCAGGCGCACATGCTCGTTCGCACGGTGGTGCCCGAAGTCCAGGCCCGGCGTGAACGCCACATGCTCGGTCTCCAGGAAATGCGCACAGAACGCCTGGGCATCATCGGTGAACGCACTCACGTCGGCGTACAGATAGAACGCGCCTTCCGGTTCCACTTCGATGCGGAAACCGAGCGCGCGCAGCGCCGGCAGCAGGTAATCGCGACGCTCGCGGAACGCCGCACGACGCTGCTCGAAGATCGCGATCGATTCCGGCTCGAAACAGGCCAGCGCCGCATGCTGGGCGATGCTCGAGGCGCTGATGTACAGATTCTGCGCCAGCTTCTCCAGCTCCCGCACCGCCTGCGGTGGCGCGACCAGCCAACCCAGGCGCCAGCCGGTCATCCCGTAGTACTTCGAGAAGCTGTTGAGCACGAAGGCTTCGTCATCCACCTGCAGCACGCTGGCCGCGTCCATGCCGTAGGTAAGGCCGTGGTAGATCTCATCCACCACCAGGTGCCCGCCGCGCGCCTTCAACGACTGCGACAGCGCTGCCAGCTGCGCCGCGGAGAGCACGGTGCCGGTCGGGTTGGCCGGGGAGGCGACCAGCGCACCAACACTGTCGGCGTTCCACTGCCGTGCCACCAGGTCCGGCGTCAGCTGGTACGCCGTCTCCGGGCCGACCGGCACCAGCTGCGCGGCGCCTTCCACCAGCCGCAGGAAGTGCCGGTTGCACGGATAGCCGGGATCGGCCAGCAACCAGTGCTTGCCGGGATCGACCAGGAGACTGCTGGCCAGCAACAGCGCGCCCGAGCCACCCGGCGTGACCAGGATCCGCTCGGGATCGATCTGCACCTGGTAGCGATCCTGGTAGAAGCCTGCAATCGCCTCGCGCAGCGCGGGCAGGCCGCGGGCCGCGGTGTAGCGCGTGTGGCCGGCCGCCAGCGCGGCCTGGCCGGCGCGCACGATCGGAGCGGCGGTGGTGAAGTCCGGCTCGCCGATCTCCAGGTGGATCACATCGTGGCCAGCCTGCTCCAGCGCCTGCGCGCGGGCCAGCAGCGACATCACGTGGAAGGGTTCGATGTCCTGGCTGCGGCGGCTGTAGCCGGTGCCGGTCGGGGGCGTGCGGGAAGTATCCATGGCCTGATGATAGGCGCAGTGACCAACGACAGGCTTGCTGCTGGCCCACCCGCCAGCACAGACTGCACGGACACGGACGCCATTGCATTCCCCCGCCAGGAGCCTTATCTCGTGAAACCCGCCCTTTGTTTACTGGTTGCCAGCCTCATGACCTCCAACGTGCACGCCGCCCCCGCGCTGACCCCGCCCGACGCCGAGAAGCACCCGCACACGGTGAAGGCTCCCTTTGGCGCGACCCGCAGCGACGATTACTACTGGCTGCGCGACGACAAGCGCGAAAACACGAAGATGCTGGCCTACCTGAATGCGGAGAACGCCTACACCGACCAGGTGGTGGCCCCGCTCAAGCCGCTGGAAGACACCCTGTACAAGGAGATCGTCGCCCGCATCAAGCAGGACGATGCCAGCGTGCCCTCGCGTGACCGCGGCTACTGGTATTACACCCGCTTCGAAACCGGCAAGGACTACCCGATCCAGGCGCGCCGCAAGGGCAGCATGGAGGCGCCGGAAGAAATCCTGCTCGACATCAACACGATGGCCGAGGGCAAGGGCTACTTCAACGTGGGCGATGCCGATGTCAGCCAGGACAACCACCTGCTGGCCTGGGCCGAAGACGACGTCGGCCGCCGCCAGTACGTGATCCGCTTCAAGGACCTGCGCACCGGTGAGGTGCTGCCGGATCGCATCGAGAACGTCTCGCCCAATGTGGTCTGGGCCGATGACAACCGCACCCTGTTCTATGTCGAGAATGATCCGGAAACCCTGCTCACCGTGCGCGTCAAGAAGCACGTGCTGGGCACCCCGGCCAGCAGCGACGTGCTCGTGTATGAAGAGAAGGACGACAGCTTCTACATGGGCGTGGGCCGCACCCGCGATGATCGTTTCCTGACCATCGAGCTGCACAGCACGGTGAGCTCGGAAACGCGCTACGCCCCGGCTGCCGACCCGCAGGCGTTCAAGGTACTGGCGCCGCGTGCGCGCGATGTGGAATACGACGCCGACCACTTCAATGGCCGTTGGGTGATCCGCACCAACGCGGCGGACGCGAAGAACTTCAAGATCGTCACCGCGCCCAGCGATGCCACCGCGCGCAGCCAATGGAAAGACTGGGTCGCGCACGATGACGCCGTGCTGATCGAAGGCTTCGAACTGTTCGACGGCTTCACCGCGATCGCCGAGCGCTCCAATGGCCTGGAACGCGTGCGCCTGCTGTTCCCGGATGGCCGCCAGGATTACGTCAAGGCGGATGAGCCCGCCTACTCGATGGGGTTGGCCGCCAACAGCGAGCATGACACCCCGTGGCTGCGTTACGCCTACACCTCGCTGACCACGCCGACCACCACCTACGAGCTCAATACCGTCACCGGTGAACGCCGCCAGCTCAAGCAGCAGCCGGTGATCGGCTATGACCCGTCGCAGTACACCACCGAGCGCGTGTGGGTGACGGCCCGCGATGGCGTCAAGGTGCCGGTGTCGCTGGTCTACCGCAACGGTTTCAAGAAGGACGGCACCGGCGCGCTGTACCAGTACGCCTACGGCAGCTACGGCATGTCGATGGATCCGGGCTTCAACCAGACCGTGGTCAGCCTGCTCGATCGCGGCGTGGTGTATGCCATCGCCCACATCCGCGGCGGCCAGGAAATGGGCCGTGCGTGGTACGAGGACGGCAAGCTGCTCAAGAAGCAGAACACGTTCAACGATTTCGTCGATGTCACCCGCGAGCTGGTCCGCCAGGGCTATGCCGCCAAGGATCGCGTCGCCGCCTCCGGTGGCAGCGCCGGTGGTCTGCTGATGGGCGCGGTGGCCAACCAGGCGCCGCAGGACTATCGCGTGATGGTCGCCCAGGTGCCGTTCGTCGATGTGGTCACCACCATGCTCGACGCCAGCATCCCGCTGACCACCAACGAGTATGACGAGTGGGGCAACCCGGAGCAGCGCGAGTATTACGACTACATGCTCACGTACTCGCCCTACGACAACGTCAGCAGGCAGGCGTACCCGGCCCTGTTCGTCGGCACCGGCCTGTGGGATTCGCAGGTGCAGTACTGGGAGCCTGCCAAGTGGGTGGCCAAGCTGCGCGATGACAACACCGGCCACTTCCCGATCGTGTTCCGTACCAACATGGAAGCCGGCCACGGCGGCAAGTCCGGCCGCTTCCAGCGTTACCACGAGCTGGCCGAGTCGTACGCGTTCGTGCTCGACCAGCTCGGCGTCACCCAGACCCCGTAACGCTGGCCGCTGCACGCTGCACGCTGCACGCTGTACGCCGACGACCCCGTGTCGTCGGCTGCCGCAGGCGGTGCCCATCGCGGCAGCCCGGCCGGGTCGCTATGCTGGGGGCATGTCCCGGCCCGAACACCCCGTGGTTTCCGAAGCGCCGGCTGAGCGGGGACGGGTGCGTTTCCGCTGGGCGTGGTGGCTGCTGGCCTATGTCAGCCTGGGCACCGGCATCGTCGGCATCTTCGTGCCGGGCCTGCCCACCACGGTGTTCATCCTGATCTCGGCCTGGGCCGCCTCGCGCGGTTCCGAGCGCCTGCACAACCGCCTGCTGGCACACCCACAGTTCGGTCCGGCGATCCGCAACTGGCGGGCGCATGGCGCGGTCAGCCGCCGCGGCAAATGGATGGCGAGCCTGACCATGGCCGTGTGCGCGGGCATCATGTTGTGGTGCGTGCCGGTCGCCTGGGTGAAATGGCTCTCCATCGGCAGCATGGCCTGCGTGGCGCTGTGGCTGTGGACCCGGCCGCTGCCGCCTGGGGATGCACACCGACCCCGGTAGTGTCGGCCGCTGGCCGGCACCCATGAGCCGTCAGGATGTGCGGGGAGCCGGCCAGCGGCCGGCACTACCAGGGTGCCTCCACGGGTGTGATGTCCGCGCTGCCCGTTCATCCAGCCGGCACCCAAGCGCCCAAACACCGCGGCTATACTCGGAGGATGAAGACATCCCCCCGTACCCTCATCTCCCTGACGCTGGCCGCCTCGGCGCTGCTGGTGCTGTCGGCCTGTGGCAACAAGGGCCCGCTGGTCCTGCCGCAGAAGCCGGTCCCGGTCGAAGAACAGCTGGTTGAACCGGCCGCCGACGACGCCACGCCGCCGGCCGCCGATGCCGATACCGATTCCCCGGTGGTTCCCGATCCCGTTGAAGCGCCGGCGCTGAAGGCCAATGACGGGAATGAGTAAGTCGAACACCTCCGCGGCGCTGCGCTTCACCAAGATGCATGGCGCCGGCAATGATTTCGTGGTGTTGGACCTGCGCGATGGCAGCGCACCGCCGGATGCTGCGCTGGCCGCGCGGCTGGCCGATCGCCACACCGGCGTGGGGTGCGACCAGATCCTGACCATCGAGCCGCCCAAGGCGGAAGGCTCGGTCGCCTCGTATCGGATCTGGAATGCCGATGGCAGCCGTTCCGAGCAATGTGGCAACGGTGCGCGCTGCGTGGCGGCCTGGCTGGTGCGTGATGGCGCGGCTACCGGCAGCACCTTCGCGATCGATAGCCCGGTCACCACCCATGCAGTCGAACGGCTGGGCGAAGACCAGTACGCCGTGGCCATGGGCGTGCCGCGTTTCGAGCCGGAGAACGTGCCGCTGATCGGCTTCGCCCGCGCCCGCGAGGAATACCTGCTGCCGCTGCAGGGCGACACGGTGCGCTTCGGCGCGGTCTCGATGGGCAACCCGCATGCCGTGATCGAAGTGGGCCTGGTCGATGCCGCGCCGGTCGAACGTTTGGGGCCGCTGCTGCAGCAGCACGCCTCGTTCCCGAAATCGGTCAACGTCGGTTTCGTGCAGGTGCTCAGTCCGCAGCATGCGCGCCTGCGCGTGTATGAGCGCGGCGCCGGCGAAACCCTGGCCTGCGGCAGTGGCGCGTGCGCCGCGGCTGTAGTGATGATGCAGCGCGGCCGCCTGCAGCGCGATGCCACGATGTCGCTGCCCGGCGGCGACCTGCGCATCCGCTGGCCGGCCGACGATGCACAGATCGTGATGTCTGGACCCGCAGCCTTCGTCTTTGATGGAGAGTGGAACGCATGAGCGAGACCGCCGAGAAAATCGGGTCGCACGAAGTAGCCGCCTGGCTGCGTCGGCATCCGACCTTCCTGAAGCAGTTCCCGGATCTGGCCCTGACCCTGGTGGTGCCGCGCGATGACGGCCCCACCGCGTCACTGGCCAGCTACCAGCTGGAGGTGCTGCGCGACAAGAACCGTGAGCTGTCGCGACGGCTGGCCGATCTGGCCGCCAACGCACAGATCAACGAGCGCTTGGCCGTGCGCACGCACCAGCTGACCCTGGCACTGATGAAACAGGACTCGGCGGCGGACACCCTGCGGGCGATGGCCGCCTCGCTGGAAGAGGATTTCGCCGGGGATCTGGTGCGGCTGATCGTGCTGCATCCGGTTTCCGGGCTGGAACAGGCGCCGTGGCTGCAGGTGATCGAGGAGAGCAGCCCGCTGCTGGGTGTGTTCCGCGATTGCCTCAAGGACGGCGAACCGATCTGCGGCCGCCTGCAGCCGGAAAAGAGCACCGTGCTGTACGCCGGGCGCGCCGAGGAAGTGCAGTCCAGCGCGCTGCTGCCGCTGCCGGGTGTCGGCCTGATCGCGGTCGGCAGCCATGACGGCAATCGGTTCTACCCGGGCATGGGCACGCTGTTCCTGCGCATGATGGGTGAATCGCTGGTCGTTGCGCTGCAGCGTTTCCCGTCCCCCTGACTGCCCGTTGAGCGGAGTCGCCGTGAGTACCGCGCAGGACTTCCTGTCGCACCTGCAGGTGGAGCGCCGCATGTCGGCGCACACGCTGGATGCCTACCGTCGCGACCTGGACGCACTCGCGGCGTGGGCTGAGGGGCAGAGTGCGGTGATCGACACGCTCGACAGTGCGCAGCTGCGCCAGTTCATTGCTGCCGAACACCGCCGTGGGCTGTCACCGACGTCGCTGCAGCGCCGACTCTCTGCCTGCCGCAGTTTTTATGCCTGGTTGCTCAAGCACCATCGCATCGAGGCCAATCCCGCGACCGGCCTGAAAGCACCCAAGGCACCACGCAAACTGCCGCAGGTGCTCGACGCCGATGAAGCCGTGCAGCTGGTCGAACTGCCCACCGATGCACCGCTCGGCCTGCGCGATCGCGCGCTGCTGGAGCTGTTCTATTCCTCCGGGCTGCGCCTGAGCGAACTGTGCGCGCTGATCTGGCGCGACCTGGATTTCGACACCGGGCTGGTCAACGTACTGGGCAAGGGCAACCGCGAGCGCCGCGTGCCGTTCGGTTCGCATGCACGCACCGCGCTGCAGGGCTGGCGCGCCGACAGCGGCGGCGCGGCAACCGCACCGGTATTTCCCGGGCGCAAGGGCGGGCCCATCACCCAGCGCGCCGTGCAGATCCGCATCCGCCAGCTCGCCCAGCGCCAGGGCCTGTTCAAGCACGTGCACCCGCATATGCTGCGGCACAGCTTCGCCAGCCACATCCTGGAGTCCTCCGGTGATCTGCGCGGTGTGCAGGAGTTGCTTGGGCATGCCGATATCGCCACCACACAGATCTATACCCATCTGGATTTCCAGCATCTGGCCAAGGTCTACGACGCTGCGCACCCGCGTGCCAAGCGGCGCAAGAGCGGCAACGAAAGCTGAATCGATCCGCTGCGGCATCCGGGCGCAGGGCAGGACGGGTTGAAGCGTCGGGCAGAGACCCCACCTCAGTCTTTGTCACCCCGGAGGCTCCATGGACCCCAGTCAGAACCCCAACGTATTTCATGCCACCACCATCATCTCGGTGCGGCGCAACGGGCATGTCGCCGTCGCCGGCGATGGTCAGGTCACGCTCGGCCACACGGTGATGAAGGGCAACGCCCGCAAGGTGCGCCGTCTGGGTCGGGAGGGCCAGGTGCTGGCCGGTTTCGCCGGTGCCGCCGCCGATGCCTTCACCCTGTTCGAGCTGTTCGAGGCCAAGCTGGAAAAGCACGGTCAGCTGCAGCGCGCCGCAGTGGAACTGGCCAAGGATTGGCGCACCGAGCGCCGCCTGGGCAAGCTCGAAGCGCTGCTCGCCGTCGCCGACAAGGACACCTCGCTGATCATCAGCGGCACCGGTGATGTGATCGAGCCGGAAGACGGCATCATCGCGATCGGTTCCGGTGGCTCCTATGCGCTGTCTGCCGCCCGCGCGCTGATGGCGCATACCGAACTGGATGCCCGCACGATCGCCACCGAGTCGATCAACATCGCCGGTGACATCTGCATCTACACCAATCGCAACGTGGTGGTCGAAGAGCTTTGACCCGGAGGGTCAACGCTCGGTAGCGCCACGCCATGCGTGGCTGCGGTATCCGGTCAGCCACGCATGGCGTGGCTCTACATCAGCGTTACGTCGCTGCCAGGCAGGCCGGTGATACGTCATTCCACCCCATATCCTCGTGAGCACACCCATGCCGCACAAGATTGAAGTTTCTTCCGCCACCATGACCCCGCGCGAGATCGTGCAGGAACTGGACCGGCACATCGTCGGCCAGCACGACGCCAAGCGCGCGGTCGCCATCGCGCTGCGCAACCGCTGGCGCCGCATGCAGCTGCCGGCCGAGCTGCGCAACGAAGTCATGCCCAAGAACATCCTGATGATCGGCCCGACCGGCGTCGGCAAGACCGAGATCGCGCGTCGCCTGGCCACGCTGGCCAATGCGCCGTTCGTCAAGGTTGAAGCCACTCGGTTTACCGAGGTCGGCTATGTCGGCAAGGACGTGGAGCAGATCATCCGCGACCTGGCCGACACCGCGGTCAAGCTGTACCGCGAGCAGGCCAAGGTACGCGTGCGCACCCAGGCCGAAGAGCGCGCCGAAGACCGCATCCTGGATGCATTGCTGCCGCGCCGCAGCACCGGTATCGGCTTCGATGCCGAGGCCGCGCGCAACGAACCATCCGCGCAGGACAACGAGACCCGCATCAAGTTCCGCCGCATGCTGCGCAACGGTGAACTGGACGAGCGCGAGATCGAACTGGAAGTGTCGGCCAACGTCAGCATGGACATCATGACCCCGCCAGGCATGGAGGAAATGGGGCAGCAGCTGCGCCAGATGTTCTCCAGCATGGGCGGTGCGAAGGCGCAGAAGCGCACGCTGTCGATCAAGGCCGCGCGTCCGCTGCTGATCGAGGAAGAGGCCGGCAAGCTGGTCAACGAAGACGATATCCGCAGCGCGGCGATCGAAGCCTGCGAGCAGCACGGCATCGTGTTCATCGATGAGATCGACAAGGTCGCCAAGCGCGGTGACAACGTCGGTGGTGGCGATGTGTCGCGCGAAGGCGTCCAGCGCGATCTGCTGCCGCTGGTGGAAGGCTCCAACGTGTCCACCAAGTACGGCACCATCAAGACCGACCACATCCTGTTCATCGCCTCCGGTGCGTTCCACCTGGCCAAGCCCAGCGATCTGATCCCGGAACTGCAGGGTCGTTTCCCGATCCGCGTGGAACTGGGCGCGCTGAGCAAGCAGGACTTCGTGCGCATCCTGACCGAGCCGAAGGCCGCGCTGACCAAGCAGTACGAAGCGCTGCTGCAGACTGAAGGCGTCTCGATGAAGTTCACGGTCGATGCGGTGGACCGCCTGGCCGAGATCGCCTTCCAGGTGAACGAGCGCCAGGAAAACATCGGCGCGCGGCGCCTGCACACGGTGCTGGAGCGCTTGCTGGATACGCTGAGCTATGAAGCCCCGGACCGCGATGGCGAGACCATCAGCATCGACCAGGCTTACGTCGACGCGCACCTGGGTGAGCTGGTGCAGGATCCGGACTTGAGCCGCTACATCCTGTAACGGCACGCAACGATCGGGTGGTAGGAAGAACGGCGGCACTTCGGTGTCGCCGTTTTTTTTCTCAGGCGTCGTCGTCGGTTGGCAGGGCGGTCGGCGGTGCGCCCGGGGTGAATACACCCGGCTGCACGAATGCGCTGAGGATCGCATCCAGCGTCTGCGCGCCATCGCGCTGGATCTCGAACAGCTCCGGTTCCAGCATCGCGCTATACAGCACCCCGGTCAGGCTGGTGCTCACGATGCGTGCCACCGTGTCCACGTCCACCCCCTCGCGCAGCTGCCCCAACTCGCGCGCGCGCTGGAACGCGGCCGCGAAGATACCCAGCTCCTCGCGCGATGCCTCCAGCTGCAGCACCTGCATCGCCTGGCTTTCCACCGACAGATCATTGCGCAGCATGATTTCCATCATGTTGCGCAGGCGTTCGTCTTCGGCCAGCTCCCGGAACGAGACCAGCAGTGCCGAGCGCAGGTCCAGGATCGGTGTAGTGCGCTTGGCCGAGGTGGTGCGTCGTAGCCGCTCGATGAACGGGACGCGCTCGCGATCGATCATCGCGGTCAGCACTTCGGTCTTGTTCTTGAAATGCCAGTACACCGCGCCGCGGGTGAATCCGGCGCGCGCCCCGATCATCGCCAGGCTGGTGCCGGCGACCCCGTATTCATGGAAACAGACCTGGGCCGCATCGAGGATGCCCTCGCGGGTGGCCTGCGCCTCTTCTTTGGTTTTTCTGGCCATTGCGCTGTGCAGTTGCTGGATGAAACCGGCCTGAATTGTACCGCTTTACAAACAAACATGCATGTATGTATATTTGCGCCCCACTGATCCTCAGCGAGGACTGCCTGCGCACGCCGGCGGGTCTCGTTTCGGATATTTGCCGTCATTTGCTGCCTGTTTGTCGTCATTCTTCGCTTTTATCGGAAGTTGGGCTGCAGGCGCGCCCTTTTCCGTCTGCGAGCCCCTACCGCCATGTCCAGAACCCCGTACCGTCTTCTCGCGCTGTCCCTCGCGATCGCCCTGACCGTGTCCGCCTGTGGCGGTGGTGAGCAGGAGGGTCCGCAGGGCGGCCCCGGCCAGGTGACCGTGGCCACCCTGAAAGCCGAGCAGGTCGGGCTGACCCGCGAGCTGCCGGGCCGCACCAATGCCTTCCTGGTGGCCGAAGTGCGCCCGCAGGTCAACGGCATCGTGGCCAAGCGGTTGTTCACCGAAGGCGGCCTGGTCACTGCCGGGCAGCCGCTGTATCAGCTCGATGACGCCAGCTATCGCGCCCAGGCCAACAGCGCCCGTGCCCAGCTGGCGCGCGCCGAAGCCACCGCCAATGCCGCACGCCTGAGCGCCAAGCGCATCGGCGAGCTGGCCAAGGTCGAGGCGGTCAGCACCCAGGACAACGAAAACGCGATCGCCGCGCTGAAGCAGGCCGAAGCCGATGTCGGCGCCGCGCGTGCCTCGCTGGACGCGGCCAACGTGACGCTGGGGTATGCGCGCATCACCGCGCCGATCAGCGGCCGCATCGGCAAGTCCTCGGTTACCCAGGGCGCGCTGGTCAGTGCCGGTCAGGCCGAAGCGCTGGCCACCGTGCAGCAGTTGAACCCGATCTATGTCGATCTGACCCAGTCCGCCAGCGAGCTGCTGCAGCTGCGCCGCGAACTGGCCAGCGGCCGCCTGCAGGACAACCAGACCCTGCCGGTGACGATCCTGCTCGATGACGGCACCGAGTTCGACCACAAGGGCACGCTGGAATTCTCCGAAGTCAGCGTGGATCCGACCACCGGCAGCTACGCGCTGCGGGTCAAGGTCGAGAACCCGGACCAGGTGCTGATGCCGGGCATGTACGTGCGTGCGCAGGTGGGCAGCGGCGTGCGCGACAACGCGATCCTGGTGCCGATGCAGGGCATCGCCCGCGATCCCAAGGGCGATACCAGCGCCATGGTGGTCGGCAAGGACGACAAGGTCGAAGTGCGGCAGGTCAAGGTCAGCCGTTCGCTCGGCGACAAGTGGCTGGTCGAAGACGGGTTGAAGGCAGGTGACAAGGTCATCGTCGAAGGCTTGCAGAAGATCCAGCCGGGCATGCCCGTGCAGGCCACCGAAATGGGCGCGGCCCCGGCCAAGCCGGCCGCCGCGCCGGCGGCTCCCGCCGCCCAGCAGTAACCGGAGAATTCCATGGCACGTTTCTTCATTGATCGCCCCATCTTCGCGTGGGTGATTGCGATCATCATCATGCTCGCCGGTGGCCTGGCGGTGCTCAAGCTGCCGGTGTCGATGTATCCGGAAGTGGCACCGCCGGCCGTCGAGATCAGCGCCAGCTACCCGGGTGCATCGGCCAAGGTGGTCGAGGACTCGGTGACGCAGATCATCGAGCAGAACATGAAAGGCCTGGATGGCCTGATCTACTTCTCGTCCAACAGCTCGGCCAACGGCCAGGCGACCATCACCCTCACCTTCGAGAGCGGGACCAACCCGGATATCGCGCAGGTGCAGGTGCAGAACAAGCTGCAGCTGGCCATGCCGCTGCTGCCGCAGGAAGTGCAGCGCCAGGGCATCAACGTCGCGAAGTCGAGCAGTGGCTTCCTGCAGGTGCTCGGCTTCGTCTCTGAAGACGGCAGCATGGATGCCAACGACATCTCCGATTACGTCGGCTCCAACATCGTCGATCCGCTGAGCCGCGTGCCAGGCGTGGGCAACATCCAGGTGTTCGGTGGCAAGTACGCCATGCGTATCTGGCTGGACCCCAACAAGCTGCACACCTACAAGTTGTCCACTGCCGAAGTGATCGCCGCGATCACCGCGCAGAACGCGCAGGTCGCCATCGGCCAGCTCGGCGGCGCGCCGTCGATCAAAGGCCAGCAGCTCAACGCGACCATCAACGCACAGGACCGCCTGCAGACCCCGGAGCAGTTCCGCAACATCATCGTGCGCAGCGCGCAGGACGGTGCCGAACTGCGCCTGTCCGATGTTGCCCGCGTCGAGCTGGGTGCGGAGTCGTACGACTTCGTGACCCGTTACAACGGCAAGCCGTCGTCGGGTATCGCGATCACGCTGGCGACCGGCGCCAATGCGCTGGACACCGCCAATGGCGTGCGTGCGGCGCTGGATGAGATGGAGCCGAACTTCCCGGCCGGCCTGAAGGCGGTGGTGCCGTATGACACCACGCCGTTCGTGCAGGTCTCGATCAAGGGCGTCATCAAGACCCTGATCGAAGCCATCGTGCTGGTGTTCCTGGTGATGTACCTGTTCCTGCAGAACTTCCGCGCGACCCTGATCCCCACGATCGCGGTGCCGGTGGTGCTGCTGGGCACGTTCGGCATCCTCGCCGCGCTGGGCTTCTCGGTGAACATGCTGACCATGTTCGCGATGGTGCTGGCGATCGGCCTGTTGGTCGATGACGCGATCGTGGTGGTGGAGAACGTCGAGCGGATCATGTCCGAGGAAGGACTCTCGCCGCTGGAAGCCACGCGCAAATCGATGAGCCAGATCACCGGCGCGCTGGTCGGCATCGGCCTGGTGCTGTCGGCGGTGTTCGTGCCGATGGCCTTCATGAGCGGGGCCACCGGCGTCATCTACCGCCAGTTCTCGGCCACGATCGTCTCGGCGATGGCCCTGTCGGTGCTGGTCGCGATCGTGCTGACCCCGGCGCTGTGCGCCACCATGCTCAAGCCGCTCAAGAAGGGCGAGCACCACGTGGCCCACAAGGGCTGGTCGGGGCGTTTCTTCAACGCGTTCAACCGGGGTTTCGACCGTTCCAGCAATGGCTATCAGCGTGGCGTGCGCGGCATTCTTGGCCGTCCGTGGCGCTTCATGGGCGTGTTCGCTGCGCTCGCGCTGGTGATGGGCCTGCTGTTCATGCGCCTGCCCAGTTCGTTCCTGCCCAATGAAGACCAGGGCATCCTGATGGCGCTGGTGCAGACCCCGGTCGGCGCCACCCAGGAACGCACCCTGGAATCGATCGACAAGCTTGAAAAGCACTTCATGGAGAACGAGGCCGACGCGATCGAGTCGATCTTCTCGGTGCAGGGCTTCAGCTTCGCCGGCATGGGCCAGAACGCGGGCATGGCCTTCGTCAAGCTCAAGGACTGGAAGGACCGTGATGCCGACCAGGGCGCGATGCCGGTCACCGGCCGTGCAATGGCCGCGCTGGGTGGGATCAAGGACGCCTTCATTTTTGCCTTCCCGCCGCCGGCGATGCCGGAACTGGGTATCGGCTCGGGTTACACCTTCTTCCTGAAGGACACCAGCGGTGCTGGTCACCAGGCGCTGCTGGACGCACGCAACCAGCTGCTCGGCATGGCCGGGCAGAGCAAGTTGCTGGCCAACGTGCGCCCCAACGGCCAGGAAGACACCCCACAGCTGCGCATCGACATCGACGTCGGCAAGGCCAGTGCGCTGGGCCTGTCGCTGGAGGCGGTCAACACCACGCTCGCCGCGGCCTGGGGCAGCAGCTACATCGATGACTTCATCGACCGTGGCCGGGTCAAGCGCGTGTACGTGCAGTCCGATGCGCCGTTCCGCATGAACCCGGAAGACTTCAACCTGTGGTCGGTCAAGAACACCGCCGGTGAGATGGTGCCGTTCTCGGCCTTCGCCAGCCAGCGCTGGGACTACGGTTCGCCGCGCCTGGAGCGCTACAACGGTGTGTCCGCCATGGAAATCCAGGGTGAGCCGGCCCCGGGCGTGGCCTCGGGCGATGCGATGAACGAAGTGGAGAAGCTCGCCAAGCAGTTGCCGGCCGGTTTTGACATCGAGTGGACCGCGCTGTCCTACCAGGAGCGCCAGGCCGGTTCGCAGACGCCGCTGCTGTACACGCTGTCGCTGCTGATCGTGTTCCTGTGCCTGGCCGCGCTGTATGAAAGCTGGAGCGTGCCGACCTCGGTGCTGCTGGTGGCCCCGCTGGGCATCCTCGGCGCGGTGCTGGCCAACACCATGCGTGGCATGGAGCGCGATATCTACTTCCAGGTGGCGATGCTGACCACGGTCGGTCTGACCAGTAAGAACGCGATCCTGATCGTGGAGTTCGCCAAGGAAAACCTGGAGAAGGGCGCCGGCCTGATCGAGGCGACGATGCACGCCGTGCGTGACCGTCTGCGCCCGATCATCATGACTTCGCTGGCCTTCGGCCTGGGCGTGCTGCCGCTGGCGATCGCCTCTGGTGCCGGTTCCGGTGCACAGCAGGCCATCGGTACCGGTGTGCTCGGCGGCATGCTGGTCGGCACGGTGCTGGGTGTGTTCTTCATCCCGCTGTTCTTCGTGGTGGTGCAGCGCGTGTTCAATCGCAAGAAGTACGGCAAGAACGCCGGAGGTTCCGATGCGTAAGCCCATGATGGCCAGCCTGGCGCTGGCCGTGAGCCTGGTGCTGTCCGGCTGCTCGACGCTGGAGCCGCGCAGCACCGAAGTCGCCCCGGCGATTCCCGCGCAGTGGCCGGGCACGGCCACCGCAGGGGCGGTGACCACCGCACCGATGGAGGTGGCCGACATCGGCTGGCGCGATTTCTTCGTCGATCCGCGCCTGCAGACGGTGATCACCCACGCCCTGGAGAACAACCGCGACCTGCGCGTGGCCGTGCTCAATGTCGAGCGTGCCCGGGCGCAGTACCGCATCCAGCGCGCTGACCGCGTGCCGGCGGTCGGTGTGCAGGGGCAGATGACCCGCAGTGGCGGCGATGCCCCGGTGACCGAGCAGTTCAGTGCCAACCTCGGCGTGGTCGAGTTCGAACTGGATCTGTTCGGCCGCGTGCGCAACCTCAGCCAGGCGGCGCTGCAGCAGTACTTCGCCGAAGCGGCCAACCGCCGCAGTGCGCAGCTGTCGCTGGTGGCCGAGGTGGCCAATGCGTGGCTGACCCTGGGCGCGGACAGCGAGCAGCTGCGGATCGCGCAGGCGACGTTGGCCACCTATGAGGATTCGCTGCGCCTGACCGAGGCCCGCCGTCAGCTCGGTGGCGCCTCGGCGCTGGAACTGAGCCAGACCCGTACCCTGGTGGAAACCGCGCGCACCGATGTGGCGCGCTTTGCCGGGCAGGTCGCGCAGGATCGCAACGCGCTGGTGCTGCTGGCCGGTGGGCCGATCGATGCCTCGCTGCTGCCGCAGGCGGAGGTGACCGAGGTCGCCAGCGTGCGGCCGCTGCCGGCCGGGATGCCGGGCGATGTGCTGCTGCAGCGGCCGGACGTGATGGCGGCCGAGCACGTGTTGCTCTCGGCCAACGCCAACATCGGTGCGGCGCGCGCGGCGTTCTTCCCGTCGATCAGCCTGACCGGCAACATCGGGTCGGCCTCGTCGGAGCTGTCGGGGCTGTTCGACGGCGGCACGCGCGTGTGGAGCTTCATTCCCAAGCTCAACCTGCCCATCTTCCAGGGCGGCAAGCTGCGCGCCAATCTGGGCATGGCCACGGCGGATCGCGATATCGCGCTGGCGCAGTATGAGAAGGCGATCCAGGTCGGTTTCCGCGAGGCGGCCGATGCACTGGCGCTCAACGAGAGTCTGGATGCGCAGTTGTCGTCGCAGCAGGCGCTGGTGGCGGCGGCGGAGCAGGCGCAGCGGTTGTCGCAGGCACGCTATGACGCCGGCCTGGACAGCTTCCTGACCCTGCTGGATGCACGCCGTACGGCGTACACCGCACGGCAGTCGCTGGTCAGCACGCAGCTGGCCCGGCAATCCAATCAGGTCGCGTTGTACAAGGTGCTCGGCGGCGGTTGGCACGAGCGCGGGTGAATGATCCACGCGGGTGCGGCCACGTTGCCGCACCTGCGCCGCTCAGGGATCGTCTGCCCGGCCATCGCCGTGGCAGCGGCGCGCGCGATCCAATGCGCTGCCTGCTTCGCGGGCCATCCGTTCGTATTCGCGGCGGATTTCTTCCAGGCGCTCTTCGTCCAGCTCTTCGAGATCGAGCAGTTCGTTGTTGGCCTCTTTCGTCGCGCGGATCAGCTCATCGAGCTTGATCTGGATCGCAGCGGTATCCGCGTTCTGGCTGTGCTGGATCAGGAACACCATCAGGAAGGTGATGATGGTGGTGCCGGTGTTGATCACCAGCTGCCAGGTGTCATTGAACCGGAAGATCGGGCCGCTCAAGGCCCAGATGACCACGATCGTCACCGCCGCCAGGAAGGTCCACGGCGTTCCTGCCGCATAGGACGCCTTCTTGGCGACAAGATTGAAGAGACTGCGCAGTTTCATGAGGCACGACAGGTGGGAGCCGAGGTGCCTGCATCATTGGTGGGGCGCCGTGCAGGCGCTGTGCAGCCGGCGCAGGTCAGACGCGGGCATGCAGCCGCGGGCGCGATGCCTGGTCCTGGCGACCGGCGAGGTAAACGTGTTCCCAGCACTGGTCAACGAACTGACGGGCCTGGTCTTCGGACAGGCGCGGCATGATCTGCAGCGCGTAATGAGTCTGGAACATTTCATCGCGCTCCTCATCACTGGCACGCGGTTGCGTGATCAGCGAATCGCAGGCGAATTTGATCCACGGCACGTAATGGCCGAATGAGCCCGTCCCGAGGTTGCCGTCGGCGTGACGCTGGCGCCAGTAGCTGACTTCGGCGTCGACATCGATGACGGCAGGGATGGAGATCTGGGCGGAGGACATGGTCACTTCAATATGGGAAGAAGGGAATCTGGATGATGGCGTAGGGCGCGGTGCATGTGATGTCATGGCGATGTGGAGCCGGTGTGGCGGCGTTCGCCCCGTTGTTCGCCCAGCAGATGCGCGTGGTGGACCACGCCCAGGCGTTCGGCCAGCGTCGCCAGCCGGTTGCAGACGGCGACGCGATGATGAGGATGGGACCGCGTCAACTCTTCCTGGATGGCCTGGTAGGCATCCCAGAAAGGCGCGGCGTTTTGGTGGCGTGCGTAGTGCACCTGCAGTCTTTCCCACGCGTCCATCAACGCAGGTTCGACGGAGGAGGTGCGGCGGGTTTGGGCATGCATGACGTCTCCTCGACGATGGTGCCCCCTGTGCAACCACCTTAAGACGTTCATGCAGCGCGGTTGTTAGTGCGGCGTGTTCGCGATGTCCCACGGCGGTGTGCGGCGCGTGACGGTGTCACGTGCATACACCCATGGCACAGGGCCTTGCGTGCCGCCTTGCTCACTGAAGCATTCAGAACGTTGCAGCACCCGCGCGCTGCGTATTGGCATCACGCGGGCAGGTTCCGCGCGCATCCGCGCGGAACGGTGGTGTTTCTTATTCGCCGATGTCTTCGTTCCAGACCTCGGGATGGGCGCTGATGAAGCCGCCAAGCAGATCGATGCATGCCTGGCTCTGCATGTCGATCACCTTGACCCCATTCTCGCGCAGCCACTCGATGCCGCCCTGGAAGGTGACCGACTCGCCCACCACCACGGTGCCGATGTTGAACTGGCGCACCAGCCCGCTGCAGTACCAGCACGGGGCCAGGGTGGTGACCATGATGGTGTCCTGGTAGCGGCGCTGGCGGCCGGCCTTGCGGAAGGCATCGGTTTCGCCGTGCACCGAGGGGTCGCCTTCCTGGACGCGGCGGTTGTGGCCGCAGCCGAGCAGGCGGCCGTCGTTGTGGTACAGCGCGGCGCCGATCGGGATGCCGCCTTCGGCCAGGCCCTGGCGGGCTTCGGCGATGGCGGTTTCGAGCAGGGCGGCGTAGTCGGGGGTGGTGATCATGCGCAATCCAGGAACGTGAAGGCCCCCATGATAGTGGGCGGCCTGCCGCAACGGCGCCGGCGGTGCGATAATCGTCCCCATGAGCGAATCCCCCTACAAGACTGGCACCACCCATTTCGGCTTCCGCGATGTCGCTGCGAAGGACAAGCAGAAGCTGGTGGGCGAAGTGTTCACCTCGGTCGCGCGCAGCTACGACCTGATGAATGATCTGATGAGCCTGGGCATCCACCGGGCGTGGAAGCGCTACTACGTGGCCACCGCGCAGGTGAAGCCGGGCGACCGCGTGCTGGATCTGGCCGGCGGCACCGGCGATATCGCCGCGCTGATCAAGGAGCGGGTGGGTGACGAGGGTGAGGTGGTGCTGGGCGATATCAACGCCGGCATGCTCTCCGTCGGCCGTGACCGGCTGACCAACCGCGGCCTGGTCGCAGGCCTGAACTACGTGCAGTGCAACGCCGAGGCGCTGCCGTTCCCGGATGCGAGCTTCGATCTGGTCACGATCGCCTTCGGGCTGCGCAACGTCACCGACAAGGAAGCCGGCCTGCGCGAGATGCATCGCGTGCTCAAGGTGGGCGGCCAGGCGCGCGTGCTGGAGTTCTCGGAAGTCACCGCCGACTGGTTCAAGCCGATCTACGATTTCCACTCGTTCAAGATCCTGCCCAAGCTGGGCCAGCTGTTCGCGCGTGATGGCGACAGCTACCAGTACCTGGCCGAGAGCATCCGCAAGCATCCGCCGCAGGAGCAGCTCAAAACCATGATGGCCGAGGCCGGTTTCGAGCGCTGCCATTACAAGAACCTGACCGGCGGCATCGTTTCGATTCACTCCGGCTACAAACTTTGAGACAGAGGTCCGGTTCCCGCTGAGGGAGCTCGGCCACACTGCAGGCAGGCTGTCGAAGAGGGCCTGCCATGCGTCTGTACCGCGGGCTTGCCCGTGTGTTTCCCCGCTCGTTCACCGCCAAGCTGATGGCGGTGGTCTTCCTTGGCCTGCACGTGCCGCTGCTGGTCCTGCTGGTGTGGATGGCTGCCACCGGCCATTACGCGCGCGGCGTGATGTGGACCGTGGTCGGCGTGGTCCTGCTGGCCACGCTGCTCGGCACGGCGATCGCGATGATGGCGCTGTACCGCCTGATGGCGCCGCTGCGCCAGGCCGCCGATGCGCTGGAGGCCTACTACGACGAGCAGCGCCTGCCGCATCTGCCCGATCTGGGCCACGATGAGATCGGCCGGCTGCTGCGCAGCATCAACCGCAACCTGCATGGCGTGGACGCCGGCCTGCGTGATCTGCGTCGCAGTGTGCTGCTCGATCCGCTCACCCAGGCCCTGAACCGGCGCGGCTGCGAGCAGGCGCTGGCCGATTCCGCCGCCTGGGCCAGCGAGAAGGCCCGTCCGCTGACCCTGTTCGTGGTCGATCTGGACAACCTCAAGCCGATCAACGACGCCCACGGCCATCTGGCCGGCGACCAGGTGCTGGTGCGGCTGGTGGAGACCGCGCGACAGTGGCTGCGCGGCCCGGACTGGATCGGGCGCTGGGGCGGCGATGAGTTCCTGCTGGCCGTACACGCCGATGGCAACGAGGCCGGCGAGCGGGTGGCGCGTTGGCTGGCGCAGCTGGCCGCGCCCGCGCGTGCCGGCGACCCGCCGGTACGCGCCAGCGCCGGCGCGGCCGCGTATCGCCCCGGCGATGACCTGCGCGAGGCCTACCGGCGTGCCGATGCGGCGATGTACCGGGCCAAGTACGCCGGGGGCGGGCGCCTGTTGCGCGCCGAGGACTGAATGCGCGAACCGCCACGCATGGCCTGCGCGGGCGTCGGGGACAGGGGGTAAACTGGTCGTTTCACCCTGATCGGTCCCGTTCATGCGATCTCCGTTCCTGTTGATTCCCCTGGCCGTCGCCCTGGCGTCCGGCTGCTCCAAAGAACCGGCGGCTCCGACCGTCGATCCCACTGCCACCGCCCCGGCGAGCACTGCCATGAAAGCCGACAGCCGCAGCCACGATGAAAGTTCGTACGCCGAGCCGGACAAGGTCGTCGTCAAGGACATCGCGCTGGACCTGAAGCTGGATTTCGACAGCAAGCAGATCGGCGGCACCGCGACCTACACGCTGGAGTGGAAGGACAAGGCCGCCAAGCAGCTGGTGCTGGACACCCGCGAGCTCACCGTGGAGAAGGTCGAGGCGATCGCCGCCGACGGCAAGGCTGCACCGCTGCCGTTCGTGCTGGCACCGGCCGACAAGGTGTTCGGCAGCAAGCTGAGCATCGAGACGCCGGATCAGCCGGCCAAGGTCGTGATCACCTATCACACCGCACCGACCGCCTCGGGCCTGCAGTGGCTGGAGCCGTCGATGACAGAGGGCAAGAAGCTGCCCTTCATGTTCAGCCAGTCCCAGGCCATCCACGCCCGTTCCTGGGTGCCGCTGCAGGACACGCCGAGCGTGCGCTTCACCTACAGCGCGCATGTCACCTCGCGCCCGGACGTGATGGTGCTGATGAGCGCCGACAACGATCCCAAGGCCGCGCGTGATGGTGATTACACCTTCAAGATGCCGCAGCCGATCCCGTCCTACCTGCTGGCCATTGCCGCCGGCGACCTGGTGTTCGAGCCGATCTCCGGCCGCTCCGGCGTGTGGGCCGAACCGACCATGGTCGGCAAGGCCGCCAAGGAGTTCGAAGACACCGAGAAGATGATCGGCGCTGCCGAGAAGCTCTACGGCGAATACCGTTGGGGCCGCTACGACATGCTGGTGCTGCCGCCGTCGTTCCCGTTCGGTGGCATGGAAAACCCGCGCCTGACCTTCGCTACCCCGACCGTGATCGTCGGCGACAAGTCGCTGGTCTCGCTGGTGGCCCACGAACTGGCACACAGCTGGTCGGGCAACCTGGTGACCAACGCCAGCTGGAAGGACATCTGGCTCAACGAGGGCTTCACCACCTACGTGCAGGGCCGCATCACCGAGGCGCTGTACGGCCAGGAAATGGCCGAGATGGAGCGCGAGATCGACCAGAACGATCTGCTCGCCGAAGTGAAGGACATGAGCGCGGCCGACCAGGCCCTCGCCCTGCCGCCGCTGAGCGAGCGTGACCCGGACGAGGCATTGAGCCAGGTCGCCTACGTCAAGGGCGCCTGGTTCCTGCAGTTCCTGGAACAGCGCTTCGGCCGCGAAACCTTCGATCCGTTCCTGCGGGGCTGGTTCGATGACCATGCCTTCCAGAGCGCGAACACCGACCAGTTCGTCGAGTACCTGAAGAAGAACCTGCTGTCCAAGAAGCCCGGCGCCGTCAGCGACGCCGAGCTGAAGGCATGGCTGGACGAGCCGGGCATTCCGTCGTTCGCGACCAAGGCCCGCTCGCGCAACTTCTCCATCGTCGATACCGCCCGCATCGCCTGGCAGGGCAGCAACACGCTGCCCAACGCGCAGGTCACCGGCGAGTGGGGCACCCAGGAATGGGTGCACTTCATTGACGGCCTGGGCAAGACCCTGCCGGTGGAGAAGCTGGCCGCGCTGGACAAGGCCTACCACTTCACCGGTACCGCCAACGGCGAGATCGCGATGCGCTGGTATCCGTTGACGATCCGCAGCGGCTACAGCGAAGCGAACGAAGCCGCCGGTGCGTTCATCGAGCGCGTCGGCCGTCGCAAGCTGATCATGCCGATCTACGCCGAACTGGTGAAGACACCGGAAGGCCTGGCCTTCGCCAAGGCCGCCTTCGCCAAGGCCAAGCCGGGCTACCACCCGATCACCACGGGCTCGGTGCAGGACATGCTGGACAAGGCCGAGGCGGGCACGGCCAAGCCGTAATCGCCAGACGCATCGGTTGAACGAAAAACGGCGGGGAAACCCGCCGTTTTTTTATGCCTGGGCGCCGGCGCTCACACCGCGCGGACCGCCAGGAACATGTCCACGCAGTCGTGCATCACCTGCTGCTGCTGTGCCGGCGTGAGCGGTGGCTGCCCGAAGGTGATCTGCGGCCAGAACGCAAAGGCCTTGAGCATCGCCTGCAACTGGTGCGCGGCCTCGGCCGGCGGCATGTCCGTGCGCAGCCGGCCATCGGCCTGGGCCGCGCGGATCCAGCCGGTCAGGCCTTCTTCCTTCTCGGCCAGCTTGTCCATCATCGCGCGCGCGCGCTCGGGGGCATGGACCAGTTCGGCCATCGCGACCCGGGACAGATCGATGAAGCCTGGGTCGTCGAGCAGGTGCATCTTGCGCGCCGCGAACAGCAACAGTTGATCGCGCAGCGGCCGTGCCGGGTCGTAGGGCACGACAGCCAGCGCCTGGCTGGCCTCGAACAGCTGCCACAGGATGGCGGTGAACAACTCGTCCTTGCTGGCGAAGTGGTTGTACACGGTGCGCTTGGACACCTCGGCCGTGGCCGCGATGCGATCCATGCTGGTGCCGGCAAAGCCGAATTCGCGGAACTCGGCCACCGCGGCGCGGAGGATGGCCTCGCGTTTACGGTCGGTGAGGCGGCTGGGACGGTCGGGGGCGGTCATGCGGATTATTTTACACCGTTCAGTTTACTTTTCGGAAAAGGCAAGTAAACTCGCCGGTGTACTTTCCAGGGCAAGCCCCGCATGAAACGTCGCCTGCCTCGATTCCTCCTCCTTCTGACGGTGTTGATCGCCATGTCCATTGGCCTGTTGACCTGCGGTGCCCGCCCGGCGGCCGCCTATGACCAGTCGCCGCAATTCGGCGACGGGCACTTCCACAATCCCGCAGGCAAGAGCGCGCTGGGCTTCGTCGGCACGCTGGGCGTGATGTGGAAAATGCTGTTCGAAAAGCCCGCCGACGCCACTCCGCTGGCCCCGATTCCGGTGCAGGCGCTGAGCCGCCAGGCCCTGCTCGACGCGCCCGACGACAGCCTGTGGCGACTGGGTCACTCGACGATGCTGATGAAGCTGGACGGCCATTTCTGGCTGACCGACCCGGTCTTCGCCGAACGTGCCTCGCCGATGTCGTTCATGGGCCCCAAGCGCTTCCATGCGCCGCCGCTCACCATCGCCGAACTGCCGCCCATCACCGGCGTGATCATCTCCCACGACCACTACGATCACCTCGACCACGATGCCATCCTCGCGCTCGCGCCCAAGGTGCAGCACTTCGTCACCGCGCTCGGCGTTGGCGACCGCCTGATCGGGTGGGGCGTACCGGCCGCGAAGGTCGTGCAGCTGGACTGGTGGCAGGACACCCGCGTGGAGGGCCTGAAAATCGTCGCGACCCCGGCCCAGCACTTCTCCGGCCGCACCCTCGCCGACGGCAACCGCACGCTGTGGGCGTCGTGGGTGATCGACACCGGGCGTACCCGGATCTTCTTCAGCGGCGACACCGGCTACTTCGACGGCTTTGCCCGCATCGGCGAGCGCTACGGCCCGTTCGACCTGACCATGATCGAGACCGGTGCCTACGATGCGCAGTGGCCGGATGTGCACATGCAGCCCGAACAGAGCCTGCAGGCGCATCTGGACGTGCGTGGCAAGGTAATGATGCCGATCCACAACGGTACCTTCGACCTCGCGTTGCATCCGTGGACCGAACCGTTCGAACGCATCACCGCGCTGGCGCAGGAACAGGACGTGGCGCTGACCGCGCCGCACATGGGCGAACGCCTGGATATCCGCAGGCCGGCACCGTCGACCCAGTGGTGGCGCGAAGGACAGCCGACAACGAAGTGAGATCGGCACCGTGCGGCTCCGCACCGGCATGACGCGCTTGGCGATAAAGTAGGCTCAGGCGCCCGGCGCGTCATCGTCCAACACGGAGCACGCAATGAAACGACTGATCCTGGTAGCGGCCTGCGCCTTCGCGCTGGCGGCCTGCAGCAACCCCGAGGCCGAGCGCCAGGCGCAGGAAGCCGCCGCGGCTGCCGCCAAGGCGCAGCAGGAAGAAAAGGCCGAAGGCGTAGCCAAGCAGTACGACATGGCGGTCGCCGCGCAGGATTGGGAGCGTGCCCGCATCCACGGTGGCTCGCTGCTGGACCAGTACAAGGACACCGACGTCGCCGCCCGGATCGAACCGGGCTATGCCGAGGTCAAGGCCAAGGCCGAGGCCGCGCGCGAGACGCGCCGTCTGCAGGCCCTGTGGCAGTACAACCAGATCCCGGTGGGCACCAAGGGCATCCAGTCCTCGGCGCAGATCTACAGCAAGGAGCGCGTGGACGTGGATGGCAGCGGTGCCAAGCCGGTGCAGCTCGTGTTCCGCGATCATCCCGAATGGAAGCGCCATGCGTACCTCGTGCTGCAGGCCGGCGATTTCCGCTGCCCGAAGTGCCAGGTCAAGGTGACCGTCGACGATGGCAAGCCGGTGTCCATGGCCGCCTGGCGGCCGGATACCGATGAAGCGATCGCGATGTTCATCACCGACCAGAAAGCGCTGTGGAACCTGGCGCGCAAGGCCAAGGTGATCAGCATCGAGTTCCCGGTCAAGGCCGGTGGTACGCGCACGGCCGTGTTCGAAACCGGTGGTGTGGATGCCAGCCGCATGCCGCAGTGGTGGAAGTGAGCGGCCTGCCGGCGATCCGTCACTGGGTGTTCGACATGGACGGTACGCTGACCGTGGCGGTGCACGATTTCCAGCGCATCAAACGTGACCTTGCGATTCCCCCGGACGACGACATCCTCACCCATCTGGCCGCGCTGCCGGCCGAGGAGGCCGCGGCCAAGCATGCGTGGTTGCTCGCACACGAACGTGCGCTGGCCGGGGCGGCGCAGCCCGCCCCCGGCGCCGTCGCCCTGATCCGCGCGCTGCACGCTGCGGGCTGCCGGCTGGGCATCCTGACCCGCAACGCACGCGAACTCGCCGAGGTGACCCTGCAGGCGATCGGTGTCGGGGACGTGTTCGCCCGAGAGGACATCATCGGCCGCGACGAAGCCGAGCCCAAACCGTCACCGGCGGGCCTGCGCTATTTCGTTGAGCGTTGGCAGGTGGATCCTGCCCAGGTGGTGATGGTCGGCGACTACCGCTTCGACCTGGAATGCGGCCGTGCCGCCGGCACCCGCACCGTGCTGGTCAACACCCCGGACAACCCCTGGCCGGGCATGGCCTGCTGGCACCTGGCCGATTGCGGGCAGGTGCTGGCGGCATGGGAAGGCAACCAGATGTCGGCCTGACCGCGCCGGACAAGTTCCTGCCCATGATCGGCAGGCGGTGGACCCGGAAAGCAGCCAGGCATGGCCTGGCTCTACCCTCATCCCCCCCTGATTCCCGTCTGGTGGAGAGCCCCCTTGATGTTCAAGGGGGCGCGCCGAAGGCGGGGGGATAAGGTGGCATGCAATTGGGACCCGCGATTCGCTACGGCGAATCGTGGGCCGCGTTTGATCGCACTGCGATCAAACGTTCAACGCGTAACCAAACTGCTGCTTGAACTGCTCATTGAACTCATCGAACGTGAAGCGCTGGTTCTGGGTGCCCGGGTGCTCGACCTTCAGCGCGCCCATCAGGTTGCCCATGCGGCCGATGGTCAGCCAGTCGTAGCCCTTCTCGATGCCGTAGATCAGGCCGGCGCGGAACGCATCGCCGCAGCCGGTCGGATCGACCACGCGGCGCTCGTGCGCCGGCGGGATGTCATAGGTCTTTTCCGGGGTGTGGATGACGGCGCCCTTGGGGCCACGGGTGGTGATGTAGGCCTTGACCCGGCTCACGATCGCCTGTTCATCCCAGCCGGTGCGCTCCTGCAGCAGGTTGGACTCGTAGTCGTTGACGACGACGTAGTCGGCCTGCTCGATGAAGGTGCGCAGCTCCGGGCCGTTGAACAGCGGCATGGCCTGGCCCGGGTCGAAGATGAACGGCACGCCGGCCTCGAAGAATTCCTGCGAGTTCTGGATCATGCCCTCGCGCCCATCCGGGCCGACCAGGCCCAGGGTCACGCCCGGCACGTCTTTCACGTGGTTCTCGTAGGACCGCATCATCGCGCCCGGGTGGAAGGCGGTGATCTGGTTGTTGTCGTGATCGGTGGTGATGAACGCCTGCGGGGTGAACAGCTCATCGATCACCTTGACCCGGCTCAGGTCGATGCCCAGGCCCTGGAAGTACTCGCGGTACGGGCCGAAATCCGAACCCACCGTGCCCATCGGGATCGGCTCGCCACCCAGCAGGTACAGGTTGTAGGCGATGTTGCCGGCGCAACCGCCGAATTCACGACGCATGCGCGGCACCAGGAACGACACATTCAGGATGTGCACCTTGTCCGGCAGGATGTGATTCTTGAACTGGTCCGGGAACACCATGATGGTGTCGAAGGCAAGAGAACCACAGATCAAAGCGGACATCGAGTAAGGCCTATGCGGAAGGGGGTTTGAGGCCCGTTGGGCGGGCAACGAAACGGCGCCCTGCGGCGCCCTGCGGCGCAAAGGTTAACGGGTAGGGCGGCTTTGGGCCAGAACCCGGGCTGTCCGGATTGGCCTGAATGGCCGTGAAGGCTGGCTTTCGGCCAGATTTGTCCTTGCTCGCGCACAGGGGGATTGCTAGGCTTGTCGGCCTCGAATTCTGCCCATTTTTTCGCCATCCCGCGTTGGGCGCGACACCCCTCAGGATCAACTCCCAGATGTTCAAGAAACTGCGTGGCATGTTCTCCAATGACCTGTCCATCGACCTGGGCACGGCCAACACCCTCATCTACGTGCGTGGGCAGGGGATCGTGCTGAACGAGCCGTCGGTCGTGGCCGTGCGCCAGGACCGTGCCATCGGTGGTACCCGTTCCGTGGCTGCCGTGGGCGCCGAGGCCAAGCAGATGCTGGGCCGTACCCCGGGTCATATCACCACCATCCGCCCGATGAAGGATGGCGTCATCGCCGACTTCACCTACACCGAGGCGATGCTCAAGCACTTCATCAAGAAGGTCCACAAGTCGCGCTTCCTGCGCCCGAGCCCGCGCGTGCTGGTCTGCGTGCCGGCCGGCTCGACCCAGGTCGAGCGCCGCGCGATCAAGGAATCGGCCGAAGAGGCCGGTGCGCGTGATGTGTTCCTGATCGAAGAGCCCATGGCCGCTGCGATCGGCGCCGGCATGCCGGTCACCGAGGCGCGCGGCTCGATGGTCATCGACATCGGCGGCGGCACCACCGAAGTGGCCGTGATCTCCCTCAACGGCATCGTCTACTCGGCCTCCGTGCGTATCGGCGGCGACCGCTTCGACGAATCGATCACCAACTACGTGCGCCGCAACCACGGCATGCTGATCGGTGAAGCGACCGCCGAGCGGATCAAGGTCGAGCTGGGCTGCGCCTACCCGCAGGCGGAAGTGATCGAGATGGAAATCTCCGGCCGCAACCTCGCCGAGGGCGTGCCGAAGATGATCAAGATCAACTCCAACGAAGTGCTTGAAGCCCTGCATGAGCCGCTCTCGGGCATCGTCAGCGCGGTCAAGCTGGCGCTGGAACAGACCCCGCCGGAACTGTGTGCCGACGTCGCCGAGCGCGGCATCGTGCTGACCGGTGGTGGCGCCCTGCTGCGCGACATGGACCGCCTGATCTCCGAGGAAACCGGCCTGCACGTGCAGGTGGCCGATGACCCGCTGACCTGCGTGGCCCGCGGTGGTGGTCGTGCGCTGGAGCTGGTGGACATGCACGGCAACGAGTTCTTTGCGCCGGAGTGAGCCGTACCGGCCGTGTATCGTAGACGCGCCTCTGCGGCGTGATGCCTCCGGCAAGCGTCGCTTGCCGGGCGTCACCTCGCCGGGGCGTTGTCGCATGCTGTTCCCGCTGCGCTCTTGTTCCGCGCGCTTCATCCACATTATTTCCAGTCGACGCCTGTGCCGCCTTACGCCGGTCCTCCCGTAGCCTCCCGCCAGGGCGATGCCGCCAGTCCGCTGCGCCTGCTCGCTTACCTGGCGTTGGCCATCACCTTGATCGTGCTCGATGACCAGGCGGGCTGGCTGTCGCGCCTGCGCGCGCAGGCCAACGTGCTGGTGCAGCCGGTATGGGCGCTGGCCGGCCTGCCGGGGCGCCTGGGCACGCAGGTCAAGGACAACGCCGCCAGCCACGGCCAGCTCGTCACCGAGAACCGCGAACTGCGCAACCAGTTGCTGATCGCCAATGCGCGGTTGACCCGCCTGCAGACCGCCGCGCTGGACAACGCCCAGCTGCGCGAGCTGCTCAACGTGGCCGAACGCAGCGGACTGGACGTACAGCTCGCCCCGATCCTGGATATCGACCTGGACCCGGTGCGCCAGCGGCTGGTGCTGGCCGCCGGCACCCGCGATGGCGTGCATGTCGGCCAGGCGGTGATCGATGCCGGCGGCCTGATGGGCCAGGTGATCGCCACCACCGGCAACAGCGCGACCGTGCTGCTGCTCACCGACCCCGACCATGCCGTGCCGGTTACCGTGGCCCGCAACGGCGTGCGTCTGATCGTCTACGGTCGCGGCGACACCCTGGAGCTGCGCGACATTCCGCTCAGTGCCGGGGTGGAAGTGGGCGATGAGATCGTGACCTCAGGGCTGGGTGGGCGCTTCCCGGCCGGGTTCCCGGTCGGCAGCATCACCGCGCTGCGGCCGGATGACACGCATGCCTTCCTGGTTGGCGAGCTGAAGCCGGCCGCCCAGCTCGACCGCGGTCGCGACGTGTTGCTGCTGCGCCCGGGCGAGGCGATCCGCATTCCGCCGAACCTGCGTCGCGACGCGGGCGAGGCCGGTGGCCCGGCTGCGGCGCCGCTGAGTTCATCCCCCGCCACCACGGCACCTGCGACGGCGCCCGCCAATGCACCGCAGGCCAACCGGCCCGGTCCGTCCGCGCCGGTACCGGTGACGCCGCGTCGTGCCGCAGCCGCGCCTGCGCCCGCGCCCGCGCCCGAAACCGGCGCCGCGCCGCCGGAGGAACAACGATGAGCCGCCTGCGCGACAAACCCTGGGTGCTGCCGGTGAGTCTGGTCGTGGCGCTGCTGCTGGGCCTGTTGCCGTTGCCGGCGCTGCTGCAGCCGCTGCGTCCGTACTGGCTGGCACTGGTGCTGGCGTACTGGGTGATCGAGACACCGGACCGGGTCGGGCTGGGCATCGCCTTCGCCAGCGGCGTCATCGCCGATCTGCTCTATGGCGGCGTGCTCGGCGAGCAGGCGCTGCGGCTGGTGATCCTGACCTTCATCCTGCAGCGCTTCCGCGCGCGGATCCGCTTCTTCCCGATGTCCCAGCAGATCCTGGCGATCGGCGGCCTGCTGTTCAACGACCGCATCGTCAGCGCGGTGGTGCACATCGTGGTCGGCGAGCCGACCCTGCCGTGGTCGTACTGGTGGGCGCCGCTGCTGGGCATGGCGCTGTGGCCGCTGGTGTTCGTGCTGCTGGACGCGCTGCGCTTCGGGCGACGCGGGCGCTGACATGTACATGCGCCGCCAGGCCAAGAATCCGCATGCCGAGGCAGAACAGTTCCGGCGCCGTGCCGCGCTGGGCTTCCTTGGCGTGCTGGTGTGCCTGTTCGGCCTGGGGGGGTGGTACTTCAAGCTGCAGGTGATGGACCACGACATCTACGCCACGCGCTCGGAGGCCAACCGGATCAAGCCGCGGCCGGTGGTGCCGGGGCGCGGGATGATCTATGACCGCAACGGCCGGCTGCTGGCCGAGAACGTGCCGGCGTTCCGCCTGGACATCACCCCGGACAAGGTCAAGGACATGGACGCCACCCTGGCGGGCCTGTCGAAGATCCTCGCGCTGAGCCCGGAAGACATCGAGACCTTCAACAAGTCGCGCAAGGCCCGTCGCAGTTTCCTGCCGGTCACCCTGAAGCTGCGTGTCACCGATGAGGAGATGGCGCGCTTCGCGGTGGACCGCTGGCGCTTCCCCGGCGTGGAGCTGGAGCCGTACCTGACCCGTCGCTATCCGTACGGCGATCTGTTCGCGCACATCATCGGCTACGTCGGCCGGGTCGATGACAAGGATCTGGAGATGCTGGGTGAGGGCAATGCCGCGCTGACCCACATCGGCAAGTCCGGGCTGGAGCGCTATTACGAGCAGCAGCTGCGCGGCAAGGTCGGCTACGAGCAGGTCGAGACCAACGTGCAGGGCCGGGCGATCCGCACCATCGGCCGGGTCGCGGCGCAGTCGGGCAGCGATCTGCGCCTGTCCATCGATGCCGATCTGCAGCGCGCGATGGTCGCCGCCTTCGGCGAGTTCGAAGGGGCGGCGGTGGCGATGGACCCGCGCACCGGCGAAGTGCTGGCGATGGTCAGCCTGCCGTCCTACGACCCCAACCTGTTCGTCAACGGCATCTCGCATGCCGATTTCAAGGCGCTCAACGACAACCCCTCGCGGCCGCAGTTCAACCGCCTGGTGCTGGGCGGCGTCGCGCCCGGCTCGACGATCAAGCCGCTGATCGGCCTGGCCGGCCTGGACAGTGGCGTGCGCAGACCGGAAGACAAGATCCTGTCCACCGGCATGTTCTATCTGCCGGGCACCTCCCGCGGTTGGGGCGATGCCAACCGTGGCGGGCATGGCTGGACCGATCTGCGCAAGTCGATCACCCAGTCGGTCAACACGTACTACTACAAGCTGGCGCTGGATCTGGGCATCGATCGCTTCGACCACTACATGGGCTACTACGGGTTCGGCGCACCGACCGGCATCGATCTGACCGGCGAGATCGGCGGCATCCTGCCCTCGCCGGCGGCCAAGTTCAAGGCACGCAAAGAGCGCTGGTATCCCGGTGATACGGTCAACGTCAGCATCGGCCAGGGCGACTGGAAGGTCACCCCGCTGCAGCTGGTGCACGGCGTGGCCGGCATCGCCGATGGCCAGCTGCGCCAGCCGCATCTGGTGATGCAGCAGCGCGCCGGTTTCGATGCGGACTGGACGGCCACGCCGCCGGGCGAGAGCAAGCCGATCAGCCCCACGCCGAGCAATCTGCAGGCGGTGCGCGAGGGCATGATGGGCACCATGCAGCCCGGCGGCAGCGGCGCGCGTGCGGCCGCAGGCGCGCCGTACGTGATGGCGGGCAAGACCGGTACGGCACAGGTGATCAGCCGGCGCGGTACGGCGGCGGTCAACCCGCGCAGCCTGCCACTGCATCTGCGCCATCGCGCGCTGTTCGTGGGTTTCGCGCCGGCCGACCATCCGGTGATCGCCGTGGCGATCGCGGTCGAGGGCGGCGGCTACGGCGGCTCCGCCGCGGCGCCCATCGCACGCAAGATTTTCGACGCCTGGCTGCTCGGCAAAATGCCCGATGGTCTGGAACCGCTGGACAGCGAGCGCGGCACCACCGCGATCGGGATCACCGCCTTCGATGGCGGCGATGGCGCCGTGCGCGAGGCGGGCGACGCCGCCGTGGCTGCGCTGGAGCTGATGCCGGTGGTGGTGGGCCTGCCTGCGCCCGCGCCCGCGCCGGACCCCGGTGCACCCGTTCCCAGTGCCACCCCACCCCCGACCGCACCGGAGCGGCCACGATGAAGGTCTTCCTGCGCTGGGCGGTCGACATGGCCGTCCGCTTCAGCAGCTCGCTGGACTGGGTGCTGTGCCTGGCCCTGGCCGCGCTGATGTTGATGGGCCTGGCCGTGCTCAAGAGCGCTGGAGGTGACGGCCTGGTGTTCGCCCAGGGGGCGCGCTTCGCGGTTGGGCTGGGCGCGATGTGGGCGATTTCGCGGATCTCGATCCTGCGCATCCGTTCGGCCACGCCGCTGATCTACGCAGTCTCCATGATCCCGCTGCTGGCCGTGTTCGTGCTGGGCACCGGCAAGTACGGCCGCCAGTGGCTGGATCTGAAGCTGTTCTACCTGCAGCCGGCCGAGCTTCTCAAGGTCAGCCTGCCGATGATGGTGGCCTGGTATCTGCATCGCATGCCGCTGCCGCCGCGCTTCTCCACCGTGCTGACCAGTGCGGTGATCATCGGCGTGCCGACCGGGCTGGTGATGCTGCAGCCGGACTTCGGCACCGGTGTGCTGATCGCTGCCAGCGGCGCGTTCGTGCTGCTGCTGGCCGGCCTGCCCTGGTGGTGGGTAGGTGTGGCGGTCGGCGGTGTGGCCGCGGCCGCGCCGGTGGCCTGGTTCTGGCTGCTGCGGCCGTACCAGAAAGACCGCATCATGATGTTCATGGACCCGGAAAGCGATGCGCTCGGCGCCGGCTGGAACATCATCCAGTCCAAGATCGCGATCGGCTCGGGCGGCTTCGATGGCAAGGGTTGGGGGCAGGGCTCGCAGTCGCACCTGAACTTCATTCCCGAGCAGACCACCGATTTCGCCTTCTCGGTGCTGAGCGAAGAATTCGGCTGGATCGGCGTGGCGATCGTGCTCGCGTTGTACCTGGTGGTGATCGGGCGTTGCCTGTGGATCGCCTCGCAGTCGCGCGATACCTATTCGCGGCTGCTGGCCGGCGCGACCGGGCTGGCGTTCTTCGTCTATGTGCTGGTCAACGGCGGCATGATTTCCGGCCTGCTGCCGGTGGTCGGTGTGCCGATGCCGTTGATCAGTTACGGCGGTACCTCGGCGGTCTCGCTGTTGGCCGGCTTCGGGCTGGTGATGGCGGTGCGTCGCCACAATCCGGTGCACGGCGGCTACGGCTGAGCAGACGCGATGCGTGCGCCGTGGCCCGGCGGTACGCATCGGCTAAGGATTGCGGCGCCCGCGCGTGTTACGGTCCTGCGCTCGCGCCGGCCTGCCTGACGGGCCCGCTTTCTGTTCGCCGTGTCGCCTCCCGCTGTGCGTCGCGTCATCCACAGGAGTCGTCCGCATGGTCGAACTACTGCAGCGCGCACGCGCCGTGTTCCATTTCTTTTTCCGCACCCTGGATCTGCCCCTGGTGGGCGCGCTGTGCCTGCTGATGGTGGCCGGCCTGGCCGTCCTGCACAGCGTGGACGGGCCCGTGCATGCACAGGCGATGCGCTACGGCGCCGGGCTTGCCGCACTGTGGGGGCTGTCGCGGCTGCCGGTGGTGACGCTGCGCGCGTGGTCACCCTGGATCTACACGTTGTCCTTGCTGCCACTGCTGGCCGTCTATGTGGTCGGCACCGGCAAGTACGGCCAGCGCTGGTTGAACCTGGGCGTGTTCTACCTGCAGCCTTCCGAGCTGCTCAAGCTCAGTCTGCCGATGATGATGGCCTGGTACCTGCACAAGCAGCCGTTGCCACCACGGCCGCGCGCGGTGCTGACCGCCGCGTTGCTGATCGGTGGCCCGGCGGTGCTGATCCTGCTGCAGCCCAACCTGGGCACGGCCACGCTGGTGACCGCGAGCGGGGTATTCGCGCTGTTGCTGGCCGGCCTGCGCTGGTGGTGGATGGCCGTCGCGCTGGGTGGGTTGTCGGTGGCCGCGCCGCTGGCCTGGTTCGGCCTGCTGCGGCAATACCAGAAGGATCGCGTGCTGACCTTCCTGTATCCGGAGAACGATCCGCTGGGCACCGGCTGGAACATCATCCAGTCCAAGATCGCGATCGGCTCGGGCGGCATGCATGGCAAAGGCTGGGGGCAGGGCACCCAGGCCACGCTGGATTTCCTGCCCGAATACACCACGGATTTCGCCTTCTCGGTGCTGGCCGAGGAATTCGGCTGGGTCGGCGTGGCGGTGGTGCTCAGCCTGTTCCTGTTCGTCACCGCGCGCTGCCTGTGGATCGCCAGCCAGTCGCGTTGTGGTTATTCGCGCCTGCTGGTGGGCACCACCGGCCTGGTCTTCTTCGTCTATGTGCTGGTCAACGGCGGCATGATCTCCGGCCTGTTGCCGGTGGTGGGCGTGCCAATGCCGCTGATCAGTTATGGCGGCACTTCGGCGGTCTCACTGCTGGCCAGCTTCGGGCTGGTGATGGCGGCGCGGCAGCATCAGCCCGTCCATGCGACATGAGCTGTCGGCGCGACCGCGATTGCGCATGCCCAGCACACGAAAACGGTTTCAGGTGCAAACGTTGTCAACGCCTGGAGATAAAAGTGAGAAGTGGCGCACAGATATGGAGTGACTTGATCTCGATCAATGGACTTGTCGTAAACGGCCTGCACAATGGCGGCCCGCCAACAACGACGCGCTGAGCCAAGCATCGCGGATGGGGAGTCTGGCGGGGAGTAGTTGACCCAACAGGCAGAAGGGCGAGGCGCGCGCTGGGGAGATGCGCGCCGCGCCGCTGCCGATCGGGTCCGGTTTGGCCGGTTGCGTCTGCGGGGATGGGGACGCAACCGGCGAACCTCTTGTGCCTTCTGCATCTTTCTCAAAAGTGAGACGTGCGTTGCTCGATGGCCCTTCGCCGGGCGGCTGCGGTGAGCCGGACATGCGCCTGGCCGCATTGCCGCGCGTTCGAGACGGCGACGGCGTCTTCGTCAGACTATGAATGGGCGGGGGAGGCAGGGCCTGTCTACACACGGGCTTAACGGCCGCAAAGAAACTCAGGCAATCCGTTGAGATTCATGGTCTTAGGGGTTTTAATTCATCCATGACCTGCTAACCTGCCGCGATGATTCGACGCTCCCTGGCCTGCATGCTCACGCTCGGTTTGGTCGCTTGTGCGACCCAGCCGCAGACTCCTTCACCGACGCCGCAGGCCTCGGGTGTCCCGGTCACGCCGGCCGCCGGCAACAAGGGGCCCGCCGAAGCCGCCCCCGAAGCCGCCGGTGCCAATGCCGCCCCGGTCGATCTGACCCCGGTGCCCTTCGAGGTGGCCCGCGCCAACTTCGTGCGTGACACCGCCGCCCGCTACGGGATTCCCGCCGCGCAGATCCAGGCAACCCTCGCCCAGGCGCAGATCCGTGATCCGATCATCGCCGCGATGTCGCGCCCGGCCGAGCGGGTTAAACCGTGGAACGAATACCGGCCGATGTTCATCAGCCAGGCGCGGATCGAGGGGGGAAAGAAATTCCTCGCCCAGCACCGCGAGGAGCTGATGCGCGTGCAGCAGCGCACCGGCGTGCCGGCCGAAGTGATCGTGGCGATCATCGGCGTGGAAACCAGCTACGGCGGCAACACCGGTAGTTACCGCGTGCTCGATGCGCTGTACACGCTGGCCTTCAAATACCCGCGCAGCGGCGATCCGGCCAAGCTGGAGCGCGAAGTGCGCCGTGAGCTGTTCTTCCGCGACGAGTTGGCGCGCCTGTTCGCGCTGACCCGCGACGAGAAGCTCGACATCACCGCGATCAAGGGCAGCTACGCCGGCGCGATGGGCATGGGCCAGTTCATGCCGTCCAGCTATCTCGACTATGCGGTGGATGGCAACGGCGATGGCCGTCGCGATCTGTTCAACAGCTACGATGACGTCTTCTCGTCGATCGCCAATTACTTCGTCAAGAAGGGCGGTTGGGTGCGCGGTGGCCCGGTCGCCGTGCCGGCCACGCTGCAGGCCGGTCGCGAAGAATTCAATCCGACCGAATGGGCACCGACCTGGACCTTGTCCCAGTTGGCCCAGCGCGGTTACCAGCCCAGCGTCCCGGTCGCGGCCGGCCTGACCGCCACCCCGATCACGCTGGAAGGCAGCACCGGCAAGCAGTACTGGCTGGGCTTCCAGAATTACTACGCCATTACCCGCTACAACCTCTCGAAAATGTACGCGATGGCCGTGTACCAGTTGTCCCAGGCCATCGCCGGACAGGAGTTGCCGCCGGCATGAACACGATCGCACGCTCCAGATGGCTGATCCCGGGTCTGTTGATACTGGCACTGGCCGCCTGCAGCAGTGCGCCGAAAAAACCGGGTGGCAGCACTGCCGGCAGCAGCAAACCGTCCGGCGCGGTGGTGCAGGGCAAGGGCGGACGCCCGGCGCATTGTCCTGACGGGTCGCCCTACAAGGCGGCGGCGGAAGATCCGAGCACGCGCGGTGACTACCGCGCCGGCGGCCTGTACAAGCCCGGCGTGAATGACAGCACCCCCACCTACATCCCCAACGTGGCCTGCATCCCGGAGCCGGAAGTGGTCGATCTGCCGCGCTCCGCGATCGGCAACAAATCGCCGTACGTGGTGCTGGGCAAGCAGTACCAGGTGATGGACAAGACCCGCGGCTATGCCGAGAAGGGCACGGCCTCGTATTACGGCGCCAAGTTCCATGGCCGCCTGACCTCCAACCGCGAGGTGTACGACATGTACGCCTTCACCGCCGCGCACAAGACGCTGCCGTTGCCGAGCTTCGCCCGCGTCACCAACCTGGACAACGGCGAATCGGTGATCGTGCGGGTCAACGATCGTGGCCCGTTCCACGATGGCCGCGTGGTCGACCTCAGTTATGCCGCTGCGGTGCGCCTGGGCATCACCCAGCGCGGCACCGGCAACGTGGAAGTACGCGCGCTGGCCCCGGGGGATGACAACCTGCTGGCCGACAAGCCCAGCCGTCGCGAGCGCCGCGAGGTTGCCGCCGCTGCGGCGGCCGCCACCACGGCCAGCGCTGCCGCGGCACGCCGCGCCAGCGACATGGATGCCCTGGTCGGCAAGCTGCCGGCCGCCACGGCCACGGCAGCCGCCGCCAAGCCGGCCGGCGAGCAGTACCGCTACCGCGTGGCCGACTCGGCCAAGCCGGGCAACGCCGACAACTTCGATCACTGGATGCGCGACAACGGCGTGCGCGTGGCGACCGGCAAGCCCGCCACCACCCAGGCCGCCAGCGTCAACAGCGCCCCGGTCGCGGTGGCCGCGTTGCCCGCCGCCGCACCTGCAGCGCGCCCGGCACCGGCGCCCAGCGCGACGCTCTCCCAGCAGGTGCTCGGCAGCGTGCTGCTGCAGGTCGCCAGCTTTGCCAGCCGCGACAACGCCACCCGTGCGCTCGGCCAGTTGTCCTCGGCGGGGATCGCCGGGGCCAGCATCAGTGACATCGTCAGTGGCGGGCGCACCCTGTGGCGCCTGCGCGTGCCGGCCCCCGACCATGCCAGTGCCTCGGAACTTGCCGGCCGGATTGCCGGTCTGGGCTTCGGGGCGCCGCAGATCGTGAAGGACTGAGCCTTCCGCTGCCCGCGGCACGCCAGCGCGTGCCGCCGCTCCTTGGGCCTACAATGCCCCTTATCCCTCATCCCCCCTTGGCGCCCTCCAGGAGCTTGCTGTCCGATGAAATTCCGCTTTGCCGCCGCTGCCATGGCCACGACCCTGTTCGTGGGCATGGTTTCCGCCCAGACCCCCTTGCCGACCCCGGCACCGGCGCCTGCTCCCGCCGCCGCCGCACCGGCCACCGTGGCCACGCCGCCGGCCCCGAAGCCCAGCGTCTCCAAGGCCTGGATCCTGATGGATTACGCCACCGGGCAGGTCCTGGCCGGTGAAAACGTGCACGAACAACTGGCCCCGGCCAGCATCACCAAGGTGATGACCTCGTATGTCGTGGCCGCCGAGGTCAAGAACGGCAAGGTCCGTACCGACGACCAGGTGATGATGAGCGAGCGCGCCTGGCGCGAGGGCGGCGCCGGTACCGACGGCAGCTACAGCGGCTTCCCGGTCAACCAGACCGCGCGCCTGGAAGACATGGAAAAGGGCATGGCGATCCAGTCCGGCAACGATGCCGCGATCGCCCTGGCCGAGCACGTCGCCGGCAGCGAAGAAGCCTTCGCCTCGCTGATGAACAGCTACGCCGCCAAGATCGGCATGAAGGACTCCCACTTCGTCAACGCCCATGGTCTGAGCGCCCCGGGCCACCACACCACCGCCTATGACCTGGCGCTGCTGGGCCGCGCGATGGTGCGTGACTACCCGGAGACCTACGCCTACAACAAGGTGAAGGAATTCACCGTGGGCAACATCACCCAGCCCAACCGCAACCTGCTGCTGTGGCGCGACCAGAGCGTGGACGGCATCAAGACCGGCCATACCTCCGAAGCCGGCTACTGCCTGATGAGTTCGGCCCAGCGCGGCGACCAGCGTCTGGTGGCGGTGGTCCTCGGTGGCGGTTCGGAAAAGCAGCGCGCCGATGACAGCCTGGCGCTGCTCAACTGGGGCTTCCGCTTCTTCGAAACCCACCGCATGTACGAGCCGGGCAAGGTCGTGGCCGAGCACAAGGTGTGGAAGGGCAAGACCGCCACGCTGCAGCTGGGCGTGGCCCAGCCGATGCTGGTCAGCGTCCCGCGCGGCCGCTACAACGATCTCAAGCCGAGCATCGATGTTCCCAAGACCCTCGAGGCCCCGTTCACCGCTGGCCAGCAGGTCGGCACGCTGAAGGTGATGCTGGACAACCAGGTCGTCGCCCAGGCGCCGCTGGTGGCCGTGGCCGCCGTGGAAGAAGCCGGCTTCTTCAAGCGTCTGTGGGACAGCTTCTGGATGTGGTGGGAATCGGAGTAATCCGGTTCGACCGCAGTGAAAAAAGACCGGCGCATGCCGGTCTTTTTTTTGGGTGGGCGATGGGCCGTGTGGGGGTGTGCCGACCAATGGTCGGCAGCTACCACGTGAACCGGTGCGGATCCGGGTAGTGCCGGCCGCTGGCCGGCTCCTCGCACTTACAGCGACCGGCTGATCGTGAAGCTGCCAAACACCGGCGCCTCGCGCTGCCCATCGAACTCGCGCGTGCTGTGGTAGCGCGCCAGCGCGAACTTCCAGCGCCCACGCATCACCGCCAGCCCGTACCCGGCCTGGCCGACCACATGTCGCTTGTCGACACTGTGGCTGTTGCGGAACGTGTTGCCGTCCAGCGTGATATCGCGGATCACCCACGCCGCATCGGTCGTGGCGAACAGATGCCACGACCACCCGCTCGGCTTGCCACCGCGCGTCGGCGCCGTGTTCTCACCGGCCGGGCGCAGGGGGGTACTGCCGAAATCGTCCGGCAGCTTCCAGCCGAAGCGCACTTCGCCACCGGCATTGAGGTGCGTGGCCAGGTTGCCCACCGCGCCACCGTAATGGCTGATCGCATCCCAGCCCCAGCCGCCCAGGTTCTCCGTGGCATCGGCCGGCCACCGGCGCATCCGCTCGTGGGTCAGCATGAACACCGGCTCGTTGTGCAGCTGGTTGTCCCAGCCCTGGAACTTCTCATCGCCCAGCAGCTCGTGCACCGCGTTCTGCACTTCTTCGCCCTGTGCCCAGGGCCCGACCACGCCCAACGCCAGCTGCGTTGTCTGCAGCCGGTCGCCGCGGCGCGCGTTGTACCCGAAGCTGCCGATCAGCACGCCCGCATACGGGCGGTCATCTTCGATCAGGTCCTTCCGGGTGAAATCGGTCGGGGTGAAAATTCCCTGGGCCAGGCTGAAGATCATGTTCTGCTGTTCGAACTCGCCCGGGTGCAGCCGCTCCAGGTGGCTGTTGACCCAGCGCGCCAGGCGCGGCAGGCATGGGTCGTCGGTGTAGTCGACCAGATTCGGCGACACGAAGGTGATCTGGGCCCCGTTGGTATAGCCCTGATCCTGGTCCTTGCCGCCGAACAGATCGTTGTCAACGCGGAAATTGACCTGCGGCGGATGCTCGCGCATCGCATCGGGCCCGCATTGGGAGGCAGCCTGGGCGGCAGGCGCCGCCAGGGCGAGGACACCGGCAAGCGCGGCCGGCAGCGCGAAGGGCTTCAAGGACATGGGATACCAGACAGGGATTTATTCTTTCTTAAGCTGGTACAGCGTAGTCAGAGCGTGATCCTGTGAACAGGGCTGCGCACGCACTGCTGCGTATCAGTGGCGATACAGGCGTTTTCACGTGCCGTTCGGTACCGCTGTGCGCACGATCAAGCAGTGCTTGGGTTCGGGCGCGGGCATCCCCATAATCCGGGTCATGGAGATCAAGTCTGACAACCCCGACCACGGCTTCCAGTTCCCCGGCCAGTTCGAACTCAGCGCCATGGGCGCGGCCGGCAACGACCTGGAACGCGAACTGCCGCGCCTGCTCGAGCTCGCCGGCCTGGAAGTGCTGACCGAACGGGTCAGCTGGAAACACTCGTCCAACGGCAAGTACGTGTCCGTGCGACTGGTGTTCAAGGCCGACAACCGCGAACAGTACGATGCCGCCCACAACGCGCTGCGCGACCACCCGGAAGTGAAGTGGACGCTGTAGCCAGCTGCGCCACTGCCGCGGCCCCGGGCGACCGGGCGCCGCAACCGGCCCTCGTGCGTGACCTCGGCCGCCAGCCCTATGCCCCGGTCTGGCACGCCATGCAGCGTTTCACCGATGCCCGCACCGATGCCACCCGCGATGAACTGTGGGTGGTCGAGCACGACCCGGTGTTCACCCTGGGCCAGGCCGGCAAGGACGAGCACGTGCTCGCCCCGGGCGATATTCCCGTTCTGCATGTCGACCGTGGCGGCCAGGTGACCTACCACGGCCCCGGCCAGCTGGTGATCTACCCGCTGCTGCAGTTGCGGCGACTGGGGATCGGCGTGCGCGACTACGTGTGCCGGATCGAACAGGCCATCATCGACACCCTGGGCGACTGGAACATCGGCGCCGAGCGCCTGGATGGCGCGCCCGGGGTCTACGTGGGCGGGGCCAAGGTGGCCGCGCTCGGCATCCGCGTCCGCCGTGGCTGCACTTTCCATGGCCTGTCCTTCAATGTGGCCATGGACCTGGAACCGTTCCGCCGGATCAACCCCTGTGGCTATCAAGGGCTGCAGGTGACCTCGGTGGTAGACTTGGGGGGACCGTCCGGCATGGCGGCCGTCACGCCGGTGCTGCTGGGCCATCTGGCCCGCCAGTTCGGCCTGGACCTCGAGCCGGCCGCTGAACTACCCGATTTGACTGACGCGGCGTGAACGCCGCCGACCAAGGCCATGACTGAAACCACCGCTCGCCTCATTCCCCTGCAGGTTGTGCAGGGCGACACGCCGTCCGCCGCCCCGTTGCAGACGGGCGTCAAACAGATCGGCGGTGACAAGATCGGCCGCTCGCCGGTGCAGTTCGCCGACGTGCCGGTGCTGCGCAAGCCGTCGTGGATCCGCGTGCGGATTCCCTCCGGCAACGCCGTGCAGAACCTCAAGGCCAAGCTGCGTGAGAACCGCCTGGTCACGGTCTGCGAGGAAGCCAGCTGCCCCAACATCCACGAGTGCTTCAGCCACGGCACCGCGACCTTCATGATCCTCGGCGAGGTCTGCACCCGTCGTTGCTCGTTCTGCGACGTCGCCCACGGCCGGCCCAAGCCGCCGGACGCCAATGAACCGGCCAGCCTGTCCCAGACCGTGGCCGACATGGGCCTGAAGTATGTGGTGGTGACCAGCGTCGATCGCGATGACCTGCGCGACGGCGGTGCCCAGCACTTCGCCGACTGCATCGGTGCCATCCGTGCCAGGTCGCCCAAGACCAAGATCGAAGTGCTGACCCCGGATTTCCGTGGCAAGGGCCGCATGGAGCGCGCGCTGGAGATCCTGGCGACCAACCCGCCGGATGTGTTCAACCACAACATCGAAACCGTGCCGGACCTGTACCGCAACGTGCGCCCGGGCGCGGATTACCAGTGGTCGCTGACCCTGCTCAAGAAGTTCAAGGCCCAGCACCCGGAGATCGCCACCAAGTCCGGCATCATGCTCGGCCTCGGCGAGACCCTGGAGCAGGTGCAGGCCACGCTGCGCGACCTGCGCGAGCACGACGTGGACATGATCACGATCGGCCAGTACCTGCAGCCGACCGCGCATCACCACCCGGTGCTGCGTTACTGGACCCCCGAGGAGTACAAGGCGCTGGAGGAGTACGGCAATGCGCTGGGCTTCAGCCACGTCGCTTCCGGGCCGATGGTGCGTTCGTCCTACCATGCCGACCGCCAGGCGGCCGACGCCGGCGTCGCCGGTTGATCCCGCGGGCCCTTCGGGGCCCGTTCTGCCAATCCCCACTCGTCTTTCCCCGGCCGCGGCCCTGAACCGCGGATGGCCGCAGGCCTGTGCCTGCCCGCCGTTCTCCCCGGTATTCACAAATTTCTCCAACGGCCTCGGTAGGCTGAAGGCCCCGGTGACAAACGCGGCAACTTTCGGCACTGTCGTGGTGTCTGTAATGCACGCAGTCTCTCCCTTGGCAAGGTGCCACGAGCTAGTCCATGAAATTCAAAGCCCCCGCATTCCTGATGGCCCTGGCGCTCACCGCGCCGATGGCACTGGCCGCCTACGCCGATTCGCCCGCGCTGCCTTCGGCTGCCACGGCCGACCAGGTGACCACCTCCAAGCTGGTCTACGGACTGCTCTCGGACAGCCGATACGCCTACCGGCCGCGCGCACTCGATGCGGCGACCTCCAAGGACGTCTTCAAGCGCTACCTGGAGTCGCTCGACAGCAGCAAGCAGTTCTTCACCCAGGCCGACATCACCCGCTTCGCCCCGTTCGAGGCCAACATCGCCACCGCCATCCGCGGCGGCGAGCTGGAACCGGCGTTCCAGGTGTTCGCGGTCTACAAGCAGCGCGTGGGTGAGCGTGTCGGCTATGCGCGCAAGCTGCTCAAGACCGATTTCGATTTCAGCACCGATGAAAAGTTCGAGTACGACCGCAAGGACGTGCCGTGGGCCGCGAGCAGCGCCGAACTGGACGATCTGTGGCGCAAGTCGGTCAAGAACGATTGGCTGCGCCTGAAGCTGGCCGGCAAGCAGCCGGCCGAGATCCGCAAGACGCTGGACAAGCGTTATGCCACGCTGGAAAAGTCGGTCAATGAGCTCAAGGGCGAGGACGTGTTCCAGTTCTTCCTCAACGCCTACACCAGCGCCGTGGATCCGCACACCGATTACTTCACCCCGCGCACCGCCGAGAACTTCAACCAGGCGATGTCGCTGTCGCTGGAAGGCATCGGCGCGCAGCTGCAGCGCCAGGACGACATGGTGGTGATCCGCGAGGTCATCGCCGGTGGCCCGGCCGCGGTCAACGGCACGCTGAAGCCGGGCGACCGCATCGTCGGCGTGGGCCAGGGCAAGTCCGGTCCGCTGGAAGACGTGATCGGCTGGCGCATCGATGATGTGGTGGCCAAGATCCGCGGCAAGAGCGATACCCAGGTCCGCCTGGAGTTCATTCCGGCCGAAGAGGGCGTCGACGGCAAGCACCACACCCTGGTGCTGACCCGCCAGAAGGTGCGTCTGGCCGAACAGGCCGCCAAGGGCGAGACCCTGACCATCCCGGCCAAGGATGGGGAGCCGGCCCGCAAGGTCGGCGTGATCAAGTTGCCCACCTTCTACCAGGACTTCGAAGGCCGCCGCCGCAACGCCGCCGACTATGCCTCTGCGACCCGCGACGTGGCCAAGCTGCTGGCCGGCTTCAAGGCCGACAAGCTCGATGGCGTGGTGCTGGACCTGCGCAACAACGGCGGTGGCTCGCTGGATGAAGCGATCGAACTGACCGGTCTGTTCATCGAACAGGGCCCGGTGGTCCAGGTGCGCGAGTCCGGTGGCCGCGTCACCGTCAACAGCGACCGCAGTGAAGTGGTGGCGTGGGACGGCCCGCTGGCCGTGCTGATCAACCGCGGCTCGGCTTCGGCGTCGGAAATCTTCGCCGGCGCCATCCAGGATTACGGCCGTGGCCTGGTGATCGGTGAGACCACCTTCGGCAAGGGCACCGTGCAGAACATCGTCGACCTCGACCGTTGGCCCAGTGGCGAGACCCAGCGCTTCGGCCAGGTCAAGCTGACCATCGCCCAGTTCTTCCGCGTCAGCGGCAGCAGCACCCAGCACAAGGGCGTGGTGCCGGATCTGGCCTTCCCGGCCAGTGTGGACGCCAGCGAGTACGGCGAAAGCACCTACGACAACGCTCTGCCGTGGACCCGTATCGCCGCCGTGCCGCACACCCAGTACGGCAACTTCGGCCCGCTGCTGCCCAAGCTGGAGAGCCGCCACGACACGCGCATCGCTGCCGACAAGGAGTTCCAGTGGTGGAACGAGGATGTCGAGCAGTTCCGCGCCGAGAAGGCCAAGAAGTACATCTCGCTCAACGAGGCCGAGCGCCGCGCCGAGCGTGAGAAGCAGGACAAGCAACGCACCGACCGCCAGGCCATCCGCAAGGAACTGGGTCTGGATCTGGATCCGTTGGCCGATGACAGCAATGACGACGGCCTGACCGGCAACGAGCGCGATATCGTCAAGGATGCCGCGCGTGAGAAGGCGGCCGAAAAGCGTCCGGATCCGCTGCTGCGCGAGTCGGCCGCGATCCTGGCCGATGCGGTCAACCTGTTGGAGGCCGACCGCCCGCTGTCGGCCCAGGTGCTGCCGCAGTCGACCGGTGTCGGCCGCTGGGCGGACTGACCGCCGCGGCAGCCCAGCTGAACCGGTGACAACTCCACAGGCCGCCCTTCGGGGCGGCCTGTGCATTTCCACCTCCTGCCAACGTGCGCAGGTCTATCCTTGCAGGCTGGATTTCCGCAGGAGCGGCCATGCGCTTTCGTCGTGTACGTTCGATCCCGCTGCTGGCGGCGGTCGCCGCCTTGACCGCCTGTGGCGGCCGCGCCGCTGACAGCACGCTGATCCGCGAGTCCTTCGACTCCGGCGATACCTATTCGCGCACCGTGCCCGGCCCGCCGGCCCAGGCCTGCGAGGCCGCGCGCCGCACCCTGCTCAGCCAGGGCTATGCGATCGCCCGCGCCGGCGATGACGCCGTGGAGGGCAACAAGAACTTCCAGCCCAAGGATGAAGAACACGAGCAACTGGTGCTGCGCATCTCCTGTGCGCCGCGCGGCGACCAGGCGCTGGTGTTCGTCAGTGCGGTGCAGGACCGCTACGCACTCAAGAAGAGCCCGACCTCGGCCAGCGTCGGCGTGGGCGCACTGGGCTCGGTGTCGCTGCCGTTCGGCAGCAACGACGACTCCCTGGTGAAAGTGGCCAGCAGCACCGTGCAGGACGCCACCTTCTACCGCCGCTTCTTCGAGCGCCTGCAGCAGTACCTGCCGGCCGCGGCCGTGCCCGAGCCGACGCCGCCGGCGGCCGCAGCACCGGCAGCGGCGCCTGCCACGGCCGTCGAGTCGGCGCCTGCCGAGGTGGTGAGCGATACCCCGGCATCGCTGCGCTGATCGGGCGGGGGTGGGGCAGGTCATGGCAGCAGGATCGCGGCGCTGGCATCGCTGTGCGCTCGCCGCGCTGCTGGGGCTGATCCCGGCGACCAGCGCGTGGAGCGCCGCCTCCTGCGCGCAGGGCGTGCTCGAGGATCTCGGCTGGCAGGTCGACGCCGCTGATATCGCCGCGCCGGTCGTGCACGGTGGTCCGGTCTGCGAACGTGCCGATCTGCGCCAGGCCCAGAGCTCCGGCGACCTGCGTGTGCAGCTGCCGCGCCAGTGGTCGGCGGCGCAGCGGCAGGCCTGGCTGCCCACATTGTTCGATGACCCGGCCACGGTCTGCGCGTATGCCTTCCAGCTTGGCGCCGCCACGCGCCGCGCGACGACCGCGCTGCAGGACAACGATGGCTTCCGCTTCTCGGCACTGCAGCTGGGCTGGATCGGTTTCGGTGCAGGCGGCGCGCAGGCCAAGGGCTGGGAGCGCTTCCGCAGCTTCGGTCGCGGCTATCAGCCGGCCGAGGCCAACAGCGCGGCACTGCAGACCTTCTACGAGGGCCGCGTACGGGCCGAATGCGGGGTCGGCCGCCAGGTCGCGCAGTTGGCGACCCAGCGCGAGCTGTACGGCGATGCCGCGTTCGATCGCGAGTTCTCGGCCGATGAGCTCTCCATCGGCACCTTCCTGACCCTGCACGAGACCGACAGCATCCTGCTCGGCCGGCACGCCGGTGAGTTCCTGGCCGATGGCAATGCGAAGCAGACCGCCCTGCGCGGGCGGCAGGCCTTCGTCGGCACGCCCGGTTTCATCGAGCACGTGTTCGAGCGGAAGTACCTGGACGACATCAACAACCAGGCCGAGAACTTCGTAGTGGTCGATGTCAGCGATGCGGCGGCACGCGCGCTGCGCGAGCACGAGGGCTTTGCCTACTACGACCAGATCAACCGGCGCATCTGGGCGCTGGCCCAGCGCATGCCGGGCCCGGGGCCGCGCCGGTTCGAGCGGCTGCTGATCGAGCGCGATCCGATCTGGCGGCGCGAGGTACCGGCCGAGCAGCAACCGCTGCTGAAGGAACTGGATGCCTTGCTGGACGATCCGTTCTACCAGGGGTTCCTGATTTACGTGCATCCTCGGGGTATACGTCCTATCGGGTACCACATCGCACGCCTGCTCGATCGCAATCCGCGTACACCGTTCGCGATCGAACTGGGGCTGCACAACCTGCATACCACGCTGTATCGGCGCTGGATCGACGCACGCCTTCGCCAGTGCGATTCCCCGCCGTCAGCGTTCCCGCAAGACAACACGACAACAGAGCAAAGGTGATTCATGGATATTGCAATGATCGGGCTGGGCCGCATGGGCGCGAACATGGCCGAGCGGCTGCACCGTGGCGGCCACCACGTGATCGGCGTCGATCCGGGTGAGGCCGCCCGCAGCGCGGCGGCCGCGCGTGGGTTCGAGGTCAGTGCCTCGATCGCCGAGACGCTCGCCGCGCTGCCGGTCCCGCGCGTGGTGTGGCTGATGGTGCCGGCCGGCGTGGTCGACCAGACCCTGGCATCACTCTCGCCGCATCTGTCCGAGGGCGATGTGGTGATCGACGGTGGCAACTCGTACTACAAGGACTCCATGCGCCGCAGCGAACAGCTGCAGGGCGAGGACGTGACCTACATCGATTGTGGCACCAGCGGCGGCGTGTGGGGCCTGCAGGAGGGCTACAGCCTGATGATCGGCGGTGACACGGCGGCGGTCGAACGGATCGGGGCGATCTTCCGCACCCTGGCGCCGGGCGAGGACCGTGGCTGGGCGCATGTGGGGCCGAGCGGGGCAGGGCACTTCTGCAAGATGGTCCACAACGGCATCGAGTACGGGATGATGCAGGCCTACGCGGAAGGCTTCGCGCTGATGCAGCACAAGACCGGGTTCAACCTCGATCTGGCGCAGGTGGCCAAGGCCTGGCAGCACGGCAGCGTGGTGCGTTCGTGGCTGCTCGATCTCAGTGCCGATGCACTGGGCCGCAACCCGCAGCTGGATGGCATCGCGCCGTACGTCGAAGACTCCGGCGAAGGCCGTTGGACCGTCGCCGAGGCGATCGATCTGGATGTGCCGGCCCCGGTGATCACGCTGTCACTGCTCGAACGGTTGCGCTCGCGCGAGAAGAATTCCTTCAGCGACCGCCTGCTGGCGGCGATGCGCAACGAGTTCGGCGGTCACGCGATCAAGACCACGTAACACGGATCGATGCGGGCCGGCCGAACCCCATCGTCCGGCCCGCATTCCTGCATGGCGTGGAGCTACGTGGGCTGGCGTGACCGATTCAAAGGGTCACCCGCCGCCCGCTGCGTGCACTCTCTGCGCCCGCATCCAGCAGGCGCATCAGCTGCAGCGCCTGCGCAGTGCTGACCGGCGCTTCGCCCACGCCCAGCATTGTATCGCGGAAGGCCGCATAGAACGCCCGGTAATCGCCGGGCATGTTGTCCACGGTGCTGCGCCGGGTGTGCCCGTCGGCATCGATCCGCACCAGATGACCGTGCTGCGGGTCCAGTCCCCAGCCCGGGGCGCCCGGGGCAATGCCTCGCCGCAGCTGATCCTCCTGCACGTCCAGCCCGTCCTTCAGATAGCTGCCGGCATCACCATGCACGATGAAGCGCGGACCGGAGGCGGCCACCAGCGAGCCGGCATGCAGGATCGCGCGATGCCGGGGGTAATGCAGCACCGCATGGAAGTAGTCGTTGCCGAGCGCGTGTTCGCGCTGCGCCATCAGGTCCACACTGATCGCGCCGGGCCAGCCGAACAGCTGCAGCATCTGGTCCAGCAGGTGCGGCCCCAGATCCATCCACAGCCCGCTGCCGGGCGCATCGCTTTCGCGCCAGCGCTCGCGCACCTGCGGGCGGAAGCGGTCGAAGTGGGAATGGCATTCGGCGACGTGGCCGATACTGCCGCTGTCGATCACCTGCTTGAGCGTGAGGAAGTCGGCATCGTGGCGGCGGTTCTGGAACACCGTGACCACACGCTCCGCGTCGTGCGCGGCCTGCACCACCGATTCGGCTTCCGCCACGGACAGCGCGAAGGGTTTGTCGACCAGCACATGTTTGCCCGCCGCCAGTGCCGCGCGCGCCAGCGGTGCATGCGCATCGTTGGGCGTGGCGATCACCACCGCGTCCACCGCCGGGTCATCGAACACCGCCTGCGGGTCATCGCAGATGCGCACATCGGTGAAGCTGCGCAGCAGGCGATCAAGTTGCGAGCTGACGATGCTGTGCAGTGCAAGCCCTGGCGTATGCAGGATCAACGGCGCATGGAACACGCTGCCGGCCAGCCCGTAGCCGATCAAGGCGACCTGAAGTGTGGCGGCCATGGTGCGCTCCAACATAACGGGGCAGGACAGCGTAACGGCTGCGCGCGCGGGGCGGAAATCTGAACGATCCGGCGCCAACCTGAGTGGTTCACGGCAACGTTATGCGGCGCCCACGTCCTGTCCACGGCCGTGCACGGACACTGGCTGCACATCCGCAAAGGAATTCGAACATGACCAACACGACCCGTAATCTGCTTGCTGCTTCGCTGGCCCTGGGCATGGTGCTGGGCACCTCGACTGCCATGGCCAAGGATCCGCCGAAGACCGATCATGCCGCGATGACCCACGCCGACAAGCACGACTCGGCCGAGCCGGTCACCGACAGCTGGATCACCACCAAGGTCAAGACCGACCTGCTGACCAGCAAGAACGTCCCGGGTACCGAAGTGAAGGTGGAGACCGTCAATGGCGTCGTCACCCTGACCGGGACCGTGGCCAGCCAGGCCGAACATGACAAGGCGGTGCGCGTGACCCAGCAGATCAAGGGCGTCAAGCGCGTCGATGCTGCCAACCTGAAGGTGGCTGCGACCGCCGCACGCTGAGTCCCACCGCTGCATCGCTGAACAGGGCGCGCCTTCGGGCGCGCTCTTTTTTTGCAGGCCGCCTGCCCCGTATTCACAAAGGGGTGGAGTATATTCACCGCTTCGCCATTGCCGATGGGCTGCGCGGGCCGGCGCTGCCGCCTGGGCCGGGTCGTCGATGGCATCGAGCTGAAGAGGGACTATGGCGCTGGTGTTCAGTGATCAAATCTGGGACCGCTGGCGTCTGCCGGCCTTGGCCCTGGCGGCGGTAGCCATCATCGTGGTGCCGTGGCTCACCCTGCGCAAGCTGGCCAATGACAACATCGATGCGATGAACTGGGTCACCCATACCCAGGATGTCGGGGTGGCGGTCTACCAGCTGCAGGCCGATGTCCGCGATGTGGAATCCGCGGCGTTGACGATGTCCAAGGGCATCGATGCCCCCGGCCTGCGTGAGCGGTTGGCCCAGGCCGACGACATTCCGGGGCGGCTGGCGCGGTTGGCGGAACTGACCCGCGACAATCCCGATCAGCTGGTCCGGATCGGTCGCATCCAGTCCATGCTCGAGCGCCGGATGGAACTGGCCAAGCAGTTGGCCCGTTCCTCGCCCGATGCCGATCAGCGCCAGCTGGTGGCCGACCTGACCACGCGCTACCCGATCCGCAGCCTGGTGGAAGAACTCCAGGCCACCGAGGAACAGCTGCTCAAGCAGCGCTCAACGCTGTTTGCCGCACAGCAGCGGCAGGGCGAGTTCGTCTCCTGGTCGGCGCTGGTGGTGCAGTTGCTGTTGCTCGGCCTGGTGCTGTGGCTGTTGCAGCGGCAGATCCGCCATCGCCTCTCCGCCGAACGTGCCTCGCTGCGCGCGGCCGAGCGCGCGGCCTCGGTGCTGCATACCGTGCGCGAACCGATCGTGCTGCTCGACCGCAGCTTGCGGGTACAGATGCACAACCCCGCGTTCGCCGAACTGTATGGGCTGGACGAGGAGACATCGCCCGAGGGGCTGCCGCTGGACAGCATCGGCGACGGTGCCTGGGCCGATGCGGTGGTCCGCCAGCGTCTGACCGATGTGCTGCTGCGCGGCCGCGAGCTGTGGGACTACGAGCACGAACAGCGCACCGCCGATGACGTGGTGCGCATCATGCTCATCAACGCGCGGCGCATGCCGTTGCCCGACAAGGACGACGAAGTGGTGCTGATGACGGTCAGCGATGTCACCGTCCAGCGCGCCGTGCAGCTGCGGGTGGAAGAGCTCAATCGCCAGCTGGAAGGGAAAGTAGAGCAGGTCTCCGAGGTCAACCGCGAACTGGAAGCATTCAGCTACTCCGTCTCGCACGATCTGCGCGCGCCGCTGCGCCACGTGGCCGGCTTCTCGGACAAGCTGACCCGCCACCTGGGCGAGGGCGCGGACGAGAAGTCGCTCCATTACCTTGGCGTGATTTCCAATTCGGCCAAACGCATGGCCGCGTTGATCGACGACCTGCTGGTCTATTCGCGCCTGGGCCGGGCGGCGATGCGGCTGCAGGCCGTGGACATGCAGTCGCTGGTGGCCGACACCCGCGCCATGCTCGATGCCAACCAGCAGAGCGAGTCGGAGAGCAGCGGGGTGCCGCACCATATCGACTGGAAGATCGCGCCGCTGCCGATCATTGTTTCCGATGAAAACATGATGCGGCAGGTCTGGCTGAATCTGCTCGGCAACGCGATCAAGTATTCTTCCAACCGCGAGCCGGCCCGGATCGAGGTCGACTACAAACTGCAGCCGGACGGCAGCCATCTGTTCACCGTGCGCGACAACGGCGCCGGGTTCGACATGGCTTACGCCGGCAAGCTGTTCGGGGTGTTCCAACGGCTGCACAAGGCCAGTGACTACCCCGGCACGGGCATCGGCCTGGCCAGTGTCCGCCGGGTGTTGACCCGCCACGGGGGCCGTATCTGGGCCGAGTCGGCGGTCGATCAGGGCGCCACGTTCCACTTCGTTCTTCCACCCGCGCTCGACGCAATCAACAAGGGCTCCGCCGCATGACCGCTCTCCGTACCATCCTCCTTGCCGAGGACAGCCCCGCCGACGCCGAGATGGCCATCGACGCATTGAAGGAGGCCCGCCTGGCCAACCCGATCGTGCACGTCGAAGACGGCGTGGAAACGATGGATTACCTGCTGCGCCGTGGCGCCTTCGCCAACCGCGATGAAGGCCTGCCGGCCGTGCTGCTGCTGGATATCAAGATGCCGCGCATGGATGGGCTGGAAGTGCTCAAGGAAATCCGCAACACCGAGGAGCTCAAGCGGCTGCCGGTGGTGATCCTGTCGTCCTCGCGCGAGGAAAGCGATCTGGCGCGCAGCTGGGACATGGGCGTGAACGCCTACGTGGTCAAGCCGGTGGACGTGGACCAGTTCTTCGGCGCCGTGCAGACCCTGGGCAAGTTCTGGGGCTTGATCAACCAGGCACCGGAGATCGAGTAAGCCCATGCCGCTGACCGGCCCCGCCCTGGGTGCGCTGCGGATCCTGCTGATCGAGGATTCGCCGGAAGACGCCGAACTGATGTGCGAGCAGATGCTCGACGCTGGCCTGGAGGCGAGCTTCGAGCGGGTCGAGAGCGCGCAGGAACTGCGTGAGGCGCTCGAGCGCGCCGCGCCGGATATCGTGCTGTCCGACCTGAGCATGCCCGGCTTCTCCGGCAATGAAGCGCTGCAGATCGTGCGCGCCGCGTTGCCCGAGGTGCCCTTCATCTTCGTGTCCGGCACGATGGGTGAGGAAAACGCGGTGGCCGCCCTGCACCAGGGCGCCAACGATTACATCATCAAGCACCAGCCGGCGCGTCTGCCCTCGGCGGTGGCGCGTGCCGTGCGCGAAGCGCGCAGCGCGATCGACCGCCAGCGGGTGGAAGCCGAGCTGATGCGCGCGCAGCGTCTGGAAAGCCTGTCGCTGCTGGCGGCCGGCCTGAGCCACGACCTGCGCAACATCCTGCAGCCGCTGCTGATCATGCCGGACCTGATGAAGGCGCGGACCGACGATCCGCAGCTGCACCATCTGGCCGACATCATCGCCGAGTGCGGCCGGCGCGGGCATGAGATGGCCGAATCGATGCTGTCCTTCGTGCGCGGTTCGCGCAACAGCAGCGAGCACATCTGCCTGGTCCACCTGTTCGAAGGGGTCGAGCTGCTCCTGCGCAGCAACCTGCCGGCCAAGGTCACCCTGCACCTGGAGGTGGCCGATGGCCTGGCGGTGGATGCCAACTACACCGAGCTGCAGCAGGTCCTGCTCAACCTCGCGTTGAATGCCATCCAGGCCATGCCGGACGGCGGCCGGTTGACCCTGCGCGCGGCATCCGCCGCCGATACGCATGGCGAGGACTGGTTGCGGATCTCGGTGACCGATGAAGGCATCGGCATGGATGCCGACACGCTGTCGCATCTGTTCAATCCCTTCTTCACCACCAAGGCCACCGGCACCGGTCTGGGCCTGATTTCGTGCAAGCGCATCATTGAAGGCGCACACGGCAGCATCCACGTCGACAGCCAGCCGGGTGTCGGCACCCGCTTCGATCTGCTGCTGCCGATGCGCGAGATCGCCGACACCGCCGCTGCGGTCGATGGGCCGATCGCCGCCGGTACCGGCCAGTCCATCCTGGTCGTGGATGGTGAGGCGACGCGGCTGTCGCTGCTGGGCAATGCGTTGTCCAGCCAGGGCTATCACCTGCAGCTGGCCTCCGATGGTGCGGCCGCGCTGCGCTGGATGCAGCAGGAGAGCATGCCGGCCCTGGTGATCGCCGATGCCGGCTCCAAGCTGCTCTCGGCCAGCCACCTGCTGGGCGAGATGGCCACGCTGGGCTACCGCGGCCCGGCGCTGGTGCTGGAAGAAGCCGAGGTGACCGTGCCGCTGGCGGTGTTCCCGCCCGGCATCAATGTGCACGTGCTGCGCAAGCCGCTGGAAATGCAGCAGGTGTTCCGTTCGGTCGCCGAGGCGCTGGAAACCGCCTGATCAGGCCTCCCAGGGAAACCGGGGGAGGCTGGCCACGGCCTGTTCGAGCTTGAAGGACCAGTTGCCGTGGATTTCCGCGTAGAGCGGACTGTCGCCGGCCAGGCGCATGCGCTGGGTGATGCGCAGGTCATCCTTGCGGATCAGCACCAGATCCACCGGCAGCCCGACCGACAGGTTGGAGCGGATGGTCGAATCCAGCGAGACGATGGCGGTGCGCGCAGCGTCTTCCAGCCGCGTCTGCGGGCGCAGGATCCGGTCCAGGATCGGCTTGCCGTACTTGGACTCGCCGATCTGCAGGAACGGGGTCTCCGGCGAGGCCGCGATCGCATTGCCGAGGGGATAGATCATGTACAGCCCCGGATGCTCGCCGCCGATCTGGCCACCCAGGATCAGCGTGGCCTGGGTCACGATGCCGTCCTGGCCCGCCTCATGCGTGCTGGATTTGACCTGGCTGTCGAGCAGCACCCGGCCCACGTACTCGGCCACCTCGAACAGATGCCGGTAGGCGCGCAGGTTTTCCGGACGTTGTTCCTCCACATCGCGGCGCAGCCGTGAGATCAGCAGCTGGGTGGTCGCCAGGTTGCCCGCGGCCATGATGACGAAGGCGGCTTCACCGGGAAACTCAAACTCGTGCAGCTTGCGGTGCACGCGTACGTCGTCCAGCGACGCGTTGGTGCGGGTGTCGGCGGCGAAGACCAGGCCTTCGTCCACCTCGATGCCGACGCAATAGGTCATGTCGGTGTCCTATGATGTGCACCCCGATTCTATGCGCTGGGCATGTTGCCCCCGTGTGGAATCGCCCCACGTACGCTGAATACCATGACCACTGCGCTCCTGAGCCTGGGCAGCAACCTGCAGCCGCAACAGCACCTTCACGCCGCGGTGGAAGCGCTGCGCGCGCGTTTTGGCGCGATCGCGGTATCGCCGGCCTACCGCACTGCCGCGGTCGGCTTCGACGGGCCGGATTTCCTCAACAACGCCGTGGCGATCGAAACCGATCTGCCGCTGCAGACGCTGGATGACTGGCTGCACGCGCTGGAGGATGCCCACGGCCGCGACCGCAGCGGCCCGCGCTTCAGCGACCGCACCCTGGATATCGATGTGGTGTTCTACGGCGACCTGATCGTGGAAGGCCCCGGCCACCTGCGCATCCCGCGCCCGGAGCTCAAGCACGCCTTCGTGCTCAAGCCGCTGGCCGACATCGCGCCGGACTTCCGCGACCCGGTCAGCGGGCTGACCCTGGAGGCGCTGTGGCGGGCCCATCGGCAGTTCGGCGAGCCGTTCGACACGATGGAGCTGGTGCCGGTCTGATCGATGCGGTAGGTACCGACCGTTGGTCGGTACGGGGCCCGCATGCGACCACCAACGGTGGCCGCCTACGACAACGTCCGCCCACCATCCACGCGCAGCGTGTGCCCGGTGACGAACGCGGCCTCGGTGGCCAGCCAGTACACCGCCTCGGCGATCTCCTCCACCGTGCCGGTACGGGCCAGCGGCGTGCGCGCCAGCAGCGCCTGCTGGGCGAAATCGTCCTTGCCCTGTTCCGGCCACAGGATGGCGCCAGGGGCGACCGCGTTGACCCGTACCTTGGGCGCCAGTTCCAGCGCCAGCGAGCGGGTGACCATTTCCAGGGCTGCCTTGGCGGCGGCGTACACCGGGTGGTCACGCATCGGCTGGGTACCGTGCAGATCGGTCAGGTTGACGATGCTGCCCTGCTGGCGGCGCAGGTGCGGCGCGGCGGCCTGGGCCAGCAGCAGCGGCGCGCGGGCGTTGACTGCGAACAGGTCGTCCCATTGCGCGGCGGTGATCTGGCCGAGCAGGGTGGGGTAGAAGTTGGAGGCATTGTTGACCAGGCTGTCCAGACGGCCGAACTGGGCCACGGTCTGGTCGATCAGATCGGGCAGGGCATCGGCATCGCGCAGATCCGCCTGCAGCGCCAGCACGCTGCCCGGGCGCAGCATGTCCATGTCGAAGGCCATCTGCTGCAGCTCGGTCGTGGAGGTGTGGGCGTGCAGCACCACCGACCAGCCACAGGCGTGGAACTGGCGGGCGATGGCCGCGCCGATCCGGCGCGCGCTGCCGGTGATCAGCGCCACGGGCGCGGTATCGGTCATCGGGGGTACTCCCTGCTCAGGCTATGCTGTGCATTGTCACCGCAATCGCCCGCGCCATGCATTCCCCACTGCCCACCCCCGAATCCGACGCCCTGGCCCACAGCGACGAGCTGGCCGCGGCGCTGCGTGCTGAAATCCTCGCCAACGGCGGCGCGATGCCGTTCTCCCGTTTCATGGAGCTGAGCCTGTACACCCCCGGTTGGGGCTATTACAGCGCCGGTGCCAGCAAGTTCGGTGCCGCCGGCGATTTCACCACCTCGCCGGAAATCGGCGCGCTGTTCGCCGCCACGCTGGCCAATGCGATCGCCCCGGTGATGCAGCAGCTCGGCCCGGAAGCGCGTTTCATGGAAGTGGGGGGCGGCAGCGGCGCGTTCGCCGAAGTGCTGCTCAAGCGCATGCTGGAACTGGACGCGCTGCCTGAGCGCTACGCGATCCTGGAGCCCAGCGCGGACCTGCGCGAGCGCCAGCGCGAGCGCCTGGAAAAGGCGCTGATCCCGCCCGTGTTCGCCCTGGTGGAGTGGCTGGACGGCCCGTTCGATGACGACTGGGACGGCATGGTCTTCGCCAATGAAGTGATCGATGCCTTGCCGACGCCGCGCTTCCTCGCGCGCGATGGCATGGTGTACGAGGAAACCGTCGAGCTGGATGCACAGGGCGCCTTCGTGCGCGGCGCGCAGCCGGCCGATGCGATGCTCACCGCAGCGGTGCGGCATGTCGAGCACTACCGCGAGAAGCCCTTCGCCGATGGTTACCGTTCCGAACTGCTGCCGCAGCTGCCGTACTGGATCCAGGCGATCGCCGGCGGCCTGAAGCGCGGCGCGATGCTGTTCGTCGATTACGGCTACCCGCGCAACGAGTATTACCAGGACGACCGCGACGACGGCACGGTGCGCGCGTTCTATCGCCATCACGTGCACAACGATCTGTACCGCTGGCCGGGCCTGCAGGACCTGACTGCCTCGGTGGATTTCACCGCGTTGGCCGAGTCGGGCACCGGTGCCGGATTCGAACTGGCCGGTTACTGCACGCAGGCCAGTTTCCTGCTCGGGAACGGGCTGGATACGCTGCTGGAGAAAGCCGATGCGCGCACCGACGAGATCGGCCGCGTGCGCCTGCGCGATCAGGTGAAAAAGCTGACCCTGCCGACCGAGATGGGCGAGCGCTTCCAGGTGATGGGCTTCCAGCGTGATGTCGATTTCGAACCCGCCTTCGAACTCGGCGATCTGACCTGGCGGCTGTAACGTGGCGGCCCCGGATCTGTTGAAGCCGCTGCGCTGGCCGCGGTTCTGGCTGGCGCTGTGGTGGGGGGCGGTATTGGGCACGATCGTGGTCTGCCTGATTCCGCCGCCGCCGCTCGCATTGCCGGAGAACAGCGACAAGGTCGAGCATTTCCTCGCCTATTTCCTGCTGGCCGCCTCCGCCGTGCAGATCTACCAGCGGCGTGCGGCGCTGGTCTGGGCCGCGGTCGGCCTGGTCGCGCTGGGCATCGGCATCGAATTCGCGCAGGGCGCCTTGACTGTCAACCGCATGGCCGACCCCATGGATGCGCTGGCCAACAGCGTTGGCGTGCTGGCCGGCCTGGCGATCGTGTTCACCCCGTTGCGCGATCTGCTGGTGCGCCTGCGCGGTTGATGGGTGTGACGTCGGCGACGCACGACCGGTAGTGCCGGCCGCTGGCCGGCACCCCGGTGCCCGAATTAGCGCGGCAACAGCGTCATCTCATCCAGCACCCACATCGTCGGCCGGGTATCGCCGGTGAAGCGCACGCACAGGTTCTGCGTACCCTTCAGCGACCGCGGCAATGCCGCCTCCAGCGTGATGAAGCCATCGGCGCCCGGCGCGGCCGGCAGCGTGACGCTGGCCAGCGGTTTGCCATCGCACTGCCCGCCGAGGATGTCCATCTCCCCGTGTGCGCTGCGCCTGGGCGCGAAGCGGCGGTTCGGCTCGTCGTGGGCCAGCTGGAAGTAGTACGGGATCTGCCCGGCCCGCACGCGCAGTTTGGCGATGCCCTCCACGTCCGCGTCTTTCCACAACCAGCACGGGTTGAAGATGTCCACGTTGAAGATCGCGCGCTCGCCATCGGCCGGGCCGTCGTCTTCCAGGCGCAGCAGCAACTGGCCTTCGCCCGGGCACTGCGCGAGATGTTCGTCGGTCCGCGACAGCAGCGACGCGGCGGTGACATCGAAGCGGCTGGCCGCCTTGGCCAACGCCTGGCCGTTGAAGAACGTGGCCGCCTGCAGCGCCACCGGCAGCGGCTGCTGCAGCGGGGCGGTGTAGCGCGGTGACTGCGCGGTGACCGCGCTGCCATCCACGCTGTAATGGATGTCGTAGCCGAGCGCGGTGCGCAGGGCCAGCGTCGCGGTGCTGGCGGCGCGGTCGTCCGTGCTGTCCAGCTCCACCTGGAACGGCGTCTGCGCATACGCGATGCCCATCGCCTGGTAACGCTGCAGCTGCGCTGGCAGGCGCGCCAGGAAATCCGCATAGTCGCGGCGCTCGCGCGGCGACCAGCCGGTCTCGGCCACCGCGGCCAGGCGCGGGAACAGGTTGTGCTGCAGACGCGCGTAGCTGCGCGTGTGCTCGGTGAACATGTTGGCCTGCAGGCCGAGGATGTGGTGCTGCTTGTCCTTGGCCAGCGCGTCCGGCACCGGCTCGAAGCCGTACACACGTGCCAGCGGAATCGTCGCCGGGCGGCCCGGCGGTTCGTTCGGTGAGTTGGTCTGCAGGTAGTCCATGTACATGTCGGTCACCGGCGACATGACCACGTCGTGGCCCTCGCTGGCGGCCTTGAGGCCGCCCTCGGTGCCGCGCCAGGACATCACCGTGGCTTCCGGCGGCAGCCCGCCCTCGAGGATTTCATCCCAGCCGATCAGGCGCCGGTCGTGTTGTTCCAGGAAGGTCTCCAGGCGCTTGATGATGTGGCTCTGCATTTCCATCTCATCGCCGGCGCCCACGTCGCGCATGCGTGCCTGCACCCGTGCGGAGGCCTCCCACTGGTCCTTGACCGCTTCGTCGCCACCCACGTGCACGTACGTGGCCGGGAACAACGCGATGACTTCTTCCAGCACGTTCTCGAGGAACTCGAGGGTGCTGTCGTCGGTGTTGAACAGGTTCGGGAAAACGCCCCATTCGCTCAGCGGCTTGAGTGGGGTGTCGATCGTGCCGAGTTCCGGGTAGGCCGCGATCGCTGCGGTGGCGTGGCCGGGCACGTCGATTTCAGGAATGACCTGGATATGGCGCGCGGCGGCATACGCGATCACCTCACGGATCTGGTCCTGCGTATAGAAGCCGCAGTACGGGCGCTCGGCGCCGGTGACCGGGTCACGGCCGCCATCGCCGGCCGGAATGCGGCAGCTGCCGATGCCGGTCAGTTTCGGGTAGCGCTTGATCTCCATGCGCCAGCCCTGGTCATCGGTGAGATGCCAATGGAAGGTGTTGAGCTTCTGCTCGGCCATCGCATCGAGGACCTGCTTGATCTCATCCAGGCTCTGGAAGTGGCGGGCCGAATCGAGCATCAGGCCGCGCCAGCTGAAACGGGGCGCATCGTCGATACGCAGCGCCGGGAGTTTGCCATCGCTGCCGCCGGTGAGCAGCTGCGAGAGCGTGGCCGCACCGTAGAACAGGCCGGCTTCGGTGGCGGCCTGCACGGTCGCGCCACGCGCGTCCGAACGCAGCTGGTAGCCCTCGGTACCGGTCTTGAGCGTGGCATCGAGCACGAAGCGGATGCCGTCCTTGCCGCGTCCTTCGCTGACCGTTACCGCCGGGCCGCCGCTGTCGCGCAGCAGGGTGGCGAACTGCGTGGCGACGCGCTGGGCGGCCTGGCCCTGTGCACGGACCGGCGTGGCGGCGGTCACGGTGTACCCGGCGCCGTCGATGCGATCGACCTTGGCGGGCGCGGGGATCAGCATCAGCGAACCGGGCAGGGCCTTCGGGCCAGCCGGTGCCTGTGCGTCGGCAGCCTGGGCCAGCGGTGCGAGGGAGAGCGCCAGTGCGAAGGACAGCAGCGACAGCGAGGTACGACGGGTGCGGGTGTGCATCGGGTCATTCCTTTGTAGCGAATCGGGTTCCACCTGTGAAACGGGCCCGGAAATCCGGGCCCGTTTCAGGTGTGCAGCGTGTTACCGCGGCGATCAGTACTTGAAGCGGAAGTTCAGATAGTACTGGCGGCCGTTGGAGTAGAACGAGGTCGGAATCAACGCGCTCTGGTAGTACTTGTAGGTCGGGTTGTTGAGGTTCAGGCCATCCAGGCTGATGCTCAGCCAGTCGGTTGCCTTGTAGCTCAGCGACGCCGACAGGGTGCCGAAGTCATCCTGGTAGTACGGGTTGGTACCGGACAGGCTGATCAGGAACGAGGAACGGCGGGTGTAGCTGACGCGGGCGCCGAAGCGTTCGTTCTCGAAGTACGCACCCACGTTGTAGGTGTTCTTCGAGGTGCCCAGCAGGTTGTTGGTGCCATCGGCCCAGGTGTGGTTGGTCTTGCCATTGGCGTAGGTGTAGTTGGCGTTGACGCCGAAGTACTCGCCGATCGGCTGCTCGTAGGCCACTTCCACGCCGGTGACCTGCCCATCGGCATTGATCGGGGTGGAGATGTCGTAGGTTTCAAGCTGGTTGGTCAGTTCGCTGAAGAGCTGGCGCTGGACCACGTCGAAGGCGATGTAGTCCTTCAGGCGCATGTGGTACGCGCCCAGCGACAAAAGGCCGCGCGGCATGAAGTACCACTCCAGGTTGGCATCCAGGTTGCTGGACAGGGTCGGCTTCAGGTCGGGGTTGCCGCCACCGCCGGTCTTGTTCAGATCCGAACCCCACGACGACGCACCCAGTGCCGAGTAGTCCGGCAGCGTCTGGGTCTGCGACGCGGCCACGCGCAGCACCAGGTCATCGTCCAGGTCGAACTTGATGTTGGCGCTCGGCAGCACGCGGTCGTGCTTGTTCTCGAAGGCCTGGCGCTGCCACATGCCGAACAGGCTGCGCACGTCGGCGCGGGCCGGATCGCTGACGGCCAGGTAGGTGTCGATGTCCTGCTTGATGTTGACGTAGCGCAGGCCGATGTTGCCGCTCCACCAGTCACCGGTGAAGTTGGCCTGCACGTAACCGGCGAAGTTCTTTTCCTTCACCTTCCACTCGGCACCGTAGTTGTGGCGGCCGTCGGGACCGTCGTTGCCGGCCAGCCAGGTCGAGTTGTTGACGATGGCGTTCTGCAGCGCATCCGGGGTGTAGTACCAGATGTTGCGCGGGAAGGTGCCGCCCACGCCGCTGGCGAAGTTGCCCGGGTACTGCCCGGTGGCGCTGCCGCGCAGTGCGGACCAGATATCGCCCGGGCTGGCGCCTTCCGGTGACAGGGCTTCACGTTCGTGGTCGGCGAAGCGCAGGCCGAAGTCGATCGAGCTCAGCGTGCCACCGTTGCTGAAGTACTGGTTGAAATCCAGCGACGCCCAGTCTTCCTTGTCCTCTGCCTTGACCAGCTGGTTGCCCCAGGTGCCGAAGCTGCTGACGCCTGCTTCGCTGAGGTCGCCACCGATGTTCCAGTCGACCGGGGAGCCGGCGCCGTGGCTGGCGTAAGACGCGCCGCCACCCTGGCCGACGGTGACTTCGGCGATGAACTGGCGCGGGGTTTCGCCGGTGCCCTTGGTGGTGCCGGCCTGGAACTTCGCGTTGAGGTTGTCGTTGATCTGCCAGTCCGCGTCGAAGGTGACGTAGCTGCTCTTGGCGGTGGCCTCGCGGTAGATCATGTCGTACACGCCGTAGTTCGTACCGGGAACACCGGTATACGTCGCGTTGGTGATCACGCCATCCACCACGGTGTAACCCGGGTCCGGGGCCTGGGTCCGGCCGAAGCCGCTGCCGAACATCATGAAGTTGCGGTTGTAGTTGTTTGCTTCCAGTTCGGACGTGAAGCCGCTCAGGCCCAGGGTCAGCGTGTCGATCGGCTTCCACTGCACGGTGACCATGCCACCCTTGCGCTTGCGGGTCTGCTCGAACAGGGTCGAACCCAGCAGGCCGGGAATGGACAGGCCTTCCAGGTCCGGACGCGGCGCCTGCAGGAACTGGCCCGGATTGGCCGGATCGGGGATGCCTGCCACGACCGGATCGGTCGCCTTGAGCGCGAAGAAGCCGCCCGGGATTTCCTGCGCTTCACGGCGCAGTTCGCGCTCCTGGTAGAAGCCCTGCACCAGCACGCCGAAGGTGTTGGCGTCATTCTTGTAGTTGAACAGGGCCGAGTACTGCGGATCGGTCGAGTCGGCCTGGTCCGAGCGCACGGCGCCGATCGATGCTTCGGCCGTGAACTGCTTGGCGAACTGCAGCGGGGTACGGGTGATGATGTTGACGGTACCGGTGGTGCCGCCGTCCTGCAGCTTGGCCTGCGAGGACTTGTTCACTTCCACCGAGCTGACCAGCTCGGACGGCAGCAGCGAATAGCTGACGCTGCGGCCGACGTTGTTGCCCTGGCTGAGCACGAACCAGTCGGCCGAGCCGACGCTGTGGCCGTTGATGAGGGTCTGGGTCAGGCTCGGGCTGGTGCCGCGCAGGCTGACACGGTCGGCTTCATCGAAGCCGCCCTCATCGGCGCTGGACGAGCTGATGTTCACGCCGGGCACGCGCTGCAGGGTATCGGCGACGTTGTGCGCGGGCAGCTTGCCCACGTCTTCGGCGGTGACCACTTCCAGGCGCGCATTCGCTTCGCGCTTGGTATCGAGCGACTTCTCCATCGAACCGCGGATGCCGGTGACCTGGATGGTGTCCAGGTCGGTTGCGGCCGGCGTGGAGGCAGGGGCCTGCTGCGCGTGGGCGCTGAAGGCCAGGCAGCTGACGATGGCTGCGGAAAGCAGGGTCTTGCGGGTGTTCATGATGTCTCTCCTCATCACTCGATGGTCGCCGGCGACGGCGTCTGTTTGCTTGCGTCTGGTACGACTGTGCCGCGCGCCTGTTGTCCGGGTGCGCCTTGGGTACTACGTACTGCGTGGTGCGGTGTCCGCAGCGCCGATCCCGGCGCCGTGGCAGATCAGGTGTCCGAGCGGCCGAGATACCAGCTGGCGGCGCCGATGACGCCCAGCTGCCCGTGCTCGACCACCTTCACGGGAATGCGTTCCAGCGCCTCGCGCATCGGCCCCTTGTTGAGGTACCGCTCGACGAAGGTGCTGTTCAACAGGAAATCGCGGATCTGCGGCAGGATGCCGCCGGCCAGGTAGACCCCGCCGGTGACGCCGTACTGCAGCGCCATGTCACCGATCGTGCTGCCGAGCAGGCCGCAGAACACGTCCAGGCTCTGCCGCGCGAGCGGGTCCTGATCGGCCACGGCGGCGGCGGTGATCGCATCGGGGGTGGTCAACGTCGGTGCGTGGTCGTTCAACGCGCACAGGGCGCGATACAGATTCATCAGGCCGGGGCCGGACAGCGCCTGCTCGACCGAGACATGCGACCGGTCGCGCAGCATCTGCCGCACGATCGCCATCTCCAGTTCGGTGGTGGTGGCCAGCGTCGGCTGGCCGGCTTCGGTGGCCAGGACCACCGCGCCATGGGCGGTCGGAATCCATACCGCCGCGCCGAGGCCGGTGCCGGGACCGACCACCAGGGTCGGGCCGCGCGGGGCGGTGGCCGGGCCGGTCAGCTGCAGCACGCCGCTGGCATCGACCTGGGCGGCGGCGTAGGCCACGGCTTCGAAGTCATTGACGATGTACACCTGGTCCAGCCCGACATCGCGCTCGATCTGCCGCGCCGACAGCGGCCAGGGCAGGTTGGCGGTGATCACCGTGCCGTCGTCGCGGGCATAGCCGGCCGTGGCGACCACGCAATGCGTCGGGCGCGGGCCGTCGGCCAGGAAGTCGGACAGGATCGCGCTGAGGCCGGCGTAATCCGCATTGCGGAACTTGCGGTAGTCCAGCAGCTCCACCGGATGGGCCGGATCGGCGCTGGCCTGGACCCGGCCAACCCGGACATGCGTGCCACCCACGTCGGCGGCCAGGAACGGCGGCGTCGCGGCGGGCGGGGCATGGGCCGGTACAGCGTGGGCGGCGTTGGTCACACGGACTCCATCGGTTGGGCACGGCCAGGGCTGACCCGGCGATTGAGGCGGAGTCTGTAATCGTTCTGACAACGATGTCAACGATAACCTCACACTTTCGATGCTGCGCCGCAACGTGGGTTTGCGCGGGAAAACGTTTTCATCACACTGCCGTCATGTTTTCGCAAACTGCCGTGAATACGGGCTTCGCTCCTCCCGCGCCGAGCGCTGCCGCCAGATTGCGCAGGTGCAGCAAAGGAAAATGCGCGGCGCTGGCGTGAACCAGTTGTTGACAAACCTGGCGGCTGCAACGAATAAATGTGACAACGTTGTTCCCAGCCACTCTTCCGATGCCGCCCAGGCGCCGTCGATGCAGGAGCCTCCTTGATGTCTGCCGTGCCTGCTGCCTCCGCGCGTTCGAGCGTGCTTACCTCGATCCTGATCATCGGCGTGCTGTTCTTCCTGATCGGCTTCTTCACCTGGCTCAACGGCCCGTTGATCACCTTCGTCAAGCTCGCCTTCGAGCTGGACGAGGTCGGCGCCTTCCTGGTGCTGATGGTCTTCTACCTGTCGTATTTCTTCCTGGCCCTGCCGGCCTCGTGGATCCTCAAGCGCACCGGCATGAAGAAGGGCCTGAGCCTGAGCCTGCTGGTGATGGCGGCCGGTGCGGTGGTCTTCGCGCACTTCGCCCAGCAGCGCTGGTACCCGGGCGCGCTCAGCGGCCTGTTCATCATCGGCAGCGGCCTGGCCCTGCTGCAGACGGCGGTCAACCCGTACATCAGCATCCTCGGCCCGATCGAGACCGCGGCCCGGCGCATTGCGCTGATGGGCATCTGCAACAAGATCGCCGGCATGCTGGCCCCGGTGCTGATCGGCACGCTGGTGCTGCATGGCATCGGCGATCTGGACGCCCAGGTGAAGGTCGCCGATGCGGCCGCCAAGACGGTGCTGCTCAATGACTTCGCCGCCAAGATCCAGCTGCCGTACATGGCCATGGCCGGGCTGCTGGTGGTGCTGGCAGTGGGCGTGCTGTTCTCGCCGCTGCCCGAGCTGAAGACCGCTGAAGCCAATGCCACGCCGGCCCGCGCGCCCGGGGTGGCCGAGCGCACCAGCATCTTCCAGTTCCCGCACCTGTGGCTGGGCGTGCTGTGCCTGTTCGTGTACGTCGGCGTGGAAGTGATGGCCGGCGATGCGATCGGCACTTACGGCCACGGCTTCGACCTGCCGCTGGACCAGACCAAGATGTTCACCTCGATCACCCTGGGCGCGATGCTGATCGGCTACCTGGCCGGCCTGGCGCTGATCCCGCACCTGGTCTCGCAGTCGCGCTACCTGAGCATCTCGGCGGTGCTGGGCGTGCTGTTCTGCATCGGCGCGCTGCTGACCCACGGCTATGTCTCGGTGGGCTTCGTGGCGGCCCTGGGCTTTGCCAACGCGATGATGTGGCCGGCGATCTTCCCGCTGGCGATCCGCGGCCTGGGCCGCTTCACCGAGACCGGCTCGGCCCTGCTGGTGATGGCCATCGCCGGTGGCGCGATCATTCCCCAGCTGTTTGCCGTGCTCAAGCAGCACTTCGATTTCCAGTGGGTGTTCGCCGGCCTGATGGTGCCCTGCTACCTGTACATCCTGTTCTATTCGATGCGCGGCCACCGCGTCGGGCTGTCCCGCGACGGGCAGTGATCGGCGATCATGGACGCTCAACCGGTCAGCCAGGAAAAGACGATGCGTAGAGCGACCATCAAGGATGTCGCCGAACGGGCCAAGGTATCGCTGAAGACGGTCTCGCGGGTCATCAACAACGAGCCCTCGGTGATGCAGGCCACCCGTGCACGGGTGCTGCGTGCGATCGCCGAGCTGGACTACGAGCCCGATCCGGCCGCGCGCAACCTGCGCACCGGCACCACGCTGGTGGTCGGGCTGGTCTACGACAACCCCAACCCGTACCACATCATCGGCGTGCAGAACGGCGTGCTCGCCGCCTGTCGCGAAACCGGCTTCGGGCTGCAGATCCACCCCTGCGATTCCAGCTCGCCGATGCTCGCCGAGGAACTGGCCGACTGGGTGCAGCGTTCGCGCCTGGCCGGGCTGGTGCTGACCGCGCCGATGTCCGAGCGCAAGGATCTGGTGGCCGCGCTCACTGCCCGCGGCATCAAGCTGGTGCGCATCATCGCCGCCACCGCCGATCCCGAAGACGGCGCGTGCGTGTTCGTCGATGACCGCGAAGCGGCCTATGAAATCACCGAGCACCTGATCCAGCTGGGCCACCAGCGGATCGGCTTCCTCTGGGGCGGCACTTCGCACAGGTCCAGCGGCGAACGTTACGCCGGCTACGAAGCAGCACTGCGCGACTACGGCATGAGCATCGACAAGCACCTGGTGGTGCAGGGCGATTACACCTTCGATGATGGTTTCCGCGGCGCACGACGGCTGCTGGCGCTGCGCGAACCGCCTACCGCGATCTTCGGCTCCAACGATGAAATCGCCGCCGGCGTGCTGGCGGCAGCCAAGTCCACCGGCATGAACGTGCCCTACGACCTGTCCATTGCCGGTTTCGAGGACAGCCCGTTCTCACGCCAGTCCTGGCCGCCGTTGACCACCGCCAAGCAGGCCACCGAAGACATCGCCCGGCATGCCGCGCGCCTGCTGATCGCGCAGCTGCGCAGCGATGCCTACGACGACGCACCACTGCAGCTGCAGAACCAGGGCTTCGTGCCGCAGCTGGTGGTGCGTGGCTCCACCGCGCCGATGCGCCCGCAGGGTGCACGGCTTCCTTCTCCTGAAACGACCTGAGTCCCCATGTCCCTGCCTGCTCCCCACGACACCCTGATGTACCGCGAAGCCGCCGAGGCTGCCGATGTGATCGCCGCGCAGTTCGCGCGCAACCAGGTGGCCGTGGAGACGCTGGCCGCCAGCCTGCGCGCGGCGCCGCCGCCGTTCGTGGTGACCTGCGCGCGGGGCAGCTCGGACCATGCCGCCACTTACGCCAAGTACCTGCTGGAAACGCGCCTCGGGCTGGTGACTGCCTCGGCGTCGCCGTCGGTGGGCTCGGTGTACGAAGCGCCGCTGAAACTGCGGGGCGCGCTGTACATCGTCATTTCGCAGTCGGGCAAGAGCCCGGACCTGCTGCGCAACGCGGAGGCCGCGCGTGCGGCCGGTGCGCGCGTGGTCGCGTTGGTGAACGTGGAGGATTCGCCGCTGGCGCAGCTGGCCGAAACGGTGATCCCGCTGGGGGCCGGTGCCGAGCGCAGCGTGGCGGCGACCAAGAGCTACCTGGCCTCGTTGTCGGCGATCCTGCAGCTGGTGGCCTACTGGAGCCAGGACGCGGCACTGATCGCCGCGCTGCGGGCGCTGCCCGATGCATTGCGCCAGGCCTGGAACAGCGACTGGTCGGCGCTGACTGAGGGCCTGGTGCCGGCGCACAACCTGTTCGTGCTTGGCCGCGGCCTGGGCCTGGGCGCGGCCCAGGAAGCCGCGCTGAAGTTCAAGGAGACCTGCGGCCTGCATGCCGAGGCCTACAGCTCGGCCGAAGTGAAGCATGGCCCGATGGCGCTGGTGGGCCCGGGCTTCCCGGTGCTGGCGTTTGCCCAGCCCGATGAAACCGGCGCGGGCACCCGCGCGGTGCTGGAGGAGTTCGGCGCGCGCGACGCGCAGGTGTGGCTGGCCGACGTCGATGGCGACCTGGCGCTGCCGGTTGCGCCGCACCCGGCCTGCGCACCGCTGCTCACCGTGCAGGCCTTCTATCGCGCCATCAACGCACTGGCGCTGCGCCGCGGGCACAACCCGGACCTGCCGCCGCATCTGAACAAGGTGACGGAAACCGTCTGATGAAAACCGTCCTGCGCAATGCCCGGATCCTGGCCGGCGATGAGTTCCGCGACGACCTGGCAGTGGTGATCGAAGACGGCCGCATCACCGCGCTGGTCTCCGACGCGGCCCCGCAACTGGGCAGCGCCGACGAACAGGTGGACCTGGGCGGCGGCTGGCTGCTGCCGGGCTTCATCGACGCGCAGGTCAACGGTGGCGGCGGCGTGCTGTTCAACAACACGCCCGACGTGGACAGCCTGCGCACGCTGGCTGCCGCGCACCGCCGCTTCGGCACCACCGGGCTGCTGCCCACGCTGATCAGCGACGATGTGCAGGTGATGCGCCGCGCGATCGACGCCACCCGCGCGGCCATCGCGCAGGGCGTGCCCGGCGTGCTCGGCATCCACCTGGAAGGCCCGTACATCGCGCCGGCGCGCAAGGGCACCCATGACGCCAACAAATTCCGCGTGCCCGACGCTGACGAGATCGCGATGGCGGCCTCGCTCGACAACGGCGTGACCCTGTTGACCCTGGCCCCCGAACGGGTGCCGCTGGAGAGCATCCGCGCGCTGGTCGAGCGCGGCGTGATCGTGGCCGCCGGGCATACCGCCGCCAGTTACGAAGAAGCGCGCGCCGGGCTGGACGCCGGCATCCGCGGTTTTACCCATCTCTACAACGCGATGTCGCCGTTGACCGGGCGCGAGCCGGGTGCGGTGGGCGCGGCGCTGGAAGACCGCGACAGCTGGATCGGCATCATCGCCGACGGCGTGCACGTGCACCCGGCCAGCCTGCGCGTGGCGCTGGCGGCCAAGCCGCGCGGCAAGGTGATGCTGGTCACCGACGCGATGCCGCCAGTGGGCGCCGACAGCCCCAGCTATGAGCTGTATGGCGAAATGATCACGGCCGTGGACGGCGTGGTGCGCAATGCCGCCGGTTCGCTGGCGGGCTCGGCGCTGGACATGGCCACGGCGGTACGCAACGCGGTGCACCTGCTCGGCCTGCCGCTGGACGAGGCTGCACGCATGGCCTCGCGTTACCCGGCGCAGTTCCTCAACCTGGACGACCGCCTGGGTGAGATCGCCGAGGGCTACCAGGCCGACCTGGTGCTGCTCGACGACGCACTGCAGGTGCGCGCCACTTGGATTGCTGGCGAGCGCGAGGACGCATGACCGCCTCCCCATCGCCGCGCATGGGCTCGATCGATGCCCTGCGCGGGCTGACCGTGGCGGCGATGCTGCTGGTCAACAACCCCGGCGACTGGGGCCATGTGTATGCACCGCTGCTGCATGCGGACTGGCACGGCTTCACGCCCACCGACCTGATCTTCCCGCTGTTCCTGTTCATTGCCGGCGTGTCGATGGCCTTCAGCCTGTCGCCGCGCGCGGGCGAGCCTGCGTTGCGCCCGGCCCTGCGCAGTGGCCTGCTGCAGCGTGCGCTGCGCATCGCGGTGGCCGGCGCGGTGCTGCACCTGCTGGCGTGGTGGCTGATGGACCTGCCGGCCTACCGGCTGTGGGGCGTGCTGCAGCGGATCGCGCTGTGCGTGGCGGTGGTCGGGCTGCTGGCGATCCAGACGCGTGCGCGCACGCAATGGGCGGTGCTGGTCGGGCTGCTGCTGGTGTACACGGCGATCCTGCTGGGGGCCGATTCGCTGGCACCGTGGGTCAACCCGGCCAGCCGCCTGGATACCGCGTTGTTCGCGCCGCTGCTCTACAAGTACAACCCGCTGACTGGGCTCGGCCACGACCCCGAAGGGCTGCTGAGCAGCCTGGGCGCGCTCGCCAGCACGCTGCTGGGCCTGCGTGCGGGCGCGTGGCTGCGGGCGGGGCAGGTGGGTGGGCTGGCGGCGCTGGCCACGGCATGCCTGTTCCTGGGCGGTGTAGCGACGCTGTGGCTACCCCTCAACAAGCAGCTGTGGACCCCCAGTTTCGTGCTGTGGACGGGCGGGCTGTCGGTGGCGGCCTTGCTTCTGGCCCACCTGCTGGTGGATCGCTGGGGTGCGCCGGCGCTGGGCCGACGCTTCGGCGTCAACGCCATTGCCGCCTACCTCGGCTCGTCAGCGATGGCGCTGCTGCTGATGGCCAGCGGCGCGTGGGGATGGCTGTACCAGACGCTGTCGGCGCTGCTGCCGACGGCCCCCGCACTGGCCTCGCTGCTGTGTGCGCTGAGCTTCGTGGCGGTGTGGTGGGGCGTGGTGTGGGCGCTGGACGCGCGGCGCATCTACCTCAAAATCTAGGATGGGCATCACGTGCGTTTACCCCCCCATCACGGCGCGGCGGTAAAAGTACTGACGCCGGTCTGCGTAGAAGCACTGGGCCGTTGCCGTACCCCCCTCTTGTAGAACAGGAAAGGCGTATGCGCTCCAAGCCCGCTTCGCCGGCACGCACCGTGCTGGCCGACCGCATTTCATATTGGTTGCGTCGAAGCTGCGGGGGCGCGCTCGGCACGGTCCTGCTGGCCGGTACCGCGCCCGCCTGGGCCGGCTGCGACAACCCCGCGCCCGGGCAGGACCAGACGGTGACCTGCTCGACCGCAGCGCCCAATCCGGATCCGGTGGCGATCGTCACCGCCGGTGGCGCGTCCAACACCTCCATCAACGTGCTGGCCAACGCGCAGCTCGCTATCGCCAGCGGCGATGCGATCACCGTGCAGGCCGGTACCGGGCATGCCATCAACAACAGTGGCAGCATCATCGCCAACGCCGGCCGCGCGCTGCAGCTCAACGGGGCCACCTACCTGACCAACCGCGGCACCCTTGCCGGCAGTACCGGCGGCGTCGTGTCCGGTGCCGGCAACGACCGCATCGACATGCTCGGCGGCAGCATCCAGGGCGGCGTGCTGCAGGGCGCGGGCAACGACACCCTGGTGATCCGCGACGGCGTGATCGACAGCGTCGACCAGGGCGATGGGCAGGACAGCCTGGAGATCAGCGGCGGCAGCGTGACCGGCACCGTGCAGCAGGGGGCGGGCATCGACACCTTCCTGATGACCGGTGGCAGCATCGGCGCCCTGCTGCAGGGCGATGCGCTGGACCGCTTCCGCATGACCGGCGGCCGCATCGTCGGCGCGTTCGACGATGGCGATTACGCCGAAATGACCGGCGGCCGTATCGGCCGGGTCAACATGAAGCTGGACGACAACACCTTCCTGATGTCCGGCGGCACCATCGACGGCAACCTGGTCACCGGTTTCGGCCGCGACACCATCGTGCTGTCCGACGGCTACATCGGCGGCAACATCAGCGTCAGTGGCGGCGATGACGCGGTGACCATCACCGGCGGCACCGTGCGCGGCGAAATCCGGCTGAGCTTCGGCAACGACAGCCTGACCTGGAACGGCGGCGGCGTGGTGCACGGAGCGATCGACTTTGGCGAAGGCGATGATGTCGCGCAGCTGAGCAACCTCAACAACGCCCACCTGGGCGCGCTGCCGTCTTTCGATGGCGGGCTGGGCAACGATGTGCTCGGCCTGGACAACGTCAAGACCAATGGCGTGGCGCGCTTCACCAACTGGGAACAGGTGGCGCTGCGCGACGATACCCAGCTGACGTTCGATGGCACGTGGGTGCTGGGCGACAGCGGCAGCGGCACGGGCAGCCTGGACATCGATGCCACCAGCGCGGTGTTCGGCGGCGGCAGCAACGGCGTCCTCGCCCCGTTCGTGGCCGGGCGGCTGGCCACGCTCACCAATGCCGGCCGCATCGATCTCAGCAATGGGGGCGGCGTCGGCGATACCTTCACCGTGGTGGGCAACTATGTCGGCAACGGTGGCGCGTTGTACCTCAACACGGTGCTGGGCGACGACAGCTCGCTGTCGGACAAACTGGTGATCTCCACCGGCAGCGCCACTGGCACCACCGGCGTGGGCATCCTCAACGCCGGCGGCACCGGCGCGTCCACGGTGGCTGACGGCATCCTGGTGGTGCAGGCGATCAACGGTGCGACCACCGCGCCCACCGCGTTCGCGTTGTACAACCCGGTCGCTGTTGGTGCCTACGAGTATTTCCTGTTCAAGGGCGGCGTCAGCGGCGGCACCAGCGAAAACTGGTATCTGCGCTCGACCCTGGTGGCCAGCGTGACCCCGGCGCCCGCACCGCCGCCGGGTGGAGTCACCACGCCGCCGCCCCCGCCGCCGGAGGGCGCCGGGACCCCGCCGGCGGAGCTGCCACCCGCGCCGCCCCCGCCGCCGGACGTCAATCCGCCGGATGATCCCAACCCGGCCGCGCCCGAGCCGGCGCCACCGCCGGAGCCGGCCGATCCGGCCGACGTGGCGCCGCCCACCATCGATACCCCGCCGCCGGTGCCCACCGACGTGGCGGCGGTGCCCGGGCCGCTGGCGGTGCCGCCCACGCCCGGTGCGCGCCCGGCGCAGGGCGACATCATTCCGCTGTACCGCTTCGAGACCGGTCTGTACTCGGTGGTGCCGCCGTTGCTGCGTGAGACCAGCCTGGCCAGCCTGGGCACCTTCCACGAACGCCAGGGCGAGCAGCGTCTGCTGGCCGGGCAGGGCGGCGTGCGCGCGGCCTGGGCGCGGCTGGTGGGGCAGAGCCACGAACAGCAGTGGGACGGCGACGCGCAGCCCGGCTTCGATGGCGACATCCAGGGCATCCAGGCCGGCCTGGACCTGTACGCCAACGCGACCGATACCCACCGCGACCAGTTCGGCGTGTTTGTCGGGCGCACCCGTGCGCAGGGCAACGTGACCGGTTTTGCGATCGGCTGGGAAAACGTTGCAGTGGGCCGCACGCGGCTGGATGACAAACACGTGGGCGTGTACTGGACCCGCGCCGGCAGCGCCGGTGGCTACCTGGACGCGGTGGTGATGCAGAGCCGCTACGACGGCGACGCAACCTCCTCGCGCGGGCTCGGCATCGACGTGCGTGGCGATGGCACTACCGCCTCGCTGGAAGTGGGCAAGCCGCTGCTGCGCTTCGGGCAGAGTGCGTGGTGGCTGGAGCCCCAGCTGCAGGTGATCTGGCAGCGCACGTCGGTGGACGATGCCGGCGACGCGGTGTCCGCGCTGCGCTTTGACAACGACAACGCCTGGACCGGGCGCGTCGGCCTGCGCCTGGCTGCCGACTACGACATCGCCGGCAACGGCTGGCAGCCGTACATCAAGCTCAATTACTGGCAGACCCTGGACGGCGAAGACCGCATCGATTTCGATACCAACCGCATCCTCAACCAGCAGGATTCACGCGCGCTGGAAGTAGGCGTGGGCGTCGTTGCGCGCTTCAACAGCACCGTCAGTGCGTTTGCAGTGGCCGATTACACGCGCGACCTGGAAAGCAGTGCACGCAAGGAACGCAAGGTGATCGAAGGCAATATCGGGCTGCGGCTGGACTGGTAGGGCGACGGCAGGCAAAAATCCGCAGCGGTACGCCGGACGGAATCGGCGATGCCGCTGCGTTGCAGTGTCACGCGTCGCTGGTCATGTGAACGGTGCACTGTGCCAATGACCGCGTGCAGCGTTAAGCTGCGGCCTCTTCACTACAGGGATGTAGCACGATGATCGCAGGACGTGGTTGGCTGTTGATGGTGGCGCTTGCAACGGCAAGTGGCGCTGCACACGCGCAGGACGTACCCAGTGCCGAGGCACAGGCGCGGATCCTGGATCTGCTGCAGCAGCAGTCGCTGTATCGCGACCGCGTGGACTGGTCCAAGGCCCGCGCGGAGTTGGCGGCCGCGCGTGACCCGGCGCAGACGCGGCGGTTGCTGGACGATGTGATCCAGCGCAGCAGTGGCGGGCACGGGCGTTGGATATCGGCCAACCAGCAGCGCACGCAGTCGCAGCGCGCGCAGGCCACTCAAACCGCGATGGGTGCTGCGACCCCGCAGACAGATGACGCCCGCAGCGGACCGACAGCGCGTCTGGGGTGGATCAAGGTGGGCGCCTACATGGACGACAGAACGCAGTCGCAGGATATGCAGAAGCAGGCGCGCAAGCAGGCGGCCGTCGCGCTGCAGGCGCGCATCCAGGCGCAGGATGATGGTACTCGCTGTGGCTGGGTGGTCGACCTGCGCGGCAACAGTGGCGGCAACATGTGGCCGATGCTGTTGGGCATGGGCCCGTTGCTGGGCGATGCCAAGGGCGCTGATCCGGTGGGCATGTTCCTGCTGGCCGACAAACGCCAGCCGTGGGCGTACCGCGAGGGTGCGGTCTGGCTGGACGGCAAGGCGGTGGTCGGATCGCGCAACACGCAGTACACACTGCGCCACCCGGGCGCCCCGGTGGCCGTCCTGTTCGGGCCGCGCACTGCAAGTTCCGGCGAGGCATCGGTACTGGCCTTCCGCGGCCGGGCAGCGTCGCGCAGCTTCGGCCAGCCCAGTGCGGGCTATTCCACCGCCAATACCCCGCAGCGTCTGCCCGATGGCAGTCTGCTGTTGTTGACCGGCAGTGTGATCGCCGACCGCAACGGCGTCGGCGATGGCAACCGCCTGCAGCCCGACGTGATTGTGGCCGAGGGGCAGGATGCAACGACGGCCGCGCAGGCGTGGCTGTTGGCGCAACCGGCCTGCAAGCTGCCCTGAAAGGTCGTCGCCCCGGTCTGGCGTGTTGCTATTGGTGGCATTACCCGCGGGGGGGAAGTACGCTTTCCCGATGCGAACCAAGCCCAATGCACAGCCCAACCAGAGCCTGATCGACGGCATCGCCACCCTGCAGGCGCTGGCCTCGTCCCCCGAGCCGGTCGGCTGCCGTGAACTGGCCCGGCAGCTTGACGCCAACCCCACCCGGGTCAACCGGCTGCTCAAGACCTTGGCCTACCTTGGTATTGCGCGGCAGACCGCCGACCGCAAGTACACCGCCGGCCCGGGCATGCACGTGCTGGCCGCGCAGAGCCTGTTTGCCTCCGGGTTGATCCGGCGCGCGCTGCCGGTGCTGGAACACCTGCGCCGGTTCGGCCACACGGTGGCGCTGGGGGTGCTCTGGAACGACAGCGTGAGCTACCTGTTCCATGCCCCGCCGGGCATCGAGGCGGCACGCGGACTGGGCCGCATCGGGCTGCTGCCCGCCACCACCAGCGGCATCGGCATCGCGCTGCTGGCCCAGCTGGGCGACGAGGACGTGCGCGAGCTGTATGCCGACCGGCCGATTCCCATGTTCCCCGAGGGCATCGAGCAACTGCTGGCCACCCTGGCCATTACCCGTGCGCAGGGCCACGCGCGCGTGCATGTGGCCGACGAACGTGACCACCACATCGTGGCCATCGCGATGGGCGATCCGGTGCATGCCGGCATTGCCATGTCCGGCTGGATCCCGGAAGCGGCCACCGAGGAACTGGTGGCGGCGCTGCGCGCGGCGGCGGCGGAAATCGGCTGAGCGATTGCCGCAGTGCGGTTTGACATGTTGCTACAATAGCAATACGTTGCAGCCTTCCGATGGGGAGGCATCAGCGATGTCCAAGCGTGCAGGCGGGTGAGCGGGACCGGGAAAACCAAATGGGTGCTGCTGGCGCTGCTGTTCTTCTCGACCGTCATCAACTACCTGGACCGGCAGGCGCTGTCGATCCTGGCGACGACCATCCAGGCCGACCTGAAGATGACCGACCTGGAATATGCGCGCGTAGTGCAGGTGTTCCTGTTCGCCTACGCGGCCGCCTATGTCATGGCGGGGCGGGTCACCGATTGGCTTGGCGCGCGCGTGGCACTGCTGCTGTTCGTGGGCTGGTGGTCGCTGGCCAACATCGCCACCGGGTTCGTGCGCAGTGCGGTGGAGCTGGGCGCGGCCCGCTTCGCGCTGGGCCTGGGCGAGCCGGGCAACTACACGGTGGGCACCAAAGTGGTGTCCGAACAGTTTCCCGCGCCGCAACGCGGGCTGGCACTGGGGCTGTACACGGCCGGCGCGATGATCGGCGCCACGCTGGCGCCGCCGCTGATTGGTGGCATCGCGCTGACCTACGGCTGGCGCAGTGCGTTCTGGATCACCGGCGTGGCCGGACTGCTGTGGATGCTGGCGTGGTGGTGGGCCTATCCGCGCAAGGCGCAGGTGCCGGCTGCAACGCCGCAGGCCGAGGCCGCCGCTGCAGCCGAGGCCAGCGCGACCCCGGGACTGGAAACGCCGGTGCCGGTTGCGCCGCCCACCTCGATGAAAGGCGTGTGGGGGCGGCTGGCGCGCGACCGTACCGTTTGGGCACTGGTGGCGTCGCGCGCGGTTGCCGATCCGGTCTGGTACTTCTACCTGTTCTGGTTCCCCAAATACCTGGGCGATGCACGCGGCATGAGCCTGGCGATGATCGCGTCGGTGGCGTGGATCGTGTACGTGGCCGCTGATATCGGCAGCGTGGGCGGCGGGCTGATTTCCGGCCGGCTGGTGAAGCGCGGCATGCACCCGGTGCGTGCGCGCCTGACCACCATGATGGGCGCGGCGTGCCTGGCACCGGTCGGGCTGTTCGTGGCGATGCATCCCCCGATTCCGCTGCTGCTGGCGCTGGCCTGCGTGGTGACCTTCGCCCACCTTACCTACCAGATCAACCTGACCACGATGACCGTGGACCTGTTCCCGTCGCGCTACATCGCCTCGGTCGCCGGCCTGGTCGGCTGCGGCAGCGCGCTGGGCGGCATGGTGTCGGCGCAGGTGGTGGGGCACCTGGTGGCCGACGGCAACTTCGATCGCGCCTTCGTGCTGATGGCCTTCCTGCATCCTATCGCGGTGCTGTTGGCGTGGACCGCGTTGAAGCAGGCGCGCCTCTCGAAGATGACCTTGATCGGCCCGCAGGCTGCGGCGGTTGGGGCCGGCTGAGAAACGCCGCGCGTCCCGCCAATGAAGCGCGCGCGGATCATGGCCGCGTCGCCACGCGACCAGCAAACGAAACGCCACCGCACGTAGCGCCGGGCTCTGCCCGGCTGCCTTCATCAGCCCATGCCAGAAAAAGGTTCTTCGCCCTTACGCTCGCGACCGGCCGGATCGGAGACGCCAGCCGATCCAAACGGCGCTTGCACATCCGGCCATCCGCGTAGCGTCGTGCGCACTCTGCGACGGCCGTTGGAACAAGACGCTCCCCTCAAAGGGGCGAAGAACCAAAAAGGAGCGCCTGCGAACAGCAGCCGGGCAGAGCCCGGCACTACGCTACCGCTTCGGTGTGGTGCCAGAAACGGGCGTTCGGCACCGCGCCCAGGCCGGGGCCGCTGGGCAGACGATAGCCGTCGTGCGCGTAGGCCATGTCGGTGTCAAGCATCTCCACCGAACGCGAGAAGATCGAGTGCTGCCACTCGTGCCGCCACAGCCCGTCGATCACCGCCGATGCATGCAGGCTGGCGGCCATGAAGATGCCGCCGCCAATGGTCGCGTGCGGTGCAACCTGCACGCCACGGCGCGCTGCCAGCCTGGCGATGCGCAGGAACTGGGTGATGCCGGTGTGGCCCATCTCCGGTTGCACGTACGCCAGCGTGCCGCCGTCCAGCCGCAGGCGTGCCACGTAGTCGGTGGGCCACTCTTCGCCTGCCGCCACCGGGATCGGACTGTCGGCCCCGAGGGCGATCAGACCCGCCACGTCCTCCGGCTTCAACGGCGCTTCGATGAAGGTCAGTCGACTGGGCAGAAGCTCGTGCGCCAGTGCGAGGGCCTGGGCATGGTCGAACTTCCAGTGCAGGTCGACCATCAGCTGCACCTGCTCGCCCAGCGCGGCACGCAGCGCGGCCATTTCCTCGGCGATGCCGTCGTGGCTGACCACGGCATGCACCTTGAACGCGTCATGCCCCTGTGCGGCAAACGTGCGGGCCATGGCCACCTTCTCGTCCACGGTGGCCGCCGGCAGTCCGGACACATAGCCGGCAATGCTGTCGCGTTGGCGCGTGCCGAGCAGCGACCACAGCGGTTGCCCCGCCGCACGTGCGCGCAGGTCCCAGAGGGCGATGTCCAGCGCAGCCAGCGCGTCGGTATGGAAACCGCTGCCGCAGCCGCGCACGCGCATCAACCCGTACAGGTCATCCCAGATCGTTTCCACGTCCTGCGGATCGCGACCCACCAGTTCCGGGGCCAGCAGGTCATTGATGATCTCGCAGGTGGCACGCGGTGCGCAGATGCCATAGGTTTCGCCCCAGCCCACCGCGCCATCGGCGGTGGTGACCCGTACCAGCACCGAGCGGTCCACGGTGGGGTACAGCGTGCCGTTGCCGCGGCGTACCAGATAGCCCCGCGCGTTGACCCGTTCGCCCGCGCCGAGCGGACCCAGGTACGGCGTGGTGCGTGGCACGGTGAGGATGAAGGTCTCGACCTTGCTGACAACGCTCATGCGGAATGTCTCGTGGCCTGGCCGGGAACGGTATCCATCGGCAGCAGGTCGCCGATGCGGTCCAGCAGGATAGTCAGTTCCTGCTGGTCATGCCGGTCCAGCGACGGGCCCGGCGCGCGCACGTGGTCGCTGCCGATCAGGCCACGCCGCAGCAGGATCGCCTTGGTCAGGCGCCAGCGGAACACCGCCTGCATGCTCAGCAGGGGCAGGGTGCGTTCGAACAGGTCGCGCGCGCGGTCGCGGTCGCCGTCGGCCCAGGCGGCCAACATCGCCACATGCACTTCAGTGATCTCACAGGCCGGCATCGTGCCCACCGCACCGCGTGCCAGTTCGTCCAGCACGTAGCGCGCTCCGGCACCGCCGAACACCGCCTGCACGCTGTCGCCGGCACGTTCGGACAATGCGGTGATGCGATGGCCCGACGGCATGGTTTCCTCCTTGACGTAGGCGATGGCCGGCACCTGCGCGGTCAGTGCCACCACCTCGTCCACGCCCAGCCCCACGCCCATCGGGGCGGGCGCGTTCTGCAACATCACCGCCACGCCCGACTCGCTGCCCAGCCGGGCAAAGAACGCCGCCATCGCCGCGGCATCGCCGGCCAGCGCATGCGGGGTCAACACCATCGCCGCCTCGGCCCCGGCCTCGCCACCGGCACGCGCCAGCCGCACCGCATCCTCCAGCGTCTTCGCGCTGGCGCCGACGATGAAGGGCACCCGGCCGCGGTTCCAGCGCCCGATGCACGCGGTCAGGTGCAACCGCTCCTCCAACGACAGCATGTCGTACTCGCTGGCCAGGCCCGGGAACACCACGCCGGCCGCACCCGCGGCCAGGATGTACTCGAATACCGCCTCGGTGCCGCGTTCATCGAGGGCGCCGTGCGCGTCGAAGATCGTGGGGAGGATGGGGAAGACACCTTGCAGAACGGCCATTGCGCCGGGTCCTTGTTGAACTGTGTGTGCCGTGGATAGCAACACTATGGAAGGGAGGTTCCCGTACATGCCGCAAAGGAACCATCATTTTTCGCTGCATTGCAGCGTGCGCGGCCAAAACATATTGCTATATTAGCTACACGCTGCCAAGCCGCAGCGCAGCAGCAATGACGGAAAAGCGCTGGATCCAGCCGGCAGTCCGGTCTGGGTCCCTACCTTGGGAGAGGGTCCGATCCATGCATCGTTTTCGACGTTCCACCTTGTTCATCGCCCTGGGCACCTGCCTGCTGGCGCCCGTGCTGGCAACGGCGCAGGACGCCCCGGCCCCCTCAACCACCGAACAGCAGGCGCAGACCCTGGACGCGGTCAGCGTCGTGGGCATCCGTGGCAGCCTGGAAGCCTCGCGGGATCTCAAACGTGACTCGGCGCAGATCGTCGACGCGATCGTGGCCGACGACATCGGCAAACTGCCCGACACCAACGTGGCCGAGTCACTCGGGCGCGTGGCCGGCGTGCAGCTCGAGCGCGGCATGGGCGAGGGCAGCGACATCCTGGTGCGCGGGCTAAAAGAAAACGTGCTGCTCTACAACGGCCGCCAGATCGTCGACGCCACCGGGCGCGGCGGCAACGGCCTGGACCAGTTGGCCACCTCCACCTACGGCCTGCTCTCGCTGGTGCCTTCCGAGCTGATCTCGCGTCTGGAGGTGACCAAGCTGGCTGGCGCCGACCAGCTCTCCGGTGGGCTGGGCGGCATCGTGGACATCCACACCCGCCAGCCGTTGTCCGGCGACAGCGACCAGAACGTAGTGAGCCTGGCCGGCACCTACGATGAAATGTCCGATGCCTGGGGGCACAACGCGTTCGGGCTGATCTCACGGCGCAGCGACGACCGTCGCTTCGGTGCGCTGCTGTCGGCCACCTACGGTCGCCGCAACGTGGTGCAGCAGGGCCTGGACACCTTCTCCGGGTATGCCCGCTATACCGACCCCGCCGACCCTACCCGCACCCGCTTCGGCAGCACCGACATGCGTGCGCAGAACATCGACGATGACCGCACCAAGGTCGGCGTCAGCGCGGTGCTGCAATGGCGGCCGACCGATGGGGTGGAGCTCACCTGGGATACGTTCTATTCGCGCCAGAAGGCCGAGCGTGACCGCTACTGGATCGCCTTCAATCCCTCGGCGGGGTTGAGCAATGCGGTCTACTCCGACCACGACATCCTGCTGGCGGGGCGCTCCACCGGCACGGTGCTGCTCAATGCCGAATCGGCTGATATCGATTCGGACACGCTGTCCACCGCGCTGCGTGCGGGCTTCCGGGTCGGCGATCGCCTGGATGGTTCGGCCGAGTTGGACTGGGGCCGCTCCACCGCCAACTACAACCAGCGCTATATGCGCCTGGCGCCAATGGCCGGGCGCAGTTCGGTCACCGACTTCGACCTGCGCAGCGGCAGCTTCGGCAGCTTCAACGTCAGCGGCATCGACCTGACCGATCCATCGCAGTGGCGCATGACCATCATGTTCGACAACGACTGGCGCGCACAGACCGATTCGCGCGCGCTGCGCACCGACTGGAGCCTGGCCTTCGGCGATGGCCCGTTGCGCTCGCTGGACTTCGGTGCACGCTTCAGCCGCCTGGAAAGCCTGCAGGATCCGCGCCGCGCGGATATCCGGCCGGTTGGCGGGGTGCCGGTCACGCAGATGGCGCCGTACATCCGCGTGTACAGCAACAACGACTTCCTGCCGGGCGAGTTCAGTGGTCTGCCGCGTGCCTACCTCGGGCCGTTCCGCAGCACCTTCGGGGGCTGTGAAAGCTTCACCACGCTGCCGCAGATCTCACAGAACGCGCAGTGCCTGGACCCGCGCAACAACGCGCTGGCCTACGCGGCCACCTTCAGCGTCGACGAGGATTTCCTGGAGGCCTACACTAAGCTCAACTGGGACACCGACGTGGCCGGCATGCCGCTGGGCGGCAACCTGGGCGTGCGCTTCGTCGGCCGCGACCTGACCTCGCGCGGCAACCTGATCAGCGGCAGCGGCGCATTGAGCCCCTCGCTGTTCGAGCGCGACGATCGCGAGGTGCTGCCCTCGGCGGTGGCCAAGCTGCAGATCACTGACAGCCTGATACTGCGCGGCGGCGCGGCCAAGGTGGTGGCCTTCCCCAACACCGAAGACCTCAACAACGGCGTCACCCTCAACAACAACGCGGTGTTCGACAGCAACGGTGTGCAGACCTCGCCGGGCACCGGCAGCGGCGGCGCCCCGGACCTGGATCCGTTCAAGGCCACCCAGTACGACCTGTCGCTGGAGTGGTACTACGGCGGCCAGGGGCTGCTGTCGGCCGGACTGTTCTACAAGGATGTCTCCACCTTCATTGTCCAGCGCCAGAGCGCGGAGACCTACAACAACGTCAACTACCTGGTGCTGCGCAAGATCAACGGCGACAAGGCCAAGGTAAAAGGCGTGGAGCTGTTGGCGCAGGTGCCCTTCAGCGGCATGTTCGACGGCTTCGGGGTGGTCGCCACTTACACGTGGATCGATTCGGAAACGCCGATCACCGACATCAACGGCAGCGCGTTGACCTTCCCGGGCCTGTCCAAGAACAACGCCAACCTGATCGGCTACTACGAGAACGGTCCGTTCGGCATCCGCGTGGCCTACAACTGGCGTGACGAATACCTGGTCGGCCTGTCGGCCGCGTCCACCGGCATCTACAACGACACCTACAAGGATCTGTCGGCATCGATGAGCTACGATTTCAGCGACCGCCTGTCCCTGAAGGTGGAAGGCAACAACCTGTTGGACAGCGAGCAGCGCACCTTCGATGGCTATGCCGAAGGGCTGCGCACCAACGTGGTATTCGGCCGGTCCTACAAGGCCAGCCTGACCTACCGGTTCTGAGCATGGATCTTCTGGAAGGAAAGGGCAGGGCATGAGCGATACGGCAATGCACGGGCGCGTGGCGCTGGTGACCGGCGCGGCCAGTGGCATCGGCGCGGCGGTGGTGGCGCGGTTGCGTGCAGACGGCGCCACGGTGGCCACGCTGGACCAGGTGGCCAGCGACGGCGGGCAGGCCAGCGCGATCGCCGACCTGCGGTCGGCCGAGGCGGTCACCGCCGCGATCGGGCAGCTGCGTGCTGCGGTGGGTCCGTTTGATGCCCTGGTGCATTGCGCCGGCATCTGCCCGGCCGGTGGCACCCTGGCACACGACGATGCGGTGTGGCTGGATGTGTACTCGGTCAACGTGCTGGGCGCGCTGCGGGTGATCCGGCAGGTGGTGCCGGACATGCGCGGTCGCGATGGCAGCATCGTGCTGGTGTCGTCGATCAACGCCCGCTTCGCCACGCCCGGATTGGCGGCCTACGCGGCCTCCAAGGCCGCACTGGAGGAACTGGCGCGCACCGCCGCGCTGGAGTTTGCGGCCGATGGCATCCGGGTCAATACCATCGCCCCGGCGTCGGTGGATACGCCGATGTTGCAGGCCTCGTTCGCACGCGCCGCCGACCCGGCTGGCGCCCGCCACGCCAACGTGCAGCGACATCCGCTGGGGCGCCTGGGCACGCCGGCCGATGCGGCCGAGCTGGCGCTGTTCCTTGCGTCACCGCGCAGCAGCTGGATCACCGGCGCGGTGTTTCCCCTGGACGGTGGCGCAGGAGTGACCCGGCAATGAGTGAGGCAGCCACGCCGTACATCATCGGCATCAACTGGGGCAGCACCAATTTCCGCGCGTTCCGCATCGGCCACGACGGCCAGGTGACCGGCGCGATCGAACAGCCGCGCGGCATTGCGGGGCTGGAGCGGGCACAGATGCAGGCGCTGCTGGAGGATGTGGTGGCGCAGTGGCCGCAGGCCACGCGCATCTACGCCAGCGGCATGGTGGGCTCCAACATCGGCTGGAGCGATGCGGGCTATGTGGAATGTCCGGCCACGCTGGACGCGTTGGCCGGCCAACTGCACCCGGTCCAGATAGGGGCGCATGCCGTGGCGATCGTGCCCGGCCTGGCCTGTCGGCGGCCGGATGGCGCGCCGGACATCATGCGCGGCGAGGAAACCGAATTGCTCGGCCTGGTCGCCGCCGGTGCGGTGCCCGACACCGGCGTGGTCGCGCTGCCGGGCACGCACAGCAAATGGGTGCAGCTGGAGGGCGGCACGGTGGTGGCCTTCATGACCGCGATGTCCGGTGAAATATTCGATCGCCTCACCGCCGCCGGCCTGCTTGCCTCGGTGGTCGATGGGCCGGCGCACGACGGGGCGGCCTTCATCGATGGCCTGCATGCCGCGCACGACGGCGGCATGGGCTTGGGTACGTTGCTGTTTGGTGCGCGGGCGAAGGTGATCCGCGGCGACCTGCCGCGGCGTGATGGCGCGGCCTATCTGCGCGGGCTGCTGATCGGCGCCGAGCTGTCCGATGTGCGCCGGCAGTGGCCAAAGGCCCTGCACGCCGTGCCGCTGGTGGGGGCCGCCCCGGTTTGCGCGTTGTATGCACGCGCATTGGTCGAACTGGGCGGCGGCAGCCGCTCCATTGCCTCGCAGGACGCCTCCACCCGCGGCTTCCTTGCATTGCATCAGGCAGCCGGAGCGTTGGCATGAACGACGAACACGCAGAAACATTCGACGCCGCGCTGGCGCGTACCGGCATCATCGCGATCCTGCGCGGCCTGCCCGGTGACGAGGCGATCGCGGTGGTCGAGGCGCTGTACGCCGCCGGCGTGCGGCTGGCCGAAGTGCCGTTGAACTCACCGGACCCGCTGCGCACCATCCGCACCCTGGTGGCACATTTCCAGGGGCGCATGCTGATCGGTGCGGGCACGGTGGTCAGCACCGCAGCGGTCGAGCAGTTGGCCGCCACCGGCTGCGCCTTCTGCGTGGCCCCCAACACCGATGCAGCGGTGATCGCCGCGTCGATCGCGCACGGCATGGTACCGGTGCCGGGGTTTGCCACGGCCTCCGAAGCCTTCGCCGCAATCGCCGCCGGTGCGCGCCATCTGAAGGCGTTCCCGGCCAACGGTGCGCAGCCGCGCCTGCAGGCGTTGTCGGCGGTGTTGCCGGGCGGGGTTACCTTGATCGCCGTCGGCGGCGTCGCTCCCGCGCAGGTTGCTGAGTTCCGCGAGGCCGGGGTAAGCGCCTTCGGCGTGGGCACCGACCTGTACCGGCCCGGCCGCAGTGCCGAGGCGGTGGGGGAGCGTGCCTCCCGCTGGATGCACGCCGTGCAGGCGGCGGCACCGGCGCGCGCTACCCTGGTGTGCGACGCGCGCACCACCGTGGGCGAATCGCCCGTGTTCGGTGCCGACGGTGTCCTGCGATGGGTCGATCCGACTGCGCCCTGCCTGTTGCGTTGGGACGGGACCCAGTGCGAACGGGTGCCGCTGTCCGAGCCGGTCTGGTCGCTGGCCATGGCCGACGGCACGCTGGTGGGCAACGGCGAGACGCACTTTGTCGCGTTTGCACCCGACGGGCCGCTGCAGGCGGGCCCGGAAGTGGACGTGGGCGCAGGGTGCCGGCTCAATGATCTGGTCACCGACAGCCGCGGCGGGTTGTGGGGCGGGTCGATGCATCGAGGCCTGCTCACTGGACGCGGCGCACTGTTCCATGCGCCGGCCGTGGATGCGCCGGCGCGGCGCGTGGCCGACGGCCTGGGCGTGGCCAACGGCATGGCGTTCTCGGCTGACGAAACCACCCTGTTCGTGATCGACACCTTGGCCCGCACCCTGCTCGCCTACCCGGCCGATGTGGTGGCAGGCACGTTGGGCGAGCCGAAGGTGGTCACCGATTTCCTGGGCGTGCCGGGCAAGCCCGACGGCATGGCGATGGCGCGCGATGGCCACCTGTGGGTGGCGATGTGGGGCGGCCATTCGGTGGTGGAGTTGGCCGCCAACGGCGCCGTCCTGCGCACGCTCGCGGTACCGGCGCCGCACGTGGGCAGCCTGTGCTTCGCGCCCGACGGACGGCTGTTCATCACCACCGCGCGTGCACGACTGGGCGAGCAGGCGTTGGCGCAGTGGCCCGGTTCCGGCGGATTGTTCGCGGTCCAGCCGTGAGCCTGCAGCGGCCTGCCGGGCCGGTCGGCGTGCTGCTGATTGCGTTTTTTGCGGTGGCGGCGACCCACGCAGCGCCAGCCCTGCTGGACGCGCCGTTCACCGACCACATGGTGGTGCAGCGCGACCGCCCGATTGCCGTATGGGGCGCGGCGGCACCGGGCGCACGGGTGGACCTGCAGCTGGCCGGGCATGCGCAACGCGTGCGCGCCGATCGCAGCGGCCGCTGGCAGGCGACCCTGCCCGCGTTGCCGGCCGGCGGCCCGCATGTGTTGAACGTGGCCTCGCAGGGGCGGCAGCAGCGCGTGGATGACGTGCTCATCGGTGACGTGTGGCTGTGCAGTGGCCAATCCAACATGGCCCTGCCGGTGGAGCGCACGCTGGATGCCCGCGCCGAACTGGCGGCGGCCACCCACGATCGCATCCGCCTGCTGCAGATTCCGGCCCAGGACAGCGCGGTGCCGACGCAGCGCTTCGCCGATGCACCGCAGTGGCAGGCCGCCACGCCCGACACCGTGCGGGGGTTTTCGGCCACGTGTTACTACTTTGCGCGCGCGCTTCAACGCGACGTGGATGTGCCGATGGGGCTGGTCAATGCGTCGTGGAACGGGTCGCGCATCGAGGCCTGGACACGCGCCGATGCGCTGCGCCGGGTCGATGGGCAGGCGCCGGCCCTGGCCGTGCTGGACCAGTACGCGCAGGACCCGGCGGCGGCACTGGTGGCCTGGGGTGCGCAGTGGGAACAGGCCTGGCAGCGCGATAGTGCCGATAGGCGCCAGCCATGGCGCGTTGACGATACCGGTCCCTGGCAGAGGGCGTCCCCCACGACGGCGTGGGTTGCGCCGGCACTGGCCGACCACCTTGGCATGGGCTGGTACCGCACCACGCTGCAGCTCGACGCCGCGCAGGCCGGGCAGCCCAGCGTGCTGGAGTTGGGGCGGATCGACGAACTGGACACCACCTGGATCAACGGTCGCATCGTGGGCAGCAGCTTCGGTGCCGGGCTGGCGCGACGCTATGTGCTGCCGGCCGGCACGCTGCACGCCGGTGCGAACACGCTGGTGGTCAACGTGCTCAACACGTATCGCGAAGGAGGCCTGCCGGCGGAGCCGCGCGCACTGCGGTTGGCTGACAGGTCAAGCCTGCCGCTTGCCGGCCCGTGGGACTACCAGACAGTACCGGCAGCCCAGCGCATGCCACCGACCGCGCCGTGGCTGTCGTCGTGGGGCATGGGCACCCTCCACAACGGCATGGTGTCGCCGCTGGCCGGGTATGGCCTGCGGGGCGCGCTGTGGTACCAGGGGGAATCCAATACGTTCGAGGCTGGGGCCTATGCCGCGAAATTGGCCGCCTATCGTGCCAGCCTGCGCGCCAGCTTCGGCAGCGCGCTGCCGCTGCTGGTAGTGCAGCTGTCCGGCTTCGGCCCGGCGCCGCTGCAACCAGAGGCCAGCGACTGGGCGCAACTGCGGGAGGCGCAGCGCAGGGTCGTGGCGACCGATCCGCACGCGGCGCTGGTGGTGGCGCTGGATATCGGCGAGCACGACGACCTGCACCCGGCCAACAAGCAGGCAGTTGGGCAACGCCTGGCGCGTGCCGCGCTTCATCTGGCCTACGCCGATCCTGCGCCAGCGTCCGGGCCGGTGCCGGTGCAGGCACGCCGCGATGGCAACGGCGTGCGTGTTGCCTTTGCCGACATCGAGAGCGGACTGGTCGCTCACGGAGGACTGTCGCCGGTCGGTTTTGAACTCTGCGGGGATACCCAGGCCAGCTGCCGCTACGCGCAGGCGCATATAGACGGCAACGACGTGGTGCTTGAGGCCGACGGCGCAGGGCAGGCTACCCGGGTCCGGTATGGATGGGCGGGCAGCCCGGTCATTACGCTCTACGACCGCAACGGCTTGCCCGCCGGGCCGTTCGAGGTGCCCATCCGGTAGCGCCCGCGTTGCATATGGCCTTGAGAAGATAACCCTCTTTGATGTGCTCGAACGGTTTCTGCAACCGCCGTGGCGTGTCGCCGCAGCCGGGTGATCCCGTAGGTCAACGCACCGCCGCAATCGCCCGCGTACGCGCTTTGGCCAGCGCTTCACCCACCGCCGGTCCCTTCAGGTGGCTGAGGTCCAGGTCGCGCGCCTGGACCGCCAGCGCCGCCTGGTGCAGGCGGGTGAGCGTGGTGCCCTGCGGGTAGTCGCTGTCCTCGAAGCCCAGTCGGCCGCGCTTGTCGGCCTCGCAGCACAGCGCGATCTGCGCGATCCGCTCCGGGCGACGGAAGCCGTCGCACCGGGCCAGCAGCTCCAGCACGGTGGCATCGCGCAATTCGTCGATGCGGTGCACGTTGAGATGATCGCGGCAGACCGCTTCGGCCAACTGGCGGTGATCGACCGGCACTTTCAGGCGCTCGGCCAGGGCACGCAGCGGGGCCACCCCGCGCTGCTCATGCATGATGTGGCGCGGCCATTCCTCTGGCGGGGTCAGGCCCTTGCCGAGGTCGTGGGTCAGCGCGGCGAAGCCGATCAGGTCATCGCCCGGGGCCAGCTGCGCGGCCATGTCGCTGACCATTTCCTGGTGCACGCCGGTATCCACTTCGGGGTGGAACTCCGCGCGCTGCGGCACGCCATACAGTGCTTCCAGCTCCGGCAGGATCGGGCCCAGTGCATGGGCATCATGCAGCGTGCGCAGGAAGGCGGATGGCCGCGCGGAGGCGAGGGCGCGTCGCAGCTCCTGCCAGACACGCTCGGGCACCAGTGCCTCAAGCTCACCGCTGGCGGCGATCTGCTGCATCAGGGCCATCGTCTCCTCGGCCACGGTGAAGCCGGCTGGGGCAAAGCGCGCCATGAAGCGGGCCGCACGCAGCACGCGCAGCGGATCTTCGATGAAGGCCGGACCGACGTGGCGCAGCACCCGCTGTTGGATATCACGCACGCCCCCATACGGATCCACCAACGTACCGGTGGCCTCATCGCAGGCGATCGCGTTGATGGTGAAATCGCGCCGCTGCAGGTCTTCTTCCAGCGTTACCGACGGGTCGGCATCCACCACGAAACCGCGGTAGCCGCGCCCGGATTTGCGCTCGGTGCGGGCCAGTGCGTATTCCTCGCCGGTGTCCGGATGCAGGAACACCGGGAAATCACGGCCCACGGCCTTGTAGCCCTGCGCTTCCATCTCCGTCTGGGTGGCGCCCACCACCACCCAATCGCGGTCACCGGGGGGCTGCTGCAACAGGCGGTCGCGTACGGCGCCGCCAACAAGATAGATCTTCATGCGCCCATGATGCCGCAGTGGGCCAAGGCGACGCCAACCGGCATACCGGGGCCGGTCAGTCGCCGCCCTTGTCTGCGTTGGCCGCGCAGGCGAAGGTCTTGCGCTTGACCTGCAGGCGGCCGTTCATGCGATCGGTCACCGGCAGCGCGTCGCCGTTCAAGCGCCAGTCGTAGATCACGCTGAAGGCCAGGATGCGCGCGACATACTCACGGGTTTCCTTGTAGCTGATCGTCTCGATCCAGATGTCCGGATCGAACCCCGGGCGCTGCGACTGCCAGCGGGCGGTCGGGGTCGGGCCGGCGTTGTAGGCGGCAATCGTGACGTAGGGCAGGCCCTCGTACTTGTTCATCAGCTGGCGCAGGTAGGCCGTGCCGATGGCAATGTTGGTGTCGGGGTCGTAGAGGCTGGCGGCGCCGCCGTAGTTGGTCAGGCCGATCGATTTGGCCACGGCCGCGCCGGTGGTGGGCAGGACCTGCATCAGGCCCATGGCGTTGGCCGGCGAGCGGGCCTTCGGGTTGAAGATGCTCTCGGCACGGATCTCCGCGGCGACCCAGGCCGGGTCGATGGCATTGCGTGCGGACTCGCGGCGGATGCTGTCGTCGTGGTGCAGGGGGAAGCGCAGCGAGTACAGGCGCTGCTCGTCCGGGGTCTTGCCGAGCGAGAACACCGCACGGTCGAACCAGCCGTTGTCGCGGGCCACTTCCACGGCGAGACGACGCTGCGTGTTGTCATAGCGGCTCAGCGCATCGTTCCACTCGGCCACGGCCCAGCCGGCACGTTCGATCTTGAACAGTTCCATCGCCCGCACGATCGCCGGGTCCCGCGCGACCGCCGCCTGCGCCTGGGCGCTGTCGTTGGGTTCCCACGGGCACAGCGTGTAGTTCTGGCCGAGCTGGTCGGCGGCCAGGAAGCCATGGAAGGTGGCCGCACGGGCCGCCTCACGGAAGGCCGCCTGCGCTTCGCTGCGTTTGCCGGTCTTGTCCAGCATGCGCGCTTCGAAATAACGCCAGCGCGAGTCGGCCCGCTGGGTGGGGCCCATCTTGCGGATGGCGGTCAGTGCGGCTGGCCAGTCGCCGCGCGACAGCGCTTCGCGCGTGCGCCATTCGTGCAGGCGCTCGTCGTACGCCGATTCGGGCACCGCATTGAGGCGACGGGCGGAGTCGGGACCGTACGAGGCGACCGTCCACAACGCGATCTGGTACAGCACCTGCGCGCGCTGCGCGGCGCTCAGCTGCAGGGCGTCGGCGTACTGCGGCAACTGCTGTTCGGTGGCTCCGGGATCGGCCTTGGCCAGCTTGGCCAGGCCATCGGTGGCGATGCGCCGGCTGCGCTCATTGCGTGGCCAGTTCAACGCGCTGGCGTTGGGCTTGTCGACGAAGGCGGCATAGGTGTTGGCCAACGCCAGGTCGGCAGCGGGCAGGCCGCGCGCGGCGCTGCGCATCACCGCCGGCTGCTGCTCATCGGCAGCGGCATCGATGCGCGCCCAGCGCAGTTCGGCGTTCATGCCGCCCTTGGCGTCCAGCACCGCGAACACCGGATCGCAGGCATCGGGCAGCGATTTGCCGGTACTGCGCCAGATCGCCTGCGCCTCGCTGACCCACTGCGCATCGGCCTTGCCGGTAGCCTGGCGTGCGTTGAGCTGGGCGCAGCGCAGGCCGACGTTGGTCGTGTCGGTCCAGTTGGCGAGCAGCGTCGGCCAATCCTGGCGCCGCGCCACCGCGGGCAGCCATACGTTGCGGAAGCTGGTGGCCACCGCCTGGCCGTTGTAGCGCTTCAGGAAATCCTGCGCCTGCACGTTGCTGACGGTATCGATGTTGCGCCGCAGGTTGGCGAATTCGACCCAGCCATACAGCGGGTGCCTGCTCAGTGCCGCCGCCTGGGCAGGATCGAACTGGCCGCGCTCGGCATTGTCGATCACGGCCTTGAGCTGCGCGCGCTGGGCATCCAGGTTCTGGGCATCGGCCACCGGGCTGACCCCGGTGCAGGCCAGCAGGACGGTCGCGCTGAAGAAATACAGGGGAAGTCGAGTCATGCCGGAAAGCATAACGGCGCGGGGTGAAAGGGAGTGAGGGCAAGCCGACTCGAGGATGAACAGCTGCCGCTGAGGCGGGCCATTCGCATCACCGGTCCATCGCTCCACCGGTGACCACGGACGTGGGAAGCACGTGCCGATCGCGATCCCACCGCATCATGGGCGGTGTAGCACGTGGATGCCCGTGCGGGCGACGTTCAACGGCTGCGCACTGAAGCCGATTCCGACGCGCTGGATGGCGCAAATGCCAAGGTTCCGGTCGCCACCCGAATCCTGGCATCAAGCGGATGGCGTTCGCGCAGCAGCGGCACGACGCCCACCTTGGATGCCTTCAACGACCCTTGAAAACAGCGACATTTGCGTTCCTACGCGTCGCACGGGAGCTGCCTCCATAGCTGGACCCTGCGCAGTCGGTTTTGTCGAATTCCCGTGAAAGCGAGGCGCACGTCACTCCTTCACATTTACAGGTTGTTTACAAAGGAGACGCTGCCGCCATGCAGGGGGCGCGGCAGCCCAGCCCGACATTCCTTTGGAGAGAGAGCGAATGAACAACCTGCACCACCGCCCGCTGGCGGTTGCCGTATCGCTGTGCCTGCTGCTGGCTGCGCCGGCCTTGGCCAGCGCGCAGGACGCGCCCCGCAGCACGACCGATCTGGACCGGGTGGAAGTGACCGGCAGCCGCATCAAGCGGGCCGAGGTGGAAGGGCAGGTGCCGATCCAGACCCTCACCCGCACCGAGATCGAACGTACCGGCCTGACCTCGATCGGCGATGTGCTGCAGCAGCTGACCGGCTCCGGTTCGGCGCTCAATGCGAAGTTCAATTCCTCGGGCAACTTCGGCTTCCCGCCGGATGGCAGCGGGGTGGGCGCGGGCTCGGCCCAGGTCGATCTGCGGCACCTGGGCGCCAAGCGCGTGCTGGTGCTGGTCGACGGCATCCGCTGGGTCAACGAATCCTCCGCCTCCGGCGTGGGCGCGGCGACAGACTTGAACACCATCCCGCTGGCCATCGTCGAGCGCATCGAAGTACTCGAAGACGGCGCGTCGTCGCTGTACGGCTCCGACGCCATCGCCGGTGTGGTCAACATCATCACCCGCCGCGAATTCGACGGCGCGCAGGTGACGATGAACTACGGCGAATACACCAAGGGCGATGGCACCCAGAAGGGCGTGGACCTGGCCTGGGGCACCAGCGGTGACCGCTACAGCCTGTTCCTGGGCGCGAGCTGGACCAAGCAGGACCCGGTGTATGCACGGGACCGCGAACAGTCGCGCTTCCCGATTCCGGGTACCGGGCTGGCCTTCGGCAGTGGCGGCATTCCGCAGGGGCGGTTCGCCTTCGTGGACCCCAACACCGGCGCCAGCCAGAACATCGTGCCCAACACCGGCGTGAGCAATCCGCGCTATGACGGCAGCGCCGGTTGCAACCGCAGCGACGACTACCACTGCTTCACCTCGGCCGATCGCTTCAACTTCGCCGAGTACAACCTGGTGCTCACCCCGTCCGAGCGGAAGGGCATCTTCGGCCAGTTCCGTTTCGACCTCACCGATGACATCCAGTGGTACATCAAGGCACTGGGCAACCGCCGCGAATCCACCAACCAGGCCGGCCCCGAGCCGCTGTTCTTCGGCCCGGACGGCGCCACCGGCAATCCGCTGGCGGACAATATCGTGGTCTCCGGGCTGAATCCCTACAACCCGTTCGGCTTCGATCTGGTCGCCTCGGGGAACATGAGCCTGATCGGCCGTCGCCCGGTCGAAGGCGGCGCGCGCGTGTTCGAGCAGGAGGTCAATACCCAGTACTTCGCCACCGGCCTGGTCGGCCAGTTCCAGGCCGCCGACCGCAGCTGGTTCTGGGACCTCAACGGCATGTACAGCAAGAACAAGGCCGAGCAGACCAACTACGGCAGCTATGACATCTACAAGGTCAACATGGCGCTGGGTGATCCCGCGTTATGTGCGGCCACCCCCGGCTGCGTACCGCTGAACATCTTCGGTGGGGTCGGCTCGATCACCCCGGACATGCTGCGCTGGATCCAGCCGGTCGTGCGCGACCGCAGCCAGAACGAGCTGAGCCTGTTCACCGCCAACCTGAGCAGTGAGCTCTTCAACCTGCCGGCCGGCCCGGTCTCGTTCGCCACCGGCTATGAGTACCGCAAGTACGAGGGCCGCTACGATCCGGATCCGCTGACTGTGATCGGTCACTACAACGGCGTGCCGTCACTGCCGACCTCCGGTTCCTACGATGTCAACGAGGCCTACCTGGAGCTGAGCGTGCCGATCTTCGCCAAGAGCGCGCTCGGGGAAAAACTCGACCTGAGCCTGGCCGGGCGCTACTCGGATTACTCCACCTTCGGCGGCGAGTTCACCCCGAAGTACGGTCTGCGCTGGCAGGTGACCAATGACTTCGTGCTGCGCACCAGCTATGCCGAAGGCTTCCGCGCACCGTCCATCGGCGAACTGTACGGCTCGGCCGCGCGTGCCGATCTGCAGCTGTTCGATCCGTGCTCGGTCGGGCTGGGGGGCACGCCGCCGCGCGGCAGTGCCGCCAACTGTGCCGCACTCGGCGTGCCGGGCGGCTTCCAGCAGGCCAACTCGCAGATATCGGTCACCACCGGCGGCAACGCGGAACTGGATCCGGAGCGCTCGCGCAGCTTCAGCGCCGGCTTCGTGTGGAGCCCGTGGTTCGGCAGCAACGCGTCCTGGTCGGAGCGCTTCGATGTCGAGGTGACGTTCTACCGTCACCACATTGAAGGCGCGATCCAGGCGATCAACGCCCAAACCCAGCTTGATCTGTGCGTGGACACACTGGACCCGCTGTACTGCAGTGGCATCACCCGCGCCTCGACCGGTGCGGTCAGCAGCTTCAACAACCGGCTGACCAACCTGGGCTCGATCAAGACCGATGGCTGGGACGTGGATCTGTTCTGGACCCTGCCGCAGACGGAGATCGGGCAGTTCAAGCTCGGTTGGCAGAACACCTTCGTCGGCCGCTATGAGGCATTGGGGGCCGCCGGCCAGAAGCAGCCGCAGGAGCCGGGTGTGGAAGTGGCCGACAGCTCGATCCCGGAGTGGACCAGCAATGCCACGCTGAGCTGGAACCTGTCCAACTGGAACGCCTCCTGGACGGTGCGCCACATCTCCAAGCTCACCGAGGAGTGCGGCGATGTGGCCGCCTTCCCGATCTGCAGCAACCAGGCCGAAGGCACCAACGAACTGTCGGCCACCACCTTCCACGACATGCAGGTGGGCTACAAGGTCGACTGGATGAAGGGTCTGCAACTCAGCGCCGGCCTGAACAACGTGTTCGACAAGGATCCGCCGATCTGCCTGTCGTGCTCGCTCAACGGCTATGACGCGTCCACCTACGACATTCCGCGCGGGCGCTACTGGTACGTGCGCGCGGACCTGCGGTTCTGATCGCGGGCTGATGCGAAGGTGACACACCGGGGCGCCATCAGGGCGCCCCGGTGCCGGCTTGCAGCAGTACCGGTCACGCCCCGCTGCGTGCAGGGACGGACAAATGCGTTGCGCACACCGGCCACCGCGCGTGCCTGGCATGCCGGTGCTGTCTGCGTCAGGCATCATGGGGAGCCGGCCAGCGGCCGGCACTACCTCTCCTGAACGGCATTGCCATGAACCTGCATACCTGGTGGATCTTCGCCGTCACCGTGTTCGTCCTGTGCGGCACGCCCGGCCCGAACATGCTGCACGTGATGACCCGCAGCGTGCGCGTGGGTTTCCGTCGCAGTATCGCCGCCATGGCCGGCTGCCTGACCGCGCTGGTACTGGCCCTGGCGATCTCCGCCGCCGGGCTGGGCGCGGTGCTCAAGGCCTCGCCGATGGTGTTCGACGTGCTGCGCTACGCGGGCGTGGCGTACCTGGTGTACCTGGGGATCAAGGCCTGGCGCGGCGGTGATGCGCCGATCGACGTCGGCAGCACCACGGCGCTGGTGCCCAGTTCACGCACCGTGCTGTTCCGCGATGGATTCATCATCGGCATCAGCAACCCCAAGTTGCTGCTGTTCGCCTCGGCGTTCCTGCCGCAGTTCGTTGATCTCACCCAGCCGCAGCTGCCGCAGTTCGTGATCCTGGTGGGCACCTTCGCGGTGATGGAGATGTTCTGGTACACGGTGTATGCCGCCGGTGGCCGCGGGCTGGCCGGGCATCTGGCCAAGCCGGGGCTGCGCAAGGTGTTCGACCGTGTGGTCGGCACGATCTTCATCGGGTTTGGACTGGCGCTGCTGCGTGCCAGGCCGTGATGATCTGGTGCTGCGCGCGCGGCCTTGATGGTAGTGCCGGCCGCTGGCCGGCTCTCGACCCATCTGCCGGGGCCCCAAACGCAGAGAGCCGGGCAATGCCCGGCTCCCCGTTGTTGAAGCGATACGATCAAAGACCGGTCAGAACGACCAGTTGAAGGTGATGGAGCCATTGCGACCATCACCGTACGCGCCGTACCCGTTGATCTGCGAGAAGTACGTCTTGTCCAGCAGATTGTTGAGGTTGGCCTGCACGCTGAACGCCGGCGAGATGCGGTAGCGCACGAACGCGCTGACCAGCGCATAGCCACCCTGCTCGATACGGCCATAGGCCGGCACCGGATAGTAGATGCCGTTCTGCCAGTTGGCACCGCCACCGACCGTCAGCGAGCTCAGCGACTGCGGGGTGTAGCTGGTGAACAGCTTGATGGTGGTCTGCGGCAGGTTGGTGTTGATGTCCGCATCGTTGATGTCCTTGGCCACGTAGCGCGAGGCACCGAGGGTCGCGTTCCAGCCCGGGGCCAGTTCGCCGTTGAGCTCAAACTCGAACCCACGGCTCACCGTGCCGCGCGCGGCGATGTAGGCGAACTCACCCGGGCGGCTGGGGATCAGCTCGCTGGTGACCTGTGCGACGTTGTCCTGCTCGATGCGGAACGCAGCGACGGAGGCGTTCAGGCGATTGTCGAACCAGGCGCCCTTGACGCCGATTTCGTAGCTCTTGCCGTCCACCGGATCGAGGTAGCTGCCGCTGCGGTCGCGCGCCGTCTGCGGCTGGAAGATCTCGGTATAGCTGGCGTAGGTGGAGTAGGTGTCGTTGATGTCGAACACCAGGCCGGCGTACGGAGTGGTGACCTTGTGCGAACGGTCATCGCCTTCACCTTCGCTCTTCCAGTCGGTGTAGCGCGCGCCCAGGATGAGCTTGAGCGGATCGGCCAGCGACAGGCGGGTGGCGACGTAGCCGGCTTTCTGGGTGATGGTGCCTTCGCTCTGCAGCGGCAGGGTGCCGACCCAGTTCGGTTCGGGGAAATCCGCCACACCGGCCAGATAGTTGTCCAGCGGCGCCCAGCCCATCTGGTAGTCGCCGTAGTTGGCGAACTCGCGCTTGTTGTAGCTCAGGCCGGCCATGAACTGGTGCTCGCGACCGAACAGCTGGAACGGACCTTCCACGAAGCCGTCCACCGCATTGACCTTGCGCTCGGTGTTGTAGAACCCTGCCGAGGGCGTAACGCCGGCACCGGTGGTCTTGTCCAGCAGCGATGCACCGCTGGTCCAGTCGTTGTAGGCCGGGTAGAACAACTTGTCATCGGCCTTGGTCGTGTCGTGCGTTGCGCCGAGCTTGACCTTCCAGTCGTTCGCGAACGCATGCTCCAGCGTGGCGAACAGGCGCTTGCTGGTGGTATCCCAGTAGGTCCAGCGCGGGTTGGCGCTGAAGGACGCATCGAACGGGGTCGGGCTGCCATCGGAGAACAGCATCGGGAAGCCACCCCAGGTCGCGCCGTTCGCGCGCTTCTGCTGGTAGTCGTAGCCCACGCTCAGCTGGGTGTCCGGGGTCAGGTCGGCATCGATCACCGCATAGCCCAGCGTCTTGTGCTGGTCGTAGCGGTCCATCTGCGATTCGGTATCCAGGTAGCTGCCGATCACGCGCGCGCGCACCGAGCCGCTGGCGTTCAGCGGGGTGGTTACATCCACCGTGCTGCGGGTGCGGCCCCAGCTGCCGACATTGACCGACACGTTGCCGGTCAGTTCGGCGCTGTCGGCGTGCTTGCGGATCAGGTTCACCGAGGCAGACGGGTTGCCGGCGCCGCTCAGCAGGCCGGTGGCGCCACGGACCACTTCCACGCGGTCATACAGGGCCAGGTCCAGGCCGGAATCGCCGTAGCTCCAGTTCTGCACCATCTGGGTCGGCAGGCCGTCGAACTGGTAGCTGTCGATGTAGAAACCGCGCGCATAGAACTCGGTGCGCTCGGTATCGGACTGGGTGCTGCTCACACCGGTGGTGTTGGCCAGCACGTCGATGATGTCATCAAGGTTCTGATCTTCGATGCGCTGGTGGCTGATGATGCTGACCGACTGCGGGATCTCGCGCGGGGCCAGATCGAAGCGGGTTCCGGCCGAGGTCCGGCGGACCGAATAGCCTTCGGCGCGCTCGCCCTTGACCACGATCTTGTCCAGGGTGGTGGCGTCAGGAGTCGCATCCTGCGCGAACGCAGGCGCAACGGCGAGGGCGCACAGCGCCACCATCAAGGCCTGCGGCAGCGGGCGACGGTGCATCGACGGGCGGGACAGCACGTGGGCGGAGCGGGTCATCGGCGTTTCCAGAAAGGCGGCAACGGGCAAGGCCGGCGTCCTGGGTGGCCTGCGGCGGAGCGGGTGGGGGCAGGAAGCGGCTGGCGGGGGCGGTGACCCGGCGCGGGCTCGATAACTGTTCACGGGTACGCATCCCTTGCGCGACCCGGATCACACTATGGTAATAGCAATGATTCGCATCATCAACCGCATCGGACATCGGCACCGATGCGCAAGGCCGGCGACTCCAGGCGCTCTCGTATTCATACTTCCCGCTGCCGAGCCCCCGCGGGCGCAGGCGCGCCTCGTGCGTCGCCGCAGCTACCCGCGCGCTGGGTTAACAGCCCCGTCGCTACCCTGAGCCTGCGCTGGGTGGACAGCCTGAGCCTCCGCGCGATTCGGCGGCCCCGCGCAGGCCAGGCCGCCTTCCTCCGCTGCAGGAGATGCCCATGGTCAGCAAGAATACGATCTGCCTCTGGTTCGACGGTACCGCGCTGGACGCCGCCACCTTCTACGCCGCCACCTTCCCGGACAGCGCGGTGCACGCGGTGCACCACGCACCGGGCGACTTCCCCTCCGGCAAGCAGGGGGACGTACTCACCGTCGATTTCACCGTCGCCGGCATTCCCTGCCTCGGGCTCAACGGCGGACCGGCGTTCAAGCACAGCGAAGCCTTCTCCTTCCAGATCGCGACCGATGACCAGGCCGAGACCGACCGGCTCTGGAACGCGATCGTCGGCAACGGCGGCGAGGAAAGCGCCTGCGGCTGGTGCCGCGACAAGTGGGGCCTGTCCTGGCAGATCACCCCGCGGGTATTGACCGACGCGGTGACCAGCAAGGACCCCGCCGTGGCCCGGCGCGCGTTCGAGGCGATGATGACCATGCGCAGGATCGACGTGGCGGCCATCGAAGCGGCGGTGAGGGGCTGAGACAACAGGCGCGGCGCGTTGCAGCGGACAGCAAGAACGATCAAATGGCGCGGCGCGCGCTGGGTTACGCTGCGGTCCCGTTCATCGGCATGGATCTGGCGGTATGGGTGCGGCACGCAGGGCCCTGTGGTACATCGAAAGCCACTTCGCTGAAAACCCGTCGCTGGCCGATATCGCCGGCGTGGTGGGGCTGTCGCCGTTCCATCTCTCGCGGCTGTTCCAGCTCAGCACCGGGACCTCGGTGGTGCGCTATCTGCGAGGCCGCCGGCTGACCCACGCCGCGCACCAGCTGGCGGCCGGGGCCGATGGCATTCTCGAGGTGGCCATTGCTGCCGGCTACGCCTCACACGCGGCCTTTACCCGCGCATTTTCCGAGCAGTTCGGACGTTCGCCCGAGCAGGTGCGCGAGCAGGGGCTGGCCGGCATGGTGTTGGTCGAGGCATTGAAGCTGATCGATCCCTCGACACCCTGCACGATCGAACCCCATCGCGCGCACCGCGGTGCCCTGCGCGTGGCCGGCATCGGTGCACGCCATACCGCCGCGACCGTCGCATCGATTCCTTCGCAATGGCAGCGCCTGGACGAGGCGCATGGGTTGGGCGCGCAGATCGCCTACGGCGTGTGCGGCAACAATGACGCTGACGGCGGCTTTGACTACATCGCCGGCGTGGAGATCCCTGCCTCTGCGCCCGTGCCCGCTGGCTGGCAGGCGATCTCGATTGCGCCTCGCGAGTATGTGGTGGCCTGGCATGCCGGGCACATTTCCGCGATCCGCTCCACCTGGTTCTGGCTGTTGAATGACTATCTGCCGGCGTCCGGCCTGACCCTGACCGACGCACCGGACCTGGAGCGCTACGACGCGCGCTTCGATGACCGCAGCGGCCACGGCGGGGTGGAGATCTGGCTGCCGCTGGCCGACACGTTGCACCTCAAGGAGATTGACCCATGCGAATGACCGCCCGTTGTTGTGCCGCGCTGCTGGCGCTGTGCCTGCCCCTGTTTGCCGCTGGGGCCGTGCCGCCCGTTGGCGAGCGGCACGGCGTTGCACATACGCCCAGTGCGGCCGTGCGCGATGCCGACCACCGCGACAACGTGCGCTACACCGTGTGGTATCCGGCCCAGCCCGATGCGCAGGAAACCGCGCTGACGATCGGCCCGCCGGGGGCGCCCTTGTTCGAGGTCGGTACGGCGGCCGCCGATGCCGCCATCGCCAAAGGCCGCTGGCCGGTCCTGCTGCTCTCGCACGGCAACGGTGGCAGTGCCCGGATGATGGGCTGGTTCGGCACCGCGATGGCGCGGGCCGGATACGTGGTGATCGCCGTGGATCATCCCGGCAACAACGGGGTGGACCCGATGACCGCGGCCGGCAGCATCCTGATGTGGAACCGCGTGGATGACCTGGCTGCCGCGCTGGCCGCGGTGCAGGCCGACCCGGCGCTGGCCGCGGAGATCGATGCCACCCGGTTGGGCATCGCGGGCTATTCGGCCGGCGGGTTCACTGCCCTGGTCGCCGCGGGCGCACGCCCGGACGTGAAGCGGCTGCTGGCATTCTGCCGCGCATATCCCGCCGATGGGGTATGCGCCCCGCAGGCGGAGAACCCGGCGCTGACGCTTGCCCGCCGGATGGCGGCTGCAGACACACCGGAACTGGCCCCATGGGTGGCCAAGGCCGGTGAGGATCGCGCCATCCCAGGCGTGGACGCCGTGTTCCTGATTGCGCCGGCCATGGTGCAGGCCTTCGCCCCGGAGGAACTGGAGAAGGTCAGGCCGCCGGTCTCGATCATCGTCGGTGCAGCCGACACCGTGGCCTCGCCGGCCACCAACAGCGACGTGGCTGCCTCGGCACTTCCGAAGGCGACGCTGACCACCTTGCCGGCGGTGGGACACTACGACTTCCTGTCCAGCTGCACCGCTTTGGGCCAGACGCGCGTCGGCGCACTCTGCCAGGTGGCGGCCGACAAGCAGGCCACACACGGGGCCGCGATCACGGAAGCGACGGCATTGTTCGATGCTGCGCTGTCGGCCACGCGCTGACGCAGGTAGCTCCGCCCGGGCAACGTTCACGCCTTCCGAGCGCGGCACATCGAGGCCGCCGTCAGGGCCAGCAGTAAGGCGGCGTCGGCAGGCGATCCGCAATATCCTGTGCGCATGTCGACCTCCCGCCTCTCTACGTTCTTTCCCGCCCTGGCCGTGCTGGGCTCGGTCACCTCGCTGGCCGTCGGCACCTCGTATGCCAAACAGCTGTTCCCGCTGATCGGTGCGCAGGGCACCAGCGCACTGCGCGTGGGCTTCTCGGCGCTGGTGCTGCTGATGGTGTTCCGGCCGTGGCGCTGGACCACCTCGCGCGCGGATGCGGGGGCGATCTTCCGCTATGGCATCACGTTGGGGGTGATGAACCTGCTGTTCTACATGGCGCTGCGCACGATCCCGTTCGGCATCGCGGTGGCGATCGAATTCTGCGGGCCGTTGGCGGTGGCGATGTGGTCCTCGCGGCGGCCGGTCGATTTCGTCTGGGTCGGCTGCGCGCTGGTCGGGCTGTTGCTGCTGCTGCCGCTGGGCCATGGCGAGCCACTGGATCCGGCCGGGGTGATGTTCGCCCTGGGCGCGGCGGTGTGCTGGGCGATGTACATCATCTTCGGCAAGCGTGCCGGCCATCTGCCGGCCGGGCACACCGTCTCGCTGGGGCTGTGCGCGGCGGCGCTGGTGGTGGTGCCGGTCGGCGTGGCGCACGCGGGCATGGCACTGCTGGATCCGAAGATCCTGCTGTTCGGGCTGGGCGTGGCGATCGTCTCCAGCGCGATCCCGATGTCGCTGGAGATGATGGCGCTCAAGCGATTGCCGAAGGAGACCTTCGGCATCCTGATCAGCATGGAGCCGGCGGTCGCCGCGCTGCTGGCGATGGGGTTGCTCGCCGAGCACCTGACCACGCTGCAGTGGGCAGCGATCGGCTGCACGGTGGTGGCCTCGGTGGGCAGTACGTTGACCGCGAAGCGAGCGGTGGTGCCGTTGCCCGGTGCGCCGGCGTAATCGCGCGCGATGGTATCGGTAGTGGCGGGGGCGGGGGGGGGGCCCGCCCGATGCCAGAGGAGCGGGGGGGGCCCCCCCCCCCGCCCCCCGCCCCCAC